>JBFLGC010000043.1:0-23896 GCA_041859945.1 Tetragenococcus sp.
CTATCACGATGGCAGATGAGGGCAGATCCGTTTCAGAAACTTCCGGCAAATCACTTAAAACGCTGCTCCAATCTGTTTGTGCAAAGACAAGCTTTGGCAAAAAAAGAATAGTCAAACAGTAAATAAGTGTCAAAATAAGGTACTGCTTCGGTTTGATTTTCAAGGTCATTCTCCTTTGACAAGAATAGTTCTAGCGATAGTTTATCATAAGCAAGCAGAAAAAAGAAAGCGACTACCCTTTTCTTTCGATACAAAATAAGATCGGGGGTTGGTTTTTTTGATTGAGAAAGCGGTAGGTCAGTGTCTGAAATTCATCTTGTGGTAATTTCTGACAAAAATTCTCGACTTGATGTAATTCTTCTAAACCACCATCGTGTCCATAGTAAGCGACAATCAAGATCCGTCCTTTTTTACCCAGGTGAGAGCAGAGCACTCTCAAAGCTTGTAAGGTTGTGCTAGGTTTCGTAATAATCGTTTTATCACTTCTGGGCAAATAGCCTAAATTAAAAATAGCTGCTTGGATCACTTCGTTTTTACCTAGGTAATTTTTGATATTTTCATGACCGTCAGAAATCAACGTTACGCGGTCGATCAGGGCTTTTTGGAGCAACTTTGCTTGAGTGGTTTGTAGTGCCTGATTTTGGATATCAAAAGCATAAACTTTACCAGCTTCCCCTACCAAACCTGCCAAAAAGACTGTATCATGGCCGTTACCCATTGTGGCATCGACGACATGATCGCCTTTTTGGATCACTTCTTCTAATAGCTGGTGACTAAATGCTAAGGATGTGGCTAGCATGGGCACTTGCTTCCTTTCTAACATCGAATTTTCCTTGATAGGAGTCACGACGTTCGAGTTCTTTGTCGATGGCATTTAAAGTTTCCCACTTCTTTAGGCTCCACATAGGACCGACCAAACTGTCCCAAGGGGCGTCACCGGTCAAACGATGGATGATGATTTCTTGAGGAATCATTTCTAATTGATCACAAATGACTTGCACATAATCAGAACGGGTCATCAGTTGTAATTTACCATCATGATAATCACGCAACATGCGTGTTTTTTTCATTAAGTGAAGTAAATGAAGTTTGATCCCTTGAATGTCGGAATCAAGGACCACACGCCGGACGTTCGTACACATCATGTCAAGCGTTTCACCAGGCAGACCGTTGATCAAATGGGTACAAACGCGAATATTGTGTTGGCGTAATTTGGCTACACCGTCAAGATAAGTTTGGTAGTCATGGGCGCGGTTAATGTTGCGACTAGTTTCTTCAAAAGTCGATTGTAGACCTAATTCGACCCACAAGTAAAGACGATCATTGAGTTCGGAAAGATAGTCGACCACCTCATCAGGCAAGCAATCTGGCCGTGTGCCCACAGATAGGCCGATCATACCAGGCAAATTAACAACTTGTTCGAAACGTTCTTTGATCACCTCAACAGGGGCATGAGTATTGGTAAAGTTTTGAAAATAAACGATATATTGAGCGACGTGTGGCCATTTTCGATGCATTTGATCGATTTCTTTTTGGAATTGGACCGATAAGGGGTCTTCTGGTGCGACAATCATATCTCCTGAACCTGAAACACTACAGAAAGTACAACCACCACGCGCAACAGTACCATCACGATTGGGACAGTCAAAGCCGCCATCGACGGGTACTTTGAAAATTTTTCCGCCAAATTCTTGACGCAAGGCATAATTCCATGAATGGTATCTTTTTGTACCATCCTCACTGTAAATAAATTCAGACATAGTTACACACTTTCTGTTTTAATTTTGTTTTCTTTTTAACTGCCATTCCAAGCTTTTTTCTCATAGTAAGGATATGAAAAAAGGAGCCAAGTCAAGCCCAGACAATAACCAGCTAGGATATCGCTAGGAAAGTGGACCCCAAGATAGATCCGACTGATGCCGATCAAGAGGATCAATGAAATTAAAAGTATTTTCATAATGGTTTGACCTGTTTTCGAATGAAAAAATAAAGGAATCAATAAAAAAATCGTCCCGTATAAAACCATACTGGTCAGCGCGTGTCCACTAGGAAAACTATAACTGGTTTCAGTCACCAAGTGTTCAAGCGTTGGTCGCTCTCGACTGATAACTATTTTAAGCAAAGGATTTAGAATCCCACTCATGCTGATAAAACCACTGGCAAGCCAAATCGCCTCAACGTAACATTTTCCATAAATGAGTAAAAAGGAGATTACGATGAAAAGTAAAATGACGGTCACAGTATTGCCAAATTTAGTGATCCAAAGGAAAAAAGCAGTTGCTTTAGGGTAGAGTTGGTAAACCCAATTTGTCACAAGCTGATCAAAAGATGTGATCCAAGTGCTGTTAAATTTTATGATATAGGTAAGAAGAGCAAATAGCAGTAAGAAACAACTGCCAGCATACTGGTAATAAAGTTTGTGTTTCATGGAGAGGTCTCCTTTGTTTGTAAGCTTTGTGTTCCTAGTATAACATAGTTTTCTTAAGAAAAATTCGTCGAAGCAAGGACGAATATCACAGAGAGGTTACAGCCGCGTTACATTTTGTGATTTTTAAACATTAAACTTTTCTTAAGAAGAAAATCCATGTATACTGAAAGGTACGAAAGAGTTCAGGGAGGTAAGAAAAAATGGGAGAGTCATTGTCTAGAAAAGAAAGAAGAAAATTAGCTGAGCAATGGACAACTTATGGAGCAATGAAAAAAACAGCGGCTGTTTTAGGAACTACTGTTACAGCGGTGTCAGTCCTGCCTTTGTTCCCTACTGTCGCTGTTCATGCAGAAGATGCAGATAGTCAAGTTGTGGCACCAGTAGATGCAACCGAACAGTCTACTGATTATACGATCGATGAGCCGATCGTTGCTGAAGAAGGAGCCACTAGTGAAACGGAAACTGCTGTAAGTGATGAAACACCAGAAGTGGAAGTTGCAGACGCTGGTGAGTATGATAATACATATAGTGAATCTTCTAGTGAGTCTTCAGAGGCTGATAGTGAAGAAATAAAAACAGAGACTGTTGCTCCTTTTGCAGCAACGACGTTTTCGCGCTCTTTTTCAGTGAATCCAGCCACTTTTATCGCTGAAATCGCAAGTTACGCCAAACCAGTTGCTGATGCAAATGATTTGTATGCTTCGGTCATGATCGCTCAAGCTGCTTTAGAAAGTGGTTGGGGACAAAGTGGTTTAGGAAGTGCTCCAAATTATAATCTTTTCGGAATAAAAGGGACTTATAACGGTCAATCAGTTACCATGGCCACTCAAGAATATGTCAATAGTCAAAGGATCTGGGTAAATGCTGCTTTCCGCAAATATCCATCTTATACTGAATCATTCCAAGATAATGCCTATGTTTTGAGAAATACCTCTTTTCAATCAGGAGTCTACTTTTATTCAGGTGCTTGGAAGAGCAATACGACTTCTTATCGTGATGCTACCACTTGGCTGACGGGACGTTATGCTACTGCACCAACATATGCCAGCTCTTTGAACGCCATCATTAAACAGTATAATTTGACGCAATATGATACACCAGCTAGTGGCAATAGTAATACGAACACTTTGTTACCAGGAGCAAGTGGGCCGTCGACCTCTACAGGATCTGGTTCATCCTCAAGTGGGACAACTTCAAATAGTTCATCTGCTTCGACTTATACAGTTCGATCAGGTGACTCGCTTTGGCTTATAGCCACTAACTATGGCATGTCAGTGAATGATTTGAAGAGCTGGAATAATTTGACAAGTGATACCATTTTTGTGGGACAAACCTTAAAACTGCAAAAAAGCTCAACTGGCTCGACTACTAACAATTCTAGTTCAACGACTAATTCAGCTAGCTCCACTTCAAGCGATAATAGTACAAGTTCAAGCGCAACGACACATACAGTCAAAGCAGGTGAATATTTAAGCTTGATTGCTACTAAATACGGTGTAACTGTAGCTAATTTGAAGAGCTGGAACAACCTAACCAGTGATTTGATCTTTCCAAATCAAAAATTGAAGGTGAAAAGTAGTACAACGAGCACTAGTCATAACTCATCGACTTCTAAACCGAGCACTAATACCAATTCAAGTAGTAGCAATACCACCTATACGGTCAAATCTGGTGATTCAGTTTGGTTGATTTCCAATAACTATGGAATCTCTATGGATGATTTACGTAGTTGGAATAATATCAGTAACAATTTCATTTATCCAGGCCACAAAAATTGATCGTTAAAAAAGGATCAAAAACAAATACGAATAATTCAACAAACTCACAATCAAGCCAAAATAATGCTACAAGTAGTTCTACAAGTAGTACTAGTTCAAGTGGTACGACTTATACAGTTAAAAGCGGTGATTCTATCTGGTTGATTGCCAATAATTATGGCATTTCGATGGATAATTTGCGTAGTTGGAACAATATCAGTGGTGATTTTATCTATCTCGGCCAGAAGCTGACGGTGAAAAAAGGAAGTACCGCTACTTCAAAAACGACGACAAGCAGCACTTCTACCAAATCAGCAGGATATACGGTCAAAAGTGGAGACTCACTTTGGTTGATTTCAGAAACATATGGTGTATCGATCAGTCAACTAAAAACTTTGAATAAACTGAGTTCTGATATCATCTATGTTGGTCAAAACTTAAAAGTCAGTTGATCGTTAGTGGCCTCCAGCTTAGAAACTGGAGGCTTTTTTGAACCTAAAAAATTACGGCTGAGAAGAAGGAGAATCTCCTCAGCAAGAGTGGGTCTAGGAACATCACCCTTTCTTCAACGAAAAATTCTTACGAGTAGGAATCAAAAATAGCCCTTGAAATTTTGGAGAAAATCAAGTTAATTTATTTTTTGACTCATTCTTTCCAAATAGTGCTTTCTCTCAGTGTTTTGAAAATATTTTTTTGGTTGTCATCCCTTCATATAGTGAGAATCTCTTATTTTTCTTTGTTTTATTAAACTATTTTTGCTAGAATTTTATCCATTGAGATAGTTGACTGAATCAAATCCCTACCTACACGAATAAATCTGCGGTAAAATGATGACTGAGACGCATTGAATCAGACAAATTCGTGAAAGTGTGGTGCTCAAGTTTGGTCGTGAATTATAACCAATCATTCGCTTTTTAACTGAAAATTGTGAAAACTGATTGAAATGATTCATGATATTTGATATGATGATACCAATACAAACACGTATAAATGGAGTAGTAAAAAGAAAGCTTTCTTTAAGAGACTGCATGGTTGGTGAAAATGCAGAGGCATCCTTTTGAACTTGCCTGAGTAAGTTTGCGTGAGCTATCGGTGACGGCCGTTACAACGTTTGAGGCTGGCACAGCGTCAGCGAAAATAGGTGGTACCACGTCGAAATACGTCCTATGAGAGGCTTTTTTATGCTTCTTACAGGCGCTTTTTTGTTTTTTAGCGGGAGAAAAACCAAAATGAATAAATTATTAGGAGGAGTCGTTTTTGAATTACGATCACAAAGAAGTTGAAAAAAAGTGGCAAAAATACTGGGCCAAAAACAATACGTTTAATACCTTGGATGACCCAGAAAAAGAAAAGTTCTATGCGTTGGATATGTTTCCTTATCCATCTGGTCAGGGCTTACACGTCGGACATCCAGAAGGCTATACGGCGACCGATATCTTAGCGCGGACAAAACGATCACAAGGCTACAATGTCTTGCATCCAATGGGGTGGGATGCGTTTGGTTTGCCAGCTGAGCAATATGCCTTAGATACTGGTCACGATCCAGCCGATTTTACCAAGAAAAATATTGAAACGTTTCGTCGTCAAATCAATTCTTTGGGCTTTAGTTATGATTGGAATCGTGAAATCAATACGACTGATCCAGAATATTATAAATGGACGCAATGGATTTTTGAAAAGTTGTATGAAAAAGGGCTTGCTTATGAAGCCGAGGTCCCTGTCAACTGGGTCCCTGAATTAGGAACAGTCATCGCTAACGAAGAAGTCATCGATGGCAAGAGTGAGCGTGGTGGCTACACTGTGGTTAGAAAACCGATGCGGCAATGGATGCTCAAAATCACAGCTTATGCTGATCGCCTATTAGAAGATCTAGATGACTTGGATTGGCCAGAAAGTATCAAAGATATGCAACGCAACTGGATCGGTCGTTCGGTCGGCGCTGATGTGACTTTCAAGATTGTGGACACTGACAAAGACTTTACCGTTTTTACGACTCGGCCAGATACTTTGTTTGGGGCAACTTATGCGGTACTGGCACCTGAACTTTCTTTGGTCAAAGAGATCACGACTGCTGAACAAAAAGCAGCTGTCGAGACTTATATCGAAGCTACTGCCAAGAAATCTGAATTGAAACGAACGGATCTTGAAAAAGAAAAAACCGGTGTCTTCACAGGCGCCTATGCTATCAATCCTGTCAATGGTAAAGAAATCCCAATTTGGATCGCTGATTATGTGCTTTCTTCCTATGGAACGGGTGCCATCATGGCAGTACCAGCCCATGACGATCGTGACTATGCTTTTGCTAAAAAATTTGACTTGGCTATCACTCCTGTTCTTGAAGGTGGCGATGTCAGTGAAGCAGCTTTTACTGAAGACGGTCCACATATTAATTCCGACTTTTTGAATGGCTTGAATAAAAAAGATGCTATCGACAAAATCGTTCATTGGTTGGAAGAAAAAGGTTGTGGGCATAAAGAAGTCAGCTATCGTTTGCGTGATTGGCTGTTCTCCCGGCAACGTTATTGGGGCGAACCGATACCGATCATTCACTGGGAAGATGGGACGGCTACAGTCGTTCCTGAAGATGAACTGCCTTTGCGTTTACCTAGAGCCAAGGATATCAAACCAAGTGGCACTGGAGAATCACCACTTGCAAATATTGAAGATTGGGTCAATGTCGTTGATCCAAAAACCGGCATGAGAGGGCGTCGTGAAACCAATACGATGCCACAATGGGCCGGTAGCTCTTGGTATTTCTTGCGCTTTATCGATCCTCATAATAAAGAAGCTTTGGCTGATTATGAAAAACTTAAACGTTGGATGCCTGTCGATGTCTATATCGGTGGGGCAGAGCATGCCGTTTTACATTTATTGTACTCACGCTTCTGGCATAAATTCCTCTATGATATCGGAGTGGTGCCTACTAAAGAACCTTTCCAAAAATTATTTAACCAGGGCATGATCTTAGGTGACAACAATGAAAAGATGTCTAAATCACGTGGCAATGTTGTCAATCCTGATGAGGTCGTGGAAAAATATGGGGCCGATACGTTGCGTCTTTATGAAATGTTCATGGGTCCACTGGATGCATCGATCGCTTGGAGCGAAAATGGCCTAGAAGGAAGCCGTAAGTTTTTGGATCGGGTCTGGCGATTGATCGTGGACGATAAAGGGAAGATGCGCGACCGTATTACTACTGTAAATGATGGTAAATTAACCAAAGTTTATCATCAAACAGTGAAAAAGGTGACGGAAGATATCGATGCGCTACATTTTAATACGGCTATCTCACAATTGATGATTTTTGTCAATGAGGCCTATAAAGTCGATGTCTTGCCTTTCAAGTACATTGAAGGATTTGTTCAAATGTTAGCGCCAATCGCACCACATATGGGCGAAGAATTATGGGAAATTTTAGGCAATAAAGAGGGTATTTCTTACGTGCCATGGCCTACTTTTGATGAAGCTCATTTGCAAGAAGAAGACTATGAACTAGTTTTGCAAGTCAATGGGAAAGTTCGTGCTCGATTGAATATCGCTGTCGATACACCAAAAGACGAAATGGAAAAATTAGCCATGGAAAATGAAGCCATCAAGCATAATATTGAAGGAAAGACGGTCCGTAAAGTGATCGTCGTACCAAACAAATTGGTCAATATCGTTGCAAATTAAAGTTTAGGGACCAGATATCATTCTGGTCCCTTTTTGAAATTTTTAGGAGGAAATTTGATGAAAGTTATAGCGGCCTTGGATTCTTTCAAAGGTTCTGTTACATCAGCAGAGGCCAATGAGGCAGTCTTAGCTAATTTACCTCGGCAATGGAACAAGGTAAATATTCCCATTGCTGACGGAGGTGAAGGAACGGCTGCGGCGATTTACGCTGCTTTAGGCGGAAAATGGCAGTCAGTAAAAACGGTCGATTGCCTAGGTAATCCAACTTCCGGAGAGTATCTTTTGACCACTTACCAAGGGAAACGAATGGCTGTTATCGAAGTGGCCATGTTTATCGGCTGGACAAGTGTATCACCAACAGATAAAACGACACGACAAGCTTCCTCTTTCGGCTTAGGGCTTCCTGTTAAAGATGCTCTAAAGCATAACGTCGATCAAATCTATATGGCTTTAGGAGGGAGTGCCACTTCTGACGGTGGCCTCGGTTTTTTGCAAGCGATGGGAGCAAGACTTTCACGATTTACCTCGGGAAATCCTTTGCTCAGCACCCAAAAAATTGACTTATCACAATTACAAAAAATACCACAACTCATGGCTTTAGCCGATGTGACTAACCCTTATTATGGTGAAAATGGTTTTGCGCCTGTTTTCGGTCCCCAAAAAGGAGCTAGTACAGAAACTGTAGCATTACTGGATAAAAAAGCCCAACAGTTGATGGCACCAATTGCGGCTTCATTTTTGTCTGTTGCCGGGGCCGGGGCTGCGGGCGGTTTAGGGCTTGCGACCTTGCTAATGGGTGGTAAGATATGTAATGGTTTTGCAACGATCCAGACATTGGTTGGGTTAGAAAAACAATTAATGGACGCCAACTTAGTGTTCACTGGTGAAGGAAAAATCGATGGACAAACGCAAGAAGGAAAAGTCCCTTTTGGTGTCGCTCAGCTTGCCGAAAAGTATCGACTGCCGGTCATTGCTTTGACTGGAAAACGCGAGGAAGATTTGGGCAGGTTAGCCGATTTTATGACGGCTATTTTAAGCATACAAGCAGGGCCAACGTCTGTAAAAAAAGCCATGAATCGGGAAACGACGCTAGGTCATTTAGCTGTGACGGCTCAAAATGTCGCCCAAGTATTTCTTGCTGGAATTGAATCTAAATCAAAATGAATCATCCAATTTTTAAATATGGAGAAAAAAATAAGCTAGCAGAATTTTCTGCTAGCTTATTTAGATAGATTATTCTGCTTCATACGAAATTTCGACGTTACCATCGATTGCTTTGGTATAAGGACAAATGGCTTCTGTTTCTTTCATGTATTTGACTGTGTCATCTTTCGTTAGGCCTTCGATTTTACCCTTTAAGGTCACGGCTAGATGTAAAGTTGTGAAATCATCTGGCAAGTCGCCAAGTAGCGTTACTTCAGCGCGGATGGTACGGTTGCGATCGCCCAAACCATCACGTTCTAAAGGAAATTGCATGGCACCATTGAAACAAGCAGAGATCCCTGCAGCAAACAATTCTTCTGGATTAGTGTACCCTTTTTTGTTCGTGCCTGTCGTTTTTACTTCAAAATCGCCATTAAGTGACTTGCTGACGCCTTCACGACCACCTTCATTGACAACTGTTGCAATACCGAGTTTTTTAGCCATTTCTTGAAACTTCCTTTCTGTGGACTATATTTATCGTACAAGTTCACTATAATATAAATCTAGTGGT
Source organism: Tetragenococcus sp. (assembly GCA_041859945.1). Lineage (GTDB taxonomy): Bacteria > Bacillota > Bacilli > Lactobacillales > Enterococcaceae > Tetragenococcus. The sequence goes on from JBFLGC010000043.1 coordinate 9,572, forward strand.
ATTCAAAGAAAGTTGCTTGTGCATTAGGATAACAGTTTAGAAATATTACTAATATCGATGACTTGATAAAGTCCATATAATTGTGTAAAAGTGAAGCATCAAAAAAGCCATTGATCTCAGTTAGGAGTACAATGTTTTTTGCAGAAAACATACTCGAATAGGACTGATATCAATGACTCAAGTACATTTTACTTTTGAAAGCGAAGAAATTCAAGCCATTATAAACGAAAGCGGTGCGAATGATACCGCAAAGACACTTATGACTATCATGTTTAATCAGCTGATGGAAGAACAGCGAAATCAATATATTCAGGCAAATGCTTATGAACGTTCAGAAGAACGGCAATCACAAAGAAACGGTTACTACGATCGTTCGTTTACAACTCGAATGGGTACGCTAGAACTTCATGTTCCACGAACCAGAGACGGTGAGTTTAGTCCTACTATCTTTGAAAGATATCAACGAAGTGAACAAGCTTTGATCGCTGCTATGATTGAAATGGTCATTTCTGGTGTCTCCACTCGCAAAGTAACGAAAACAGTTGAACTGTTAACGGGTGGTACGACTGTTTCTAAATCATTCGTTTCAAATCTGATGAAACAGTTGGATCCATTTGTTTTTGAGTGGAGAAACCGGAGCCTAAAAGGCTCGGAATATCCATTTTTCATGTGTGATGCCTTGTATATGAAAGTAAGAGAAAACCATCGAATTGTCTCTAAAGGTGTATATATTGGCATCGGCATTGCTCCTGATGGACGACGTACGATTCTTGGTTTTGATGTTCAAGATGGCGAATCGGAAGATAATTGGGATACTGTTTTTCAATCGTTCGTTCAACGAGGTTTGTCCGGTGTAAAACTGATTATTTCTGATGCACACAAAGGTTTAGTGAAGGCTGTTCGTAAGAACTTTTTGGGTGCGAGCTGGCAAAGATGCCAAGCCCACTTTTTGAGAAATATTTTTGATAAGCTGCCAAAGAAAGTTTCTTCTGATGTAAAAGACGAGTTGAAGAGTATCTTTAAAGCTTCTGAACTTGAATTGACACGTGAAAGGAAAGAACATTTCTTGGAAAAATATGGCTGTGATTCAAAATTAAGTGCTGCTTGCGACATTTTAGAAAATGGCTTTGAAGATGCTATTCAAATTTTGTCTTTTCCTGAAAATATCCGCCGACGAATTCGTACAACCAATGTATTGGAACGCTTGAACGAAGAGATTCGCCGTAGAGAACGAGTGATTCGGATTTTTCCAAATATCGATTCCATCACTCGGATCATTGGTACACTTTTGATGGAGAAAGACACAGAGTGGCTGGCTTCTCCACGAAAATATTTAGATTTTGATCCAAATAACATTTAGCACCATGAACCTGTGCGATTCTCTTCTTTCTGAGGAGAGACATCAAGAGTCGCTACTGCTCTTAACCTCTCTCCTCAGAAAGAAATGCATGGCAGTTAGGTTCACAGCGCAAAACATTGTGTTTTTGATGAGGTTGAACTTTTACACAAAATTGTGGACTTGACTAATTTTTACTCACATATTTTCAAATGGATATAGAATTTATAGTTAACACTCACTTTATTCACTAATTAGTTATGATAAAATAACTTTAACAATGTATTTATTATTGTTTACGAAAGATGGTGCCTTACATGGAAGCATACAAAAAAATATTGAATCATATTGAAACAGAAGTGATTGACCTTTCTTATTCTATATCTTTTAAAGCAGAGCAAGAAAATGTTTACTCTCCAAGAATAGCTGACTTAATTCTTCGTTCAGGAAGCTTATTAGAATCAATTATCAAAGAAAAGTATGGTAAAACTGACATCAAATATGATGAGGTTTGTGTAATTGCAAAATTGGACTTAGAAAATAAAGTTGTTATAGTGACCTTTTTAGATTATGAATTTTCCAAAAAAATATTCACTCCTTTTAAAAAGAACCAAGAAAGATTAAATAAAACATTTACTAACAAACATAAGAAAGGAAACCGTCAATATTCATGGAATAACGCATATCAAAGCTTACGACACCAATTTTTACAGATGATGTCAGAATATGGAAACTTGAAATATCTATTTGAGATTTTATCAGCAATAGCAGTTCTTTTGCCTGAAGGTTCTATTCTTTTTTCAAACGTTGAACAAAATAAAGATGGAACATATACAGGGTGGAATCATAACGCTTCTAATGGTTTTGCTATACGAAAAAGCTTCAACACGAATGGAGAAATAAAATAGCAACATTTTGAGTATCATCTACATCAGTTGATTAGGTATATACATTTAGTAATTGGTTCCAAATTAAAATTATTTCCAGCATTAACAAGGTTTAAAAAATCCTCGCTGAAATTATTACCTAACTAAATCCTATCTCCAATTACTCATTTTAAAGTAACTCTGTAAAATGTAGAATCAATTCTATGCTGCTTAATTTGCGTTTTAAGACGTTTTAAAGTTTTGTGCATAATAGTTCATCTAACCTAAAATTTTGCAAAACAAAAACTCCTTTACTCACTTTTTTCTAAAAGTTAATAAAAGAGTTCAGAGTGTTTCCTCATTTGGTATGGTATCCGTATCAAAAATACCCTCATTTTATCTGGTATCCGAAGTCCAAAAAATCGGCTTGGACTACATACTAAATGAGTGATAAACGCTGTTAAATCAATGGGAAATCCTATCGAATCCCCAAAGCAATCCGTGCATATCTCGACATCTTATCAGTCGTCCAAGCTGGATACCAAACAAGTTTTACTTCCAAGCCTTTCACTTCAGGAACTTCTTGTAAAGCGTCGTGCATATTTTCTGTCAAAATATCAGCCAAGGGACAACCCATAGTAGTCAGAGTCATTTTGATTACTGTATTTCCAGTTTCTGGATCGAAATCTAAGTCATAAATCAGTCCTAAGTTCACGATGTCAATGCCTAATTCAGGGTCGATCACGGTTTCCAAAGCCATTAAAATGTTATCTTTGATTTCTTGGATCTCTTGTTCTGTCATTGGTTCGCTCATTATGCTCCCCCTCCTTGTTTCACTTACTTCATGATACCTTTTTTTTACACAAATGTAAATGTGGTATAATTTTTAGACTGTATTTTCAATCAAAAATTTCTTAAAATTTTGTGATTTCAAACAAACCATTCAGATATTAAAAACTATTTTAATTTGAGGATATATGAAAATTCTTTGATTAAAAGATCTATATTAAATTTCTCTAAATCTGCTTCATCTGTTACTAAATAATGACCCTCACGTAAAATACTAGTAATAACTGTATTACTGGTATGACCTACTAATTTTAATTTTTTATTTTCTTTATCCAACAAGTACTGACATGATTCTAAATTTTTAGGTGTTCCCACCAAAAGATAATCTTGACAGACTAATTCTGCTCCCCATTTTTGATATAACTCGTTAGTACTATCTGATTCACGCGTAAATATAGCCAGGACATCAACGTCTTTTTTTATTAGTAATTTTTTGGCCTCTTTAAATAATTTTCCAGCAATGCCTTGTCTCTGAAAATCGGGGTGAACCGTTAGATTTTCAAAATAAGCAATACAGTCAGCTTGATAATATAAGTAAGTTTTGCTTACGTCTGGTTGATAAATACCGATATCTAATAATCCGACAATTTTATTATCGATTGTGGCAACTAACCCGATCTTATCCTTATAAAAATTAGGATCAAATTGAGTTTTAGTAGTATCAATATCGTCAAAAAATGGAGAAAAAAGATAACTTAATGCTTTTGTATAAACCCATTCTTTTTCATCTAAAAGAGAATAATTTCGAATCTTCATTTCGCACCCTCTTAAATTCTTAACAAAATATAGCACTGGATATAGCTTTATCCTTTTTACTTTATCGCGTTTTTAGATACTAATCTATATCATTTTGGATTTTTTCTCCCAAAAATCTTCTAAAGCTTTCTGTACTTGACCTATTTGCCAACAAACGGTCATATTTTGCCAATGCGTTGGGAAAAGTTGGCGATATCTAGTGGTATTGAAACGTTGATCGATCAACAACACCACGCCAAAATCAGATTCATCTCGGATCACTCTTCCAGCGGCCTGCATGACTTTATTCATACCAGGCAGCTGATACGCATAGGCAAAACCATTTTTCTCTTGTTCCTCGTAATAGCTTTTGATCAATTCTTGTTCGTTGTTGAACTGCGGCAAACCAACACTTACGATCGCTGTACCGATCAACCTAGTCCCTTTCAAATCGATGCCTTCAGAAAAGATCCCCCCTAGTACACAAAAGCCAACCAGAGATTCTTGCGGTTCTTCCACAAACTTAGCTAAAAAAGTTTCGCGCTCACTTTCATTCATCATCGAAGCTTGAACTAAAGTCTTGATTTTAGGATAATTTTCTTGGAAGAGTTGTAAAGTATCATCGAGATACTTATAAGACGGAAAGAAAACTAAATAATTACCTGTCTTCGCCGCTACCATTTTGTGGATGACTTCGACGATGGCCTCAAGACTTGCGGCACGTTCTTTATAGGTCGTCTTGATAAAAGCAGGAATCACGATTTTCTGGTGATCTCTTGAAAAAGGGCTATTTAGCCGATAGCGCAACGCTTCGGGAGTGCCACCAAGTATCTCTTGATAGTAATCTAAAGGCGATAGCGTTGCTGAAAACAGGATACTGCCTCTGCCCTTTTCCAAAGATTGTTGTAAAAAAGGAGCCGGCTCGATGCAGAAAAGTCGCAAATGGATGTCTTTGCGACTGATCTCAATCGTCGTTTCATAATGATCATCATAAAATTCACTGATTTTCAAAAAACGATTGGCAGAAAAATAAACATTGAGCGCTTTTTCAGCCGCCGAATCAGTGGGGTGCTCGGCCAGCCACTCCTTCATCAGTTCAGTAAAGCGATACAAATCATTGATCAAGCTTTCGGGACTAGCTTTTTGGTGGCGATACTCCCAATGGTCAGCGATTGCTTGTTCACGTATCATACTAAAGTGATCATCGATGCGATTTAGCACCCGTTTGAGCTTGCGTTCTGCTTTAGAAAAAGTCTTACGTAATTCATCAAATTCATTTTGGCTTAGATCCGCCGAATACATTTCACGTGAACGGTTGACCAAATTATGTGCTTCATCGATTAAAAAATAATAGTTTTCTTCGGGCTCTTCAAAAAAGCGCCGTAGATAGACATTAGGATCAAACAGATAGTTATAGTCTCCAATGATCACATCACAAAACAGACTGATGTCTAATGAAAATTCAAAGGGACACAGGCGGTGTTTTTTGGCATAGTCTTCGATCACTTGACGGGTGAACTTATTTTCATGATGTAAAATATCCCACAGTCCTTCATTGATACGATCATAATAGCCATTCGCATACGGACAATCGTCAGGATTACAAGTCGTTTCATCTAAAAAGCAAATTTTGTCTTTGGCTGTCAAAGTCACACTTTTGGTTTTTGCTCCCCCACCCGTTAATTCGGCCAGGGCATCTTCAGCCACTTGGCGCGTGATCGTTTTGGCAGTCAAATAAAAAATACGATCTGCCCGATCTTCCCCTAAGGCTTTTAAAGCAGGGTACAAAGTCGACATGGTCTTGCCAATGCCAGTTGGTGCCTCGGCAAAGAGAACTTGTTCGGTCCGCAAGGTTTTATAAGCCGCAACTGCCAATTCATGTTGGCCTTTTCGGTAACTTTGATATGGGAAAGCTAATTGGTTCAAAGAATAATTACGAACTTTACGCCAGTCCTCTTGAAAAATCAGCCATTTATGATATTCCTGCGTCAAATCTGCAAAAAATCGGCCCAGTTCCTCTAGGGTGAAGTGACGCCTTTTGCGCGTGATTTCTTTTTCTGTCGTCTGATAATAAGTCAACTGGACACTGATTTCATTTAGTTTTTCTTGAAAGGCATAAATATAGGCGTAAACCATCGCCTGGGCAAAAAATAGTTCGATTTGTCCTTCCTCAAGGTCTTCAAAGCGAACTTCTGAGGTCTTGATTTCATCGATGACCCACTGATCCTCTTCTTGGAAGATACCATCAGCGCGGCCTTCTACAATGAAGCGATCCGCTTTTATTTGCGTTTCGAGCTGCAAAAAAATTTCCTTTTGATAGCTCGGACCAGCCTCTTTTTGTAGTTTACGATGGATCCGCGATCCTTCTTGAGCAGTATGATTGCTGATTTTGCGATTATCGATACTGCCTTTTCGCAAAATAAACTCGACCAGTTTACGGACCGATATTTTTCCTCGATGCATGTCTTCACCTTCCAAGTCCTCATTATAGCAAAAAATCTAGTTCATGGATAGGATACCAAAAAGTCGCCCTGATCAAAAACATCAAAGCGACCAACAACTATTCTTTTTTCTTGGTCCAATCTGTCATGATTTGGGGCATTTTAGACCAGCTCCAAGCAAAGCTACTCAGGATAACAAACGCCAGCACTAATGCAAACATTTAATTATCTCCTTTGCTTTATTATATTGCTTTATTTAAAGATTTGCTTCAAAAGGGCGGTAAATTTTTCTATAAATGAAGCAAAAATGGTGGTATCGATCCCCATATTTTGATAGTTTTCAAAAATCGATTGGATCTCCATTAGCAAATAACCTAAATAAAGCACGTACAAAAGGGCGCTCCCCGAATGATTTGGAATGATCGTGGCCACCGGTATAAAAAAGACCAAAAGCATCATACTGGCTAGCTTGCGCAAGATCCCGTTGATACCGATTTTTGACGTAATCGTTTTGGTGATCTTAGCAGCGATGAGCCCACTTAAAAAATCAACGATCATCGCTAGTGCTAAAAGGGATAAAAGCGACAGGATCTTTTGCTCCTTGATTAATAGGAACCATTCTTCTATGGTCATATTTTTCACCTCCTAACTCTACAAACGAAAAAAGGTGGCAAAATGTCGCATCTTTTCATTAACTATCCGCAAGTTTTAGGCTATACTAGAAAGGTGAAGTCAAGGAGGGTTCATGTGATGCACATCAAACGGATCGTAACAGGAATGATAGAAGAAAATTGTTATTTGCTTTGGAAAGAGGAACAACTATTGATCATTGATCCCGGAGCTTACGGTGATCTTCTTATTGAAGAAATCGAGCAAATAAAGGCCCAGCCATTAGCTATCCTGCTGACCCACGCTCATTTTGACCATATCGGTGCGGTGGATCAGCTACGTGACTTTTATCAGATCCCGGTCTATCTAAGTCCACTGGAACAAGCTTGGTTGCAAGATCCCACCAAGAACTTATCGGTTCGTTTCGGTGAAGCAATCACGGCTCGACCTGCCGACCTTCTCTTCGAAAAAGAGAATTACCAAATCGGTGCCTTTTCTTTTAAAGTAGTCCCTACCCCGGGGCATTCGGTCGGTAGTGTCAGCTTTATTTTTGATGAGTTTGTGGTCGTTGGCGATACTCTATTTCAAGGTAGTATCGGTCGGATTGATTTTCCCACGGGTGATCTCGATCAATTATTGGCAAGTATCCAAATGCAATTATTTACCTTACCCGAAAAATTTCCCGTCTATCCAGGACATGGCTATCCGACCACGATCGCAGTAGAAAAGACGACAAATCCCTTTTTTAGAAATTAGTTAGGAGTGAATGTATGTCAAAAACAGAATTATATATCGTCCGTCACGGCAAAACTATGTTCAATGCCGTCCAAAGAGTCCAAGGCTGGTGTGATACGCCTTTGACCACATCGGGTGCCGAAACCATCCATGATCTAGGTCGCGGTCTTAAAGATATCGACTTTGTAGAGGCAGTTTCTAGTGATAGTGGCCGCGCCATCGAGACGATGCGCATCCTTTTGAGTGAACACAAAAACGGGGCAGAAGTCCCCTACCACTTAGACAAGCGGATCCGAGAATGGTGTTTTGGTTCATTAGAAGGCGGCTATGACGCGGAGATGTGGGGCGTGGTGCCACGGGTCTTGAACTTTCAAAATTATGATGAAATGGTCGATCGGGACACGACCTTCCATGAGATCAGTGATGCGCTCTATCAAGCCGATACTGCCAACTGGGCAGAAACCTACCAAGCATTGGAGTTTCGGGTCCGGACTGGCTTTGAAGATATCGCCTATCGTGTCGAAAAAAATGGCGGTGGCAAGGCAATTGTGGTCTCGCATGGTTTAACGATCGCCTTTTTATTGAACTTGATCAAACAAGAGAATAATATTCGCATGGATATCCCTAATGGCTCGGTGACCCGCCTGACCTATGAAAAAGGTGATTTTACTTGCAGTGACTTTGCCTCTACTAGTTACATCGAAAAAGGGCAGGTTCTCAAATGATCGGTTTTAATGGCGACAAGCTTTATGATTAAAAGATCCTATTTTCGGAAGGAATGAAAAAATGTTTGCAAATTTAGTTAAGGCGATCATCCTCGGCGTGATCGAAGGCATTACAGAATGGTTACCTATCAGTAGTACAGGGCATTTGATCTTAGCCAACGAATTCATTAAAATGGATGCTGCCCCGGAGTTCATGAATATGTTCAATGTAGTCATCCAGCTCGGCGCCATTCTGGCCGTCGTTGTTTTATATTTTACCAAGTTGAATCCTTTTGCACCGTCAAAAAGTTCGGAAGAAAAAAAAGATACTTGGTCTTTATGGTTCAAAGTGATCGTTGCGATCATTCCCTCATCCATCATTGGACTTCCTTTAGATGATTGGTTAGATGCTCATTTTCATAAATTTTTGCCAGTTGCGATCATGTTGATCGTTTATGGGATCGCCTTTATCGTTGTTGAAAAGCGCAACAAAAAACGCACCCCTAAAGTCACTGAATTAAAAGATATCACCTATCAGTTCGCTTTGATCGTGGGAATGTTTCAAGTCTTATCCCTTATTCCTGGGACTTCTCGATCCGGTGCGACGATCTTGGGTGCAATCTTGATCGGTGGTTCACGCTTTGTTTCCACTGAATTTTCCTTTTTCCTAGGGATACCGACGATGTTTGGGGCTAGCTTTTTAAAAATCGTCAAATTTTTAATAGATGGGAACAGCTTTGATTTTTCCTATACTATGATCTTATTGGTCGGAACCTTGGTATCTTTTGTTGTCTCTATCTGGGCCATCAAGTTTTTGATGAATTATATCAAGAAAAATGACTTTACCGTTTTTGGTTGGTATCGGATCGTTTTAGGCGCGATCCTTATTGGTTACTGGCTCATTGCCATGTAATTTTCACTTTTTCTAGCTGAATAAAAAAGCTCAGACAATTTTCTGTCTGAGCTTTTCTTATCATGTATTTTTGATAGTCAATACATCGATCATGTCGACCGTCTCCTCCGTTGCGTTGAGGATGGTCTCAAAACGATCATAGATCTCATTCCATTTGATGATTTCTAATAGATCCTCTTCTTCTGAAAAAAGTTTTTTCTTCAGACGACTGAAAAGGCGATCTCCTTCTGATTCGATATCGTTGACTTCATGGATCAAATTCTTTAGATCCTTAGAATTTTTAAACTTATGAAATTCTTTCATAGCCATATGGACACCATTCGTCGCAGTATTCACCATTGTGGCAAAGCGATCAGTATCAGGACGCATATCAGTAACATTTAAATTTTCAAAAAGAAAAGCCATCGAATTGATGCCATCTAAAATATCATCCAAAAGTTCAGAGATGACCATGATATCTTCCCGATCGATCGGAGTGATGAAAGCATCATAAAGCTCAGAGTTTAATTCATCTAGTAATTGGTCGCTCTCTTTTTCGATCTTGTGGATTTGGTTTGCTTTAGTTATAAAGTTTTCAGCTGTATAATTATCAACGATGTCTTCTAAAATCTGAGCTGCTAAATGACCACTTTCTGCCAATTTTTCCATTGCTTTGAAATAATCGAACTGTTTTTTTCTACTCATTGTCTTCTCTCCTTAAAAAATCGCTACAAAGATTTTTGCCATGAAATACGCAATGATCCCACATCCTGGAAAGGTTAATACCCAAGCCATGACCATTTCTTTTACGATACTCCAATCGACACTAGAAATCCGCTTGGCTGCGCCGACTCCCATAATAGCTGTTGTTTTTGTATGAGTCGTAGAAACTGGGATCCCAAACAAGGAAGCGACTAATAGACAAATTGCTGCACCTAAATCAGCTGCAAATCCTTGATAAGTTTCCAACTTGACCATATCCATACCTACCGATTTAATGATCTTCATACCGCCGACAGATGTTCCGACCCCCATTGTGATCGAGCATAGCGCCATGACCCAAATCGGAATGGTAAAACCATTGCCAGTCTTTTCTGCAAGGCCATTATAAAAGAGGACTAGCATAAAAACACCCATGAACTTTTGACCATCTTGAGCGCCGTGTAAAAAAGCATTGGCAGCCGCAGAGATCGCTTGGCCCCAGGTAAAAACTTTGTTGGCTTTCCGGCGTGATACGCCTTGGAAGATCCAAGCAATCAACTTAGCGATCACATAACCACCACCCAAACCAAAAACAGTTGAAACCACCAGACCGATCAAGACTTTGAGCCATTCGGTGCTGTTGACCGCGCTTAATCCACCTAGAGCCATCGCTGATCCAGTAAGGCCTGCGATCAAGGAATGCGACTCACTTGTCGGAATCCCAAAATACCAAGCAGCAACTGACCAAACAACGATTGCAAACAAGGAAGCGGCTAAAGCTATTTGTGCGGCTTGTGTTCCTTGTGCATCAAAAGAAACGATATTACTGATCGTTTCAGCGACTTGAGCATTAAGAAATGTCATTCCTAAAGCGCCCAAGAAGTTCATGACCACCGCGATCCAAATAGCCACATTTGGTTTCAATACCCGCGTTGAGACAGCTGTTGCGATTGCATTTGGAGCGTCTGTCCAACCATTAACAAAGATGACACCCATTACTAGTGTAACTGTTACAAAAAGTGCAACACTCACTATTTACACCACCATTCATATTCGTTGAAATCATAGAAAAATAAGGTCTGTGGTAAAAAGAATACCCCTTCCTTTTTTCCAGAATATAAGTGATGGATACTCACTCATAATAAAAGACCTTAGCTACATCATACCATAAGGAAAACAACTAATGAATACTTTCATTTGTTTTTTTCAGACAAAATATTGAATAGTTACAATTCGCGGCCAATCTAAAGCTACACTTTCACGTTTGTGTCTGCTGTGGGACCGACCTGAGCTATGGTCTCAGGTCTGCCAAGCTTTAAACGGGGACTAAACGCTAAAGCGTTCAGTCCCCTTAATTCACATTGTCTCCATGGCAGTCTTAAGCAAGACTACCTCGTAGTGTAGCGGCTGATTTGACTGTGAATTGTAACACGCTTAGCATGTTAAGTAAAATTTCTTTACACTTATTATTGCAATATTATCCTTGTTTAGGTATAATGACTATTGTTGATTTATACGTTCTTCGTATAATTACTCTTATCTTGGAGGTGAAAAAAATGCCACAAATTGAATCTGCAATCAAACGTGTTCGTACAAACGAAGCTGCAAGTGCTAAGAATTCATCTCAAGTCAGCGCTATGCGTACAGCTGTCAAAAAAGCTGAACAAGCTGCTGAAGCTGGTGCTGAAAATGCTGATGCTTTATATAAAGATGCTATCAAAGCAATCGATATGGCTGAATCAAAAGGATTGATCCACAGCAATAAAGCTGCTCGTGATAAAAGCCGTTTAAGCAAACGTGTTGCTAAATAAAAAAAAGAGTGGTCCTCCACTCTTTTTTTTATGCTCTTTTTTGTTGTTGACAGGTTTTTAATAAAAACAGTTGGAAGTTAAATTCTTTGTCAGCTTGGCCACTTTTTACCAAATAATCATTTTCGATCAACTCATCATAAATCTCTTCTAAGCGTTTGATATCTAATTTGCGAACTTGTTGCAGCGCCAATTTCACCCGATAAGGATGTGCGCCAAGTTCTTTCGTGATATCTCCTTGCGTATAGCCGCTTTTTAACAAGATTCCTGTTTGGATAAGCAAGCGGATCTGGCTGATCAAAATCGCATTGATCTTGATCGTTTCTTCTCCTTGTGTATGCAAATCTTCATACAACTGCAGCGCCGTCTCTGTATTGCCCGCTAATAAATCATTCGTCAAATCAAAAATATTATGTTCCAATGATTTTGGGATCAATTGTTCCACTTCTTGGGCCGTTATCTTTTTACTTTGGGCCGTGTATAGCCTGATTTTTTCAAATTCGTGCATGGCTTTAGTCAGATTCGCATCCGTTAAACGAATAAATAAGTCAAAGGCCTGGCGTCCCATGTAGATACCTTCATTATCGATCGTTTGCTGCATGAAGCGTCGTACTTCGCTTTCTTGTAAAGGTTGTGCCTTGATCACTGTACTGGCATTTTTTAACTGCTTGACGATCTTTTTGCGTTCATCTAGTTTTTCATAGCTAGCAAAGAAAACTAAAATTGAACTATCCGAGGGGTTTTTTAAATAGTCGATCAAAGCATCGATCGGTTGTTCCGGCGCGTTAGTTTTTTTTTCGGCAGTCAAAAAATAAGGCGTTTCAACAAATATCAAGCGATGATCACCAAAAAAAGGCATGGCTTCTGCTTCGTCTAAGACTGCCCCCAATGGCACTTCCTCCATGTCAAAAGAGGAAAAATTCAAATCGCCTGCTTCGATCGCCAAACTTTCCAAAAAAGCTTTACGAACTTGATTTTGTAGATACTCTTCACTTCCGAGCACCAAATAAACAGGTGCAAATTTTTGCTCGTGTATGGCTTGGATCGCTGGTTGAACTTTCACTTGAATCGCTCCATTCTTGAACTTTGAACCGTCTTTATCCTACCATATTCAGGGCTTTTTTTGAACTGTTACTTGCGGATAGTTATCAAAATAGGTCCAAGTATAACGGATCATTCCTTCTTGGTCAGTACGAAACACTTGGACTTTTTCTTCATCTAAGATCGTCAGCACTTCCTGGTTTGGATGATGAAATGAATTATTGAGACCACAGGAGACGATGGCTTGTTTAGGCGCGATCGCAGCGATAAAAGCAACTCCTGACGAGGTTTTGCTACCATGATGACCTAACTTTATCACATCTGTTTTTAAATGCGGATACGTCCGTAAAATCGCGTTCTCACCCGCTTGGTCCAAATCGCCCATCAAAAGAAAACGCGTCTGATGGATCGCTAAGGATAAAACGACAGAGTCTTCATTTTCGCCCTGACCTTTTTTTTGCGGTGATAAGACTTGCATTTTTAATTTGTTTCCTAAAATATCACCTGATCGCACTTCTCTTAATTTGGTAGCTTTAGGTAATTGCGGGATCAATTTTTGCATGTTCTTATTTTCTTCACTGCCCCACCCCAGATAAATCGTATCAACTGGGATCGCTTTGGTCAAAGCTAAGGTATCGCCCATATGATCGACATCCCCGTGAGTCAAGATCAAACCATCGATTTTACGGATCCCTTCCCCTTTTAGAAAAGGGATCAGGGTATATTCGGCATTACTGCGACTTTGTTTGACTTGCCAAGCCTCTTTTTGAAAGCCTAGTTTTCCTCCAGTATCGACGACATACACTTCTCTTTTAAAGGGGGTCTGGATCACGATACTGTCCCCTTGTCCGACATCGACAAAACTGACCGATGCCAAGGGTGAAAAACTTTGCTGTAACATCATTAACAAAATCGGTAGAAAGAACCACTTTTGATGCCGACTTTGATATAAAAGTAAACTGAGGATTAGACCGCCTACCACAAGCCATAAACTGGGTTGACCGGTGATAAAATGAAAAGAGCCAGTAATAGCTAAGCCTTTTTCAAGAAGATCGATCAACTGCGCTAAAATGAGCGTCAAAAGGTTATTTTGCCAGCCGATGAAAGTCAACAAGCAACTTCCCAAACACAAAGGCAAAAATGTTCCTGTGAATAGCGGAACTAAGAGACTCGTTAACAGTCCTCCTAGTATGGGAAAATCGAAAAAATAGTAGATGATAAACGGCGTGATGAGTAAAGAAATTTCAAGCGAGAGCCTGATGTTGTCGAAAGGACGCTCTTGTTTCTGCCCTACAAATAATAAAATCGCTGACATGCCTACAGATAATAGGCCAGAAACTTGTATTAGCGTTTTGGGATCAAGTAAAAGTAAAGCTAGCAAAACAAGGCTGAACTGATCCATCGTCGCAAGATGGACCGCCTTTTCTTTTAAGAACAGACCGATCAGATAAAATAAAGTCGCCCGCCACACACTTAGCGTTGCTCCAAATAGGATCACCAAAAAAAGGATAGTGGCGGTAAAGAATAAGCCAAATTCACCAAAAGTCAACTGGCTCTTACGGAAAAAGTAGAAAAGCCAGCCATAAAACAGGTAAAGATGCAGCCCC
>JBFLGC010000044.1:0-22771 GCA_041859945.1 Tetragenococcus sp.
CGACATTTCGCAAGCTGAAGATATTGAAACAATCAATATGTATCATGAACGTTTGTCAGAAGGCTACACAAAAGCAGAAATTTTGACTTCGATCAATACCAAAGGCCGTGATAATGCGCGGCATCCGATGCAATGGGACGATAGCGAAAATGCTGGTTTTACGACAGGGAAGCCCTGGCTTTTTGTCAACGAAAATTATCATACGATCAATGCCAAATCCGCTTTAGCAGATCCTGATTCGATTTTTTATACCTATCAAAAGCTGGTGCGATTGCGCAAAAGTAATCCCATTATGATCTGGGGCGACTTTGAATTATTGGAAACAGCGACGGACGTCATGAGCTATGTGCGGACTTATGCAGGCCAACGGTGGCTGATCGTCACGAATTTTTCAAATGAAGAACAAACCTTTTCGAGTGCAGAAACCATTGATCGCGTGATCATTCAAAATGATGAGACAGTTTTGAATGACTTAAAGAACTTGACGTTGACCCCTTGGCAAGCCTTCGTGGTGAAATTAAAATGAGTCAATGGTGGAAAAATGCGATTGGGTATCAAATCTATCCGCGTAGTTTTAAAGACAGTAACGGCGATGGTATCGGCGACTTGCAAGGAATCATTGCCAAATTGCCTTATTTAGCAAGTCTCGGGATCGATTTTATTTGGCTCAATCCTATCTATGCCTCGCCCAATTTTGACAATGGCTATGATATTTCAGATTATTATGCTATTCAGCCTGAATTTGGGACGATGGCGGATTTTAAAGAGCTATTAGAAAAAGCCCACGCGAAAAAGATCCGTATCATCATGGATCTCGTCGTAAACCACACCAGCGACCAGCATCCCTGGTTTCTTGAAGCCGTCAAAGGTAAAGAGAATCCGTATCGTGATTATTATCTTTGGGAAAATGCCACCAAAGAAATGCTGCCTAATAATTGGCAAAGTTTTTTCGGAGATTCGACTTGGACCTATCAGGAAACTTCTGAACAGGCTTATTTCCACGTTTTTGCACCCCAGCAACCGGATTTGAATTGGAAAAATCCGCGTTTACGCAAAGAAATCGAAATAATGATCCGTTGGTGGCTGGATCTGGGTATCGATGGTTTTCGGCTAGATGCCATCAGCCATATTCAAAAAGAGCCCTGGAATTTTCAGATCACCGATAATCCGTGGGCCCCTTTTATGAATGTCGTGGGCATTGACGACTATATGACCGAGCTGAAAGAGATTTTTGCGGACTATCCTATCATGACAGTTGGTGAAGCGAGCGGCGTTTCCAGTAAAGCCGCCGTCAATTGGACCAATGAAGCCGGCTTTTTGGATATGATCTTTGAGTTGGAACACAATGTTCGGACCGGTGCCATCGGGGCGGAAAAGACCGATCTTTTCGCGATGAAAAAAGTTTTGTTTCGCTGGCAAAATGATCTAGACCAAGACGGCTGGAATGCTTTGTATATGGAAAATCATGACAGCCCCCGCATCGTTTCGACTTTAGGTGATGGCTCAGCTAAGTCAGCCAAAGCCATCGCGACCATGTATTTGTTGCTAAAAGGTACCCCATTTATCTATCAGGGCCAAGAGCTCGGCATGACGAATTTTCCCTTTACTGAAATCGAGCAAGTCGATGCCAAAGATACCCAGCATTATTATGACAGTTTGTTAGCCCAAGGAAGTGATGCAGACGAGGCTTTGAAGATCGCTACTGATTGGACGCGGGATCATGCCCGGACGCCGATGCAATGGACCAACGCAGCTAGTGGCGGTTTTTCAGAAGGACGACCGTGGCTTACCGTCAATGAAAATACCCAAACGATCAATGTGGCCAGTGAAACCGTCGCTCCTGATTCGGTTTTGAATTATTATCGGGACTTGATCCAATTACGGAAGAAAAACGATATTTTTGTGACTGGACATTTCGAAGGTTTGGCTGTGGATTCGCATCAAGTAGTAGCCTATTTGCGCAGTAGGGGAGAAAAGCAAGTACTTGTTGTGGCCAATTTGACAGACCGTCCCGCTCAAATCAAGTTGCCCAAACGCATTGCTTCTCAGAAGTGGCAACTTTTACTTAGCAACGAAAACAGTATTTTTGTGAGAAGAAAACTGAAACTCTCGCCTTTTGCAGCTGCCGTTTTCAGTAACCAAGTGTGAAAAATTCAGGGAGGAGTTTTTATTTTGAATTTTGACACTTCTAGTCTACAATCAGAGTGAGAAGAATTTTGGGGAAGATTCTTCGCAACGTGCATAGGAATTTTTATTCCTATCTTGATCATGAAAAGCGAAGGAGACAAGGTTTTTATAAATCTTGTCTCCTTCGCTTTACTTTGTTCGTAGCCAAAACAGGAAGAAAGGCACCAGAAAGCAAAAAGTGATGTCCACAATCGAGGAAAGCAGCCAAAAGAAAGCAAAAGTCTTGTCTGCAATCGAGGAAAGCAGTCAAAAGGAAGCAAAAGTGATGTCCGCAATTAAGGAAAGCAACCAAGAAAAAACAAAAGCTACCGAATAATAGGTAGCTTTTGTTTTACGTACAGAGCGTAAACGAACAACGGAAATGGGAATCGGTTGTACATTTAGAGCGTAAACGAACAACGGAAATGGGAATCGGTTGTACATTTAGAGCGTAAACAAACAACGGAAATGAGGATTGGTTGTACATTTAAGGCGTAAAGTCACCTCGAAATTAGCAATCGGAGGAGACATTAGACTACGAAACCTTGTGTTTCATATCGTCAATAGCAGTCAAAACTATTTAAGTCTTAGTTGCGCTTTTTCCTACGCTAAAAGGTTTGACTTTTTAGCTTGTAACCACACATGTTTCAGTAGAAAAACTTTTATTTTAGCAAAAGTGTGCTAAAATGAGAAGAAAATGAATATTTGAAGAGAAAATAAAGGGGCTTATGAAATGACAGAAGGATATCGTGTAGCGGTTGTTGGAGCTACTGGTGCAGTGGGTACAAAAATGATTCAAATGTTAGAGCAATCAAATTTACCGATCAAATCTTTAAAATTATTAGCATCGGAGCGTTCAGCCGGCAAAAAGGCGACTTTTCGCGAGGAAAAATTGACGATCGAAACCTTAGAACCCGCTTCATTTGAAGACATCGATATGGCGCTTTTCAGTGCCGGCGGAGGCGTGTCGAAAGTTTTTGCACCTGAGGCTGTGAAACGAGGAGCTGTGGTCATTGACAATACGAGCTATTTTCGCATGGATCCCGATGTGCCGCTAGTGGTGCCAGAAGTCAATAAAGCGGCTTTAAAAAACCATCACGGCATCATCGCCAACCCTAATTGTTCGACGATCCAAATGATGGTTGCCCTAGAGCCGATCCGGCAAAAAGTCGGGCTTGACCGGATCATTGTTTCGACTTATCAAGCCGTATCTGGTGCTGGCGCTCGAGCGATTGCAGAATTAGAAGCGCAAACGCAAGCCTATTTGGATGATCAGCCACAAACTGATTGGCCGACAGAGATCTTACCTTGTGGTAGTGATAAAAAACATTATCCCCTGGCTTTCAACGCTTTGCCACAAATTGATGTGTTTGGTGAAGCTGATTATACCAATGAAGAGTGGAAAATGGTCAATGAAACGAAAAAAATCATGGCTGATGACGCAATCAAAGTGGCGGCGACTTGCGTCAGGATCCCTGTCATACAAGGCCATTCTGAAGCAATCTATATCGAAACCAAAGAAAAAATCACGGTGACCGAAACGCGGGTCCTGCTAGAAGATGCGCCAGGAGTCATTTTACAAGATGATCCCAGCCAACAGATCTACCCGCAAGCTTTGAACTGTGTGGGTCAGAAAGAAACGTTTGTGGGCCGCATCCGGCAAGATCTCGATTTTGAAAAAGGCCTGCATTTGTGGGTCGTATCCGATAATTTATTAAAAGGTGCCGCCTGGAATTCGGTCCAAATTGCGGAATCGTTGCACACGATGAATTTGGTTCATGTTTAAAAAAATCAAGCTAGCAGACGTTTGCTAGCTTTTTTATTAAAAATCTGGCGAGTTGGTAGCAAGAGCGGGCGACTATGTTGTATAATGAAACAAGGAAACGATTCGGTGGAAGTGTAGATTCGCTTTTATCTAGAAGTCTATGTCAATAGGTTGACCAAGCTTTTAAAATGGAATGAGGCTTGTTTGCCACAGTGTTTTTAGCAAACAACACGATCTGGCTAGCTGAGCGCTCTTCGTATTTTAACTTGTGTCATCATTTCGATAAAAGCTAGAAGAGTCATGAAAACAGAATGTTGCAGGCAAAACTGCACGAAAAATCAAAATTGAGGTGGAATAATTGAGTAAAATAAAAATCATTCCGATCGGTGGTGTCCGTGAAAACGGGAAAAATATGTACATCGCTGAAGTGGATGACGCTATCTTTGTGTTGGATTGTGGGTTGCAATACCCAGAAAATGAATATCTGGGGATCGACACGATCATCCCAGACTTTAGTTATTTAGAAGAAAATGTCGATCGTGTGGCCGGTGTCTTTTTGACCCATGGCCATGCCGATGCGATCGGAGCTTTGCCTTATTTCTTAGAAAAAATCGAAGTGCCAGTATTTGGAACGAAACTGACGATCGAATTGGCAAAACTTTCGGTGCACAGTTATGAACCGACGAAAAAGTTTAAGGAATTTCACGTGATCGACGAACAAACCGAAATCGATTTTGGTACGGTCACAGTCAGCTTCTTTAAAACGACGCATTCGATCCCTGATTCGGTAGGGATCTGTTTGAACACACCGGAAGGAAATATCGTCTACACCGGTGATTTCAAATTCGACCAAGCAGCGATCCCGATGTATCAAACCGACTATGGTCGTTTGGCTGAAATCGGTAAAGAAGGCGTCTTTGCTTTACTTAGCACGTCTAGTAATGCTGAAAATCCGGCGATCGTCGCCACAGAAAAGAAGATCTCTGAGGAAGTCTACGATACGATCCGTTATTGGGAAGGTCGGATCATCGTGGCCTGTGTCGCCAGCAATTTGCAACGGGTCCAACAAGTGTTAGATGCTTGTTATCGTTCGGGGCGCAAGGTGGTCCTTACCGGGAAAGATTTTGGGCGGATCTTGCGGACTTCGATGAAATTAGGCAAGTTGACTTTGCCTGATGAAGCAATGTTGATCACCCAAAAAGAAATGCGCAAATACGATGATGATCAGTTGCTCATCTTAGAAACCGGCCGGATGGGTGAACCGATTAAGGCTTTGCAGAGAATGGCGACCGGTTCGCATCGAACTTTGCGCATCAAAGAAGGCGATTTGGTTTACATCACGACCACGCCAACTACGGCCGTGGAAACTTATGTCGCCAAGACCGAAGATATGATTTATCGTGCTGGTGGGACGGTCAAAAATATTTCTGATAATATGCGGGTCTCGGGTCATGCTAGCCCTGAAGAGTTACAATTGATGCTGAATTTGATGAAGCCGCGCTATTTCTTACCAGTTCAGGGGGAATATCGCCTGCTTTCGGCCCATGCAGATCTAGCTCAAGAAGTCGGGATCCCAGCTGAAAATATTTTTATTACGGCCAAAGGAGATGTCCTCGAATATGATCAAAGAAATTTAGTCAGAACGAGCGTTATCCCAGCTGAAAACATCATGGTCGATGGCATCGGTGTCGGGGACATCGGCAATATCGTCTTACGCGACCGGAAGATTTTATCGGAAGACGGGATCTTTGTCGTGGTCGTGACCATCAATCGTCGGGAAAAACGCATCGTTTCTAAGCCACAGGTCACTTCACGCGGTTTTGTTTATGTCAAAGCCAGTCATGACTTGATCGATGAAAGTGCCGAGATGGTAGAAGAAATCGTGGAAAAACATATTCATGATAGTGAGTTTGAATGGGCGAAATTGAAACAAGATATTCGCGAACAATTAGGTCATTTTCTCTTCGACCAAACCAAACGCCGGCCCGTGATCCTACCTATCATCATGGATGCCAGCCAACGTCCACGTAAATAAGTAAGCAAGCTTTCGATCCTAAACGATCGGAAGCTTTTTTAATAAGAGCTTAAGAAGACAGCGGTTTAGTATAGACAAATAAAGAAAAGCGTGATAAAATTGGTGTAGACCAAAATAATAGAAGGGGCGTTAAAAATGGAAATCATTCATGTAAAAGATGCTCAAGAAGGCGGCAAAAAAGCTTTTGAACTTGTCAACAAAGCCATCGAAAATGGTGCAAAAGTATTTGGCTTAGCAACAGGGAGCACCCCGGAAACATTTTATCAACAGTTAGTAAATAGTTCGCTAGATTTCACCGATAAAGTTTCGATCAATTTAGATGAATATGTCGGCTTAAGTGGCGATAATGATCAAAGTTATCGGTACTTTATGAATGAACATTTATTTAATAAGAAACCATTCAAAAAAAGCTATGTCCCAAATGGTAAGGCTAGTGATCTAAGCGCTGAATGCCAGCACTATGATCAAGTGATCGCTGAAAATCCGATCGATGTGCAAATTTTAGGGATCGGTCAAAATGGCCATATCGGTTTCAATGAGCCGGGGACATCTTTTGATTCAACGACTCATGTAGTCAAATTAACGGAATCTACGATTAATGCCAACAAGCGCAATTTTGCTGATGTCAAAGATGTGCCGACTCATGCTGTTTCAATGGGGATCGGCTCGATCATGCAAGCTAAAAAAATCATTTTGATGGCGTATGGTGCCGCCAAAGCGGATGCCATCAAAGGCACGGTCGCGGGCCTTGTGACCACAGAATTACCAGCTAGTGTGCTGCAAAATCATCCGAATGTGACGATCATTGTCGATGAGGCAGCCGCAAGTAAAATTTAAGCGAAAAAGGCGCTTCTTTCTTGTCTAATGAGAGAAAGAAGCGCCTTTTTTTCAACCAATGCCTGCGCTTAAAAAAAGGAGATCGATAATGTGGAAGAAGAAATGGAAAGCTTGCCCCACATTCGACTATTTGATAGTAGGTAGGCAGTGAAGCTAATTTTTCATTGACTGGAAGCACCAGCGAATTTCACAATCTAATGTCGCCTCCGATTGCTAATTTCGAGGTGACTTTGTCGTTTTGCACCTTAAATCTACAACTGATTCGCAAATTCAGTGTTTGTTGATACTCTAATTTTTTTTGAAGTGATTTTACGCCATTTTAAAGCACTAATTCTCTCAGGATTCAAAAGGCAGCAAAGCATGTTTGCTAGAAAAATCATGATGCGCGACCTAGAAGAGTAGGCACCACAACAAATCTATGCTTGTTGAAACAGAAAAGTGACAACCATAAAAAATCTATGGTTGTCAAAATGAGAAAGTAATAACCATAGAAACCCAAAAGCCACGCTACTTCGATTACTTGTTGATTAAATGGATCAAAAATGCTCATATTTTTCTATCGGTCACGGCGCGCTCGTAAGGCACTTAAAATCGATACCGTATCGACGATTTCTTGTAAAGCTGCTCCGAGCAGGGCTGGGATCACACCGATGCTGGCAATAAGCATCAAGATCACACAGATAATAAGGCCGATCATAACGGATTGTTGGGCGATTTTCATCGTATCTTGGGACAATTCGATGGCTGTCTGGACCTTGCTTAGATCGTCTTTTAAAATCACCGCATCGGCACTTTCGCTAGCAGCGGTCGATCCATGTTCACCCATTGCAATACCGATGTCGGCTATGGCTAGTGCCGGTGCATCATTGACGCCATCGCCGACCATGATAGCGGGTCTTTGAGCGGCGGTCAACTCATTTAACACGCGGATCTTTTCTTCGGGCAGACAGTTGGCGTGAACGTTACTGATCCCGACTGTAGCTGCGACTGCTTGGGCGATGCGTTCGGAATCGCCGGTTAGCAAAATCATTTCGTTTAATCCCAAAGTTTTTAAATTAGCAAGCGTGGTTTTGGCTTCAGGACGTAAAATATCTTTAAAAGTGATAGAGCCCAAATAGTTTTGATCCGCTGAAAGATGGATCTCAGTCGTATCCGTCTGATTATTTTTACTTTGTCCGGCAAAAGCCGCATTTCCCACCTTGACCTCTTGACTATTTATCCAGCCTTTGACACCTTTACCAGTCACTTCTTGTAAATTTTCAACAGGCAATAAGTCGAGCTGGTTCTTTTTCGCTTCAAAGACTAGAGAACGCGCTAAAATATGCGCAGATTCTTGCTCGACACTAGCCGCTAAACAAAGCAGCTCGCTAGCTGAAATGTTGTTGGCGAAAGGGGTAATTTGAGCCACTGCTAATTGTCCCTCTGTTAGGGTGCCGGTTTTGTCAAAGGCGATCGTTTTCGCTTTGGCTAGTTTTTCGATCGTCGTTCCCGTTTTTACAATGATTCCGTTACGGCTGGATCGGCTCATACCGGCTACCAAAGCAACAGGTGCGGCTAAAATCAAAGGACAAGGCGAGGCCACGACCAAAACTTCGGCAAAACGGACCGGATCTTTTGAAACAAACCAAGCGATGCCACCGATCGTATAAGCAATCAAGGTGAACGGTACCGCATAACGATCAGCCAAACGCACAAAATGAGCCGGTTGTGCCTCCGATTCTTGAACCAATTTCACTAATTTTTGAT
Organism: Tetragenococcus sp.; assembly: GCA_041859945.1. GTDB lineage: Bacteria > Bacillota > Bacilli > Lactobacillales > Enterococcaceae > Tetragenococcus. The sequence goes on from JBFLGC010000044.1 coordinate 8,550, forward strand.
AGTGACTGTCCCGAGCTTCTTTACTAACTTTGATGCGGATCGGCGTGTCTTTGACGATCGACCCAGACATGACCGTGTCATCTTTGCCTTTTTCAATGGGTAGCGACTCTCCCGTTAAAGAGGATTCATCGACAAGTGTCGTACCAATCATGACTTTGCCATCGACCGGAATGATCTCCCCGGGTTTTATCAGCAATAAATCATCTCGTTTGACTTCATCGGCCGTAATGTCCGTGATCGTCTCACCACTGATGCGATGGGCTACTTGCGGTGAATTTTCCAAAAGAGCACGTAATTCACGACTAGCCTGATTGCTAGCATAATTTTCTAAACTCTCTCCGCCGGTCAACATGATCAAGACCATCAAGCTAGCCCAATATTCACCCACCACTAAGGTTGCTACGATAGCGGTAATCGCTAGGATATCTACGCCATATTTGCCAGATTTTAAAGTTTCGATCATCCCTAAGAACATTGAAAAGGCCATTGCTCCACCCAAAATCGCAATCAACCAAAAAGCGATCCGGGGCTGTTTAAAACCAAATTCGGCAATCAAAGCAACGACAGCAATCAAGATCGTTACACTGAATTTTTTAAAATTACTCATTTTACTTCACTCCTTTGCTTCAAGTGAATAGTATCACTGATAGTGAGTAAATGATATTTAAATCATTCAATTGAGAAAGAGAATCGTTAGTAAATAGTAATTATTATCAATTGGCATTAGAATTATTATAAATTAACAGCTGACAAAGAAGATAAAAAATTTTGTCCTAGCTTATAAATCGAGCCATTAGTATGAATACTTTTAGAACTAAATGACAATGGGTTAGCCTACTGGGAAACATAATTGAGAAATCAAAAAGCGAGTGCCTATGACGGCATGAAAGGCACTCGAAATCAAAAAGCAAGTGCCTTTGCCAGACTGAGACAAAGATCTTCCTGTTTTTTTCTTTTTGCAAATCTGTTATAATGATTCTATTGAACTGTATTATTTCTTAGCAAACAGAAAGGAGAATTTCTGATGAAAATCACGTATCATGGGCATTCGGCACTCTCTTTTGTAATGAACGATGGTACAGGCTTGATCATTGATCCGTTTCTTTCCCAAAACCCTTTAGCTGATATCGGCGTGGATGATGTCAAAGTCGATTATGTTTTAGTCACACATGGTCATGATGATCATGTTGGTGATACCGTGAAAATCGCTAAGCAAAATGAAGCGACTGTCATCGCGATGGTAGAGATTTGTTCATTTGTTGCTACACAAGGGGTCAAAAAGACACATGGTTTAAATATCGGTGGCGGTTTTGATTTTCCTTTTGGACGGGTCACTTTGACGCATGCCCAACATAGCGCAGGCTACGAAAAAGATGGCCAAATGCTTTATTTGGGCGAACCGGCTAGTATTTTGCTGCAAGCAGAAGGCAAAACGATTTTTCATGCGGGCGATACGGCCGATTGTGCGGATTTAGCTTTATTAGGAGAGAAAGTAGCGATCGATGTCGCCTTTTTGCCGATCGGCGACAATTTCACAATGGGACCGAATGATGCGGTGCTGGCGGCGCAACGTTTGCGGGCTAAAAAGGTCATTCCGATCCACTACAATACTTTTGAAGTGATCAAGCAAGATCCGCAAGCTTTTGTTGAAAAGTTGCCGGGCATAGGTAAAGTAATGCAAATAGGCGAAACGATTGAGGTGTGAAAGAAACGATGGCAACTAAACATGATTTGATTTTAGGGTATATCGAAAATTTACCAGTGGGCGAACGGATCTCGGTCCGGCAAATCGCTAAAGATCTAGAAGTGAGTGAAGGAACGGCTTATCGAGCAATCAAAGACGCGGAAAATGTCGGCTTCGTTTCGACGATCCAACGCGTCGGCACGATTAGGATCGAGCGCAAATTAAAGAAAAATATCGAAAGATTGACTTTCAACGAGGTGGTCCAGATCATTGAAGGCGATGTCTTGGGTGGTGCGACTGGTTTAAAAAAAGACCTGCACAAATTTGTGATCGGGGCCATGAAAGTCGATGCCATGCAACGCTATATCACGCCTGGATCGCTGATGATCGTCGGCAATCGAACCAATGTCCAGCGGTTAGCCTTAAAAGAAGGCGCAGCTGTACTGATCACGGGTGGTTTTGATACAACGCCTGAAATCAGACAGTTAGCCGATGAGGAAGAGTTACCGATCTTGCGCACGACTTACGATACCTTCACGGTGGCAACTTTGATCAACCGCGCGCTTAGCGATCAATTGATCAAAAAAGATATTTTGTTGGTCGCAGATATTTATATGCCGATCGAAAGTACGCATTTTTTAACGTTCTCTGATACGGTGCAAGACTATAAAAAACTTTCGGAACGCACCGGCCATTCGCGTTTTCCAGTGATCAATAAAAACCGCCGCATCGTCGGGATCGTGACCGCTAAAGACGTGCTAGAAAAACCAGATATTCAAACGATCGAGAAGGCGATGACCAAAGAACCACGCGTGGCCAAAAAAGAAATGAGCGTGGCCTCTGTCAGTCATCAAATGATTTGGGACGGCCTTGAAGTCATGCCCGTTGTCGAAGATGATTTGTCATTGATCGGGATCGTGACGCGACAAGACGTGATGAAGGCCATGCAGATGGTCCAACGGCAACCGCAAGTATCCGATACGATCTCGGATCAAATCACCGAACATGTCCAATTGATCGAAGAAAATTTTGAAGGAAGAAAGTTGGAGCAAAGTGAGTTTTCCTTTGAAGTCACGCCCCAGATGGTCGATGAACTCGGCACGATCTCTTTTGGCGTGCTAAATGAGGTCGTCGCTAATGTGACCAAACGAACGCTGATCTTGAATCAACGTCGCAATACCTGGATCGAGCAAGTCAACCTGCATTATTTCCGCTTGATCCAAATGGAAAGTACCTTGATTTTAAAACCAAGGATCTTAGAATTAGGACGCCGTTCGGGAAAACTTGATATCGATATTTTTATCGAAAATGCTTTAGTGGCTAAAGCAATCGTTGTTTGCCAAGTCATGGAACGTCCTTAAAAGTTGAAAGGAAAGTGTAAAATGTCAGTCCAAGAAGAAATTTTAAATGAAATCAAAGCTTATGAAACGATCATTATCCATCGCCACCAAAATCCAGATCCCGATGCGATCGGCTCGCAAGTCGGTTTGGCCGAACTTTTGCGTACTAGTTTTCCTAATAAGAAGATTTATGCGGTGGGCGGTCCTATCAATGATTTAGGCTACCTAGCGGAAATGGATGAGATCCCCGACGAAATTTATAAGGGTGCTTTGGTGATCGCAACGGATACCGCCGATACCCCGCGGATCAGCGATCAACGCTACTCTTTAGGCGAAAAATTGATCAAGATCGATCATCATCCTAATGATGATGCTTATGGTGATCTACTTTTTGTCAATACGAAAGCGAGCAGTTGTAGTGAGATCATCGCTGATTTTTGGCAATGGTTCCCCGAAGATCTGACCATGAGTAGTGCCGCTGCTCGTTTGCTGTATGCGGGTATCGTCGGAGATACCGGGCGCTTCTTGTACGACGCGACCTCGCCCCACACTTTAGAAATTTCAGCCCAGTTGATGCGTTATGATTTTGATGCGGCCGAATTGAGTCGGCAAATCGAAGAAGTCACCCGTGATGTGGCCCGTTTGTCAGGCTATGTGAATGAAAATCTTGAAATCGCTGAAAATGGCGCTGCTCAAGTTGTGATCGCAAAAGAACTCTTGGAAGAGTACCACTTGACAGTCGCTGATACGTCAGGTATCGTTTCCGTTCCCGGAAAGATCGGCGATGTCAAAGCTTGGGTGCTGTTCGTTCAAAATCCAGAAGGGACTTATCGCGTCCATCTACGTTCGAAAGGTCCGATCATAAACGAAATCGCCAAAGCTCATCACGGCGGCGGTCATCCTTTGGCAAGTGGGGCCAATGCCAAAGATAAAGCGGAGTGCGATGCGATTTATGAAGAATTAAAAGTGGCTTGTGAATAAGCGGAAGAAGAAGGATCAGATTGCGATCCTTCTTTTTTTGACTATTAAGGATGTATCTCTTGTTGGTATCGTTCAAAGCTTGGTGTTGATATCCGTTTTATTAGTGTGAAAAAGCGCTTGAGTGGTAAGCTTATGGTGGAAAATGACTTAAGAAGATGAAAGGCACCCGAAATGAAAAAGGGAGTGCCTATGACGGTCCTTGTGAAAGACACCAAGGACACCTTGCGAGCTTATCGGAAATAGTGGGTTATTCAATACTAGCTGGGAAGCTTGAAGTAAGTTAGCTGATTGACGGCATTAGGCTTTTTAGCGACAAAACCAAAATCGCTTCGATTGGTCGCGTCTTTTGCCGATAAGCACTAGCCCCACTTTCGAAGACGAGATAAAGCTGATCTTGAAAAACGGTGATCTGCTCCAGATAAGGCGGGAATTTAAGCGTCACTAAAGCCGCCGCCTCCACTAAATCTCCCTGTTCAAACTGGGCCATAGAGAAAAGGTAAACATGCGAGGAACGCGGCCCAAAAGATTGTGCGACCAAGCAATAGTCTTGATAAAAAGTGATGGCTTGGGCTTTGCTTACGATCGCGCCTTTTTTAACGGCCGGTGACTCCAAGTTCTCTAAGGCATACCGCCCATAAAAACCTTGGTGCTCTTTTTCAAAGGTACCAACGATGAGTTCTTGATCGTGGATGGCTAAATAAGCGGCCCGCGGGATCTCCGGCAGGTCGTACACTTTTTCATAAGCGATGGGCTCGGTCGCTTGGTCGGGAAAAGCTAGAAGATCTGCCAAGCCGATCGTCGCCACGTTACCGTTATTTAGCGTCAGCCAAATTTTTTCTTCCGAAACATCGATCGCCAAGCCACCAACATGCGGGCGACCGGAAAGCGGAACGGTCTTTAGCAAGCGCCGATCGTATCGATCAAAGAGAAGCAAAAGCGAGCAGTGTTGAAAGCTGTGACAATAAGCGCTTAGTAGGATAAAATGCTGCGAAACTGCCAGTCCTTGTGGGGTCATATCCGTACAGATCGCTAACGCCCCGCTAGTCACCGCCAGTGTGTTGACTTGCCAAAGGCTTTCGAGCGGATAATAGTTGGGCAGCCAGTCGTTTTCGATAAACACTTTTTGAACAAGCGGGTAGTTGCGCAACAAAGTCTTTATTTTCTGATAGTCCGACGAAAACTTACCAAAATAAAACCGTCGATAAAGCCAATAACTCAGACCAATGATAAGAAAAATAACGCAGATCCACCACATAAGCACACCTCACTTTTATCTATCATAGCCCTTTTTGATAAAAGCTGTAAAGAAAAAAAGGCCCCCATCCGTTTTTCAGATGAGGACCTTGAGTTTCTATTCACCACTCGCAAGTTTGGCGCGGATCTTATTGGAGGCCACTTCGATGATCAAGATCAGAATAATCAAACCAATCAAAATCGAGCCGACTTGGTTCCATTTATACCCGTTGATGGCAAACATCAATGGCGAGCCGATCCCGCCGGCACCAACTAAACCTAGGATTGTCGCGTCACGCAAGTTCATATCAAAACGATAGATCGTGATCGAGACAAAACTACTCATTAGTTGGGGCAAAATACCATAACGGATCTTCTCATAAGTCGTCGCCCCCAGCGAGTCCATGGCTTCCAGGATGCCACGATCGATGGTTTCGATCGCGTCGACGTATAATTTTGACACCATCCCGATCGAGGTCAACGACATGGTCATGACCCCGGCAAAAGGACCGGTCCCAGTGACACGGACAAACATCAAGCCGTAAACTAGGGCAGGGATGGTCCGGATCACGACGACTAAAAAACGCGTAACCAGATACACGGGTTTCGGCATGATACTGGGTGCCATCAAAAAGGCGATGGGGATCGAAAAGATCGCGCCTAAGACGGTCCCTAAAAAGCCGATACAAATCGTTTCAAATAAAAGATAGGCGACGCCCGTTTTTGAGAAGTCAAAGAGAAAGCTCAAATCAGGGGAGACGATCCCTTTCAAGATATTTAGGGCGACTTGGGTCCCATCCGTACTGGTTTTATTGATCGAGATGGCCGACAGCGACCAGGCAAAAATCAGGACGATCAAGGCCACAAGTAAGCCATACTGCATTTTTTTATTGGGTTCTTGGGCTAATTTTTCTTCAATATGTGCGTTCATGAGATCCTCCTATTGTAATTTTTGCCGGATCGTTTCGCTCAACGTTTCGATCACGACGACGGTGATGACCAAAGTCACTAAAATGGCGCCGACACTACCATAATCGCGCCAGCCCAGGCGTTCGTTCAAGAGTAAGCCTAGCCCACCGGCACCGACGTAACCTAAGATCGAGGCGTAACGGACATTACCTTCAAAGCAGTACAAAGAAGTCGACATGAAATTAGGTAAGATTTCGGATAAAACGCTGTAACGAAAAGCTTGAACTTTGGTCAAACCAAAAGATTCCAAGGCTTCAAAAGTACCCATATCAATATTTTCGATCTGTTCGTAGATCACTTTACCAACGTAAGAAACCGTGAAGACGAAGATCGCGATGGTCCCGGCAAACGAACCCAGGCCCACGATAAAAGTAGCGATCAAGGCCACGACCAAAGTAGGCAAGGTCCGTAAAATACTCAAAAAAAATTTGAAGAAACCAGCCACAAATTTATTCCGGACGATATTGGCAGACGATAACATGGCTAAAGGCAAAGCCACGATCGAACCAAGTAAGGAGCCCAAAAGCGACATTTTGATCGTTTCCAGCAGGGGTTGAAAAACTTTGTGGATATAGCTCCACTTGACATCGAATAATTGCCCTAAGATGACATTGAATTGCTGACCACGAGCCACTAAAGTCGCCAAGGAAAAATTGGTGACACGGATCGATAGAATCGAAAAAAGGACGACGAGAAGGATATAAAGTGGGACCAAGGTTCGTTTAGGAATGACTTGTTTGCCATTACTTAAGGTGATCGGTTTTCTTTTAAACATCCCCTTCACCTACGCTTTCACAGTTTGCGCATGGCGGCCATAGATTTCATCTAACGTTGCTTGCGTGATCGTACTCGTGGGACCATCATAAACGATTTGTCCTTGTCTTATCCCGATCACTCGGTCACAGTATTCCAGGGCTAATTCGACATGGTGGATGTTGAGTAAAATCGTGACATCCATGTCTTGATTGATCCGTTTCAAATCGTCCATGACGGATTTTGCGGTCACCGGGTCTAAAGAGGCCACGGGTTCATCGGCCAAAATGATTTCCGGGTTGCGCGCTAAGGTCCGCGCCAAGGCGACCCGTTGTTGTTGACCCCCAGATAATTGGTCGACGCGGACATAAGCTTTATCTAAGATGCCCACTTTGTCGAGCGCTTCTAAACCACGTTTCTTGTCTTCAGGCGTAAAGACCCCCAAGATACGGCGCCAACCCTTTAAGTCTGGAACGGAAGAAACCAGGACGTTTTTTAAGACCGTCGAGCGCGTCACTAAATTGAAAGATTGGAAAATCATGCCAATATGCTTGCGGAAATTACGGATCTCTTTGCCCTTTAAGTCCTTGACACTGGTCCCATTGACAGAAAGAGTCCCGCCCGTGATATCATGCATTTTGTTGATACAGCGGATGAGCGTCGATTTACCGGCACCGGATAAGCCGATGATCGCGACGAATTCGCCTTGTTCGACTTCTAAATTAATGTCTTTTAAAGCCGCTGTGCCGTTGGGATAGACCTTTTGCACATTTTCAAATTTGATCATGCTAGTATTCCTTTCTGTTGACAATCATTACCTCATACGAAAGGCTCGACCCCGAGATCGGGTCAAGCCTTGTTGCACGTTTTTACTTAATGTTATTCACCTAAAGATTGGATCAGTTCTTGGGCTTTTCTTTCGGCATCGTAGTCTGAAGATTTGGCAGGTGCATAACCAAAGTGGTTGTAGATCGAGATGACTTCTTTACCAGCATCGGTTTCGCCGATTTTAATGAAGGCATCACTTAAAGCAGCTTTCAAATCATCATCCATGACCGGTGAGTTTTTGCTGACGGAGATCGTATCGTTATAGATCGGGTCACTCACGCCGATGACGTTGGTTTCATCCCAAATCGATTTGTCGCGGCCAAATTCATTGGTCCATTGATCGGCATAGTCCAGGCGCGCATCCGCATAGCAGACCATGACATCGACTTGACCAGCAGCCAAACGCGCTGCTGCACTAGCATACGAATCAGCTTGGACCGCACTGTCTAAGTCTAACAAGGTTTTGCCATATTTTTCATTCATCCATAATGACGGATAGATATAGCCGGCCGAAGAGGAAGAAGAGCTGATCGCCCAAGAAGCACTATTTAGATCATCCCACGTCAATTCTTCGCCATTATTGATTTTAGCAGCTAAGGCTTGGCCTTTTTCAGAAGGACCCGCAATCGCTAGCGAACGGTAAAAAGTAACTTGTTCGTCAGTTTGTTCAGTTGGTTTATTGTCATTCCAGTCTTTGGCATTTTCTGAATCGACTGAAAGACCCGCCCGTGTGGCAGTCAAAAGCACTTCAGCACCATCATCATATAAAGTGTAAGTCCCGCCAGGAATAAAACCGATGTCCATCGTTCCCGAAGAAAGAGATTCACCAACGGCTTCATAACTTGTTCCGACTGAGATATCAACATCTTTGATAGTATAACCTTCTTCTTTCATTTGATCGATCAATAATTGTTTCAAAGGTTCTGTAGCAGTGACAATTTCGTCAGCATCGCGTGAAGGCACGAAGCCGATGGATAATTTGTCGATAGTTTTGTTGTCTGAACCAGAGGCGTCTGTTGCAGAAGTTGAGTCAGAGTTGCCACATCCAGCTAATAAGGACAAAGATGCGAGGGTGAATAGACCTAATTTAACGATTTTTTTCACGGTTGGTGATCCTCCTAAAGGAAATTTTTTTGTTTTTACTTCATGAAAATTGTAGCATACTTTTGACGTTTTTCAATATATTTTCTGTAAAAAACGAACATAAAATTTAAAAGCACCTGAAAATGTTAATAATGTGAAAAAATTGCCTAGATTCCTTTATCTATAGCGCGTAACTACCCTCTGAAAGGCTGAAGTTTGTGAAAAAAAGTAAGTAAGGAACCTTCTTCAAAAGGGAACGAATTCCTTTTGTGTGATAGTCATATGTCCTTTCTTTTTGAAAGAAGGGACATTTCTGATCGTGACTTAGCTCTGATTACGCTTATTCGGAGCTTTCTCGCAGGTGACTTAGCACTGATTACGCTTATTCGGAGCTTTCTCACCAGGGACTTAGCACTGATTACGTCTGTTCGGAGCTTTCTTGCTGACTAGACAGTCATAAGCTTAAAATTTTATTTGAAAGATTTCATTAGAAGAGAGGGATGTATTGGAACAGCTTAAATTTTTTTGTTACAAACGTTAGATTTGCGAAATCCACATGCTTCTATTATGATAGAACTATAGAAAGTGTTTGCAAATTGTCATTTACGAGGAGGAAAAAATATGGCTGAAAAATCAAAAGAAGAAGTTTTAGCGAAGCGACAAGATGCTTACAAAGAAGAGAAAAAAGAAATCTTCAAGCAAGCTCGCAAAGAAGCAAAAGAGAACAATGTGATCCCGGATAAAAAGCAAGACGCTAAAAAAGAATAAAGCACAAAGCTCCCACGATTTTTCGCGGGAGCTTTCTTTTAATATTTTTTAAGCTTGTTGCAAATGACTTAAGCGCGAATTGACGGCATCGATATCAAAAGGCACAAAAGTTTCTTCATAGTGGCTATCTTCTTCCGGCGCAGCCTGGCGACCTTTGACGCAATAAGGCAATTGCGTCTTGGCGTCGATGTGAAAGGCAGTATCGATCGAGTCGCTGGTTTCAAAGGATTCCAAAACGATCTTATGCTCCCACCAATCGCCAAAATCATAAACGTACTCCATTTTTTGACCCACTTCATGGAAAAATTCTTTTAAAGTGATGTCTTCGGAAGGCACTTGGTCCTCTATGTTCCAAGGCAAATCAAATGTATCCTCTTCTGGTTCTTTTTCGATCAACAAGCCTTCTCCTTCGAATTGATAAAGATGATAGTCTTTCCATTCGAACAAGGCTTGGATCACTTGATGGAATTGATCGAAGTTAAGGTTGTCAGGAACTAGGACCCGCCGCCAGATCGGGGGCTTAAAGCCAATTAAATCGATCCGAAAACGTAAGAAAGTCGACGTGGCTTTTGGTTTTGAAACTTTTTTCTTCTCCGTGCCAGGAAATTGAATGACATTATTGCCAGCGCCTTTTTTCTTCTTGGCTGGCTTGGGTAACTCCGCTTCGTTTAAAAATAAAGCATTCAATTTTTCAAAGACTGCTTTTTCTTCTGGCGACAGATCATTATAGGCCTGATCGTCAAATTCATTGAGCAAATCTAGTTTATCGTTTGACCAAACGTCTTCGTCAAACATGCGCGGATAAAAAATAGCTTTCTTCGTTTGAAAGAAAAATAACATATCTTTTAATTCATCTAAAGAAATGATTTTTTCTCCATATAAGAAATAATAAAAATCAATGATGCCATCGTAGATATAAATCGACTCGTCAGGAAAAATCGGGGCTTCTTTAGGCAACATATCCGTTAAAAAGTAGCCGATGATCTGTTGATTGAGGTAGCCTTGATGAAGATCCAGATTTTGTTGCTGGATCACATCTTCTAAGACGGATAAAGCTGGATAAATAAACGAAATGATTTCAGGATCATTCGAGTAAGGAACAAAGTAATCAGAGGCCATAAACTTGTCGACCAAATTCTTCTTTTTTGACATTGACATCCCTCTTTTCTTTATACATCTTGATTCTATCAAAGAATAGCCCAAAAAGGAATTATTCTAGTGATAATTTTTCGAAAAGTGAATGGAAACAGCAGATTTCTCCTCAAAAAGAACTCTAAAAGGGAAAAACGCTGACGAAAGGCTGATTGCCAATAAAAGAACGGCAATCTTGGCAAGGAAAACCCCATTTGCCAATAGAAGAACGGCGATCTTGGCAATGAAAGCCTGTTTTGAAACGAAATGAATAGCAATTTTTCAGGTGTCGAAATTCCTGTTGAATATCATTTGAGTACTTTGATTTCAGTTAATTATTTTGATGTAATCGAGTATAATCAAATGAGAGAGGATGATATCAATGCTAAAAACAAAAACCCGTTCACAAGGAAGGTCGATCGTTGTTACTTTGCCAGCGCAAAGTGGGATAACGATTCCTCCTGATAAAGAATATCTCGTTTCATATGGAGAAGATGGCTCGATCGTTTTGATCCCTAAGATCGAAAATCCATTTGCTGTCGCAAAAGACGGGGCTTTTTATGAAACTGACGTGTGGGAAGGAATGCCTGCCGCAGGAAATGAGGCATTCGATGACTAAAACTTATATTCCAGAAAAAGGTGATATCGTTCGGCTCGATTTCAATCCATCTGCTGGCGGGAAAATCAAAAAGAGGTGACCGGCGCTGGTTACTTCTCAGAGAGATTTTAATCGTACCACCAAATTTGCCGCTGTTTGTCCTATTACGTCAACGCTTAAAGAGAATCTTACTAGATACACTCTTTCTGCGAGCAGCATAAAAGGACAGGTGGTTATTCATCAATTGCGGGCACTTGATTATACAATTAGACAGATCGATTTTATTGAGAAAATTAATCCAGTTGATATGAAAATGATCGATCAAGTGATCCATTACATTTTTTAGAAAATGAGCGGAAGTGTTGTACCAAGCTTATATTGGTGCTACGTTCTGCTTTTTTTTAGTAGGAAATTAGTGATGCTAATTATGAGAGAAATCAAAAGAAATTAGTAGTAATATGACAAAAAAGAAGGCCATTTAAGGCTTGAAAAAATAGCAAATGAGTTATATAATATCAATTAGACTTAGGAGATTAAAATGCAAGAGTTTGAAGTGTCGATTTATGAAAATGCGAGAGGACATTCACCTATCCAAGATTGGCTAGATCAGCTGAACGAAAGTAACCATCGGATGGATAAATCTGTCTTGAGAAAATTTTATTTTTAAGTATCTCGTTTGGAATTAGAAGGACTTAGCGTCGGTGAACCACAAGTAAAAAAATTTAAAGGTTATGATTTGTATGAATTACGACCGATACCTTGGCGAGTGTTTTTTGGAACAAGGACTGAAAATGAGTTTGTGTTATTTCATGCCTATCGAAAAAAGAATGAAGACACCGAGAAAGGAAATACAAAAAGCTTTAATTGAGTTAGAAAATTGGAGAGGAAAGGATGATCAACCATGCGTTGGCAAGAATTAAAACAAGCAATCGATCTTCCCGATGAAACAAAAGACATTCTGGAAAGTTTGGCGTATTTGATTGCCTTGCGAAAAGAAAGAGGAATCAGTCAATTAGAATTTTCTGAACGAATCGGGATGAGTCAGGCTCAACTTGCAAAAATCGAAACATTGACGTCGATCCCCACGTTGAAGACGATCAATCGTTACGCCAAAGGGCTCGGATTGAAAACAACGATTACGTTCACCTCGATCTCAATAACTTGAGGATCCAAATTGTTTAGGAGCTGACTTATTTGATATCAAATGGACTAAATAGGCTTCTTCAAGAAAAACAGTCGCGATGTATCAAAAATAGTTTCTCCGTAAAATCAACACTCGATCGACTTGTTAAAGTTAGGAATCAAATCCGGTTTATCAGCCGAGACATTATCCCGAAAACTAGGCATCTCTCTTAATTTTGGATTCGGCGAACTGAACCGAACCGTAAAGATGTGTACTTTGAAGGCAGTTTAAAAAGTTGACAGTGTTCAAAAGGATATAAGTAGAATAGTTCACCAATTGGAAGACGTTTATTTTGAGAATGGATGTTTTTCTAGTTATGGTATTGAAAGAGGGGGTAATATGTTTTTGAGTCTAATAATTGTGGTAATTGTTGCTTTAGGTTACCCTATTTGTAGTTTTATATCTCAGAGTGGTCGTTTATTGATGATTGGTTTCCATTCATCGTATAAAGTCTATAATTTTTTAGAAGATATAGTGGATCGAGCAAAGAGCAATATCGAAGTAGTTAGCTATCTTTTTTTAGTATTCTGTTTATTGGAATAACGTACCTACAAATAGGAATTGATTCACCAATTTATGATCTTAGAAGTAAAAGTTTAATTGAGATTTTAGGTTTTTCACTCGCTATCTTGAGCTTGTATGGCATTTACATTGGATTTCTACAGTATTTAACTGACCACAATGAAGGAAATTTATTCTTAGGAAAAAGTAAAGTTAATTATCTAATTAATAAATCTATTTGGTATCGTATGACGCAATCAAGATTCTTTTTTGTAACATTGATGCTCGCGGTATTTATTCCCGTCTTTATCAAACTAGACATTTCATTACCGCGGCTGAGTCTAAACCAAACTATATTAGAATTAACTTACGTTTGGCAAACAACAATCGTCATGCTGCTCTTAATGTACATCTTGCTATTACGAATGAGTTTAGAAATAATCTCTATTACATTGTTAATGAAAACAGGTTCTGATTCGGGAATGCAGTATATTATCAAACAAGAGATACAAGATACTTATGAACGAGCTTTTTGGAAAAGCTACAATATACAAAGTGATTACCCTGATTTAATTGAAGATATGTTAAGTAGGGATTTAAAAAAGCTTAAACCACAAGATATAGATGAATACATTGTTACCTCTTTTGAAGGGATTAACCAAGAATTTTATTTTCAAAGGAAAGAAAAGTTTTGGAAAAAAGATAAGCAAGAAGACTTGGCGAGATTTTATATATCCCACCTTCAAAACAAATGGCGATTTTTAGCAACACAAATAAAGAATATTTCTTATCCAATTTGGCGAGAATTGATAGTTGATGATATTCGTCATGTAAGTTTTTTTGAACAAAAACTCGAAAAAAGGTTAGTGATCCCAAGCAGAATAAGTTTAATTGACAAATTTGTTTCAGAGTTCTTATTTGACCAACTGCTTGGAAAATCTGATGAGAATCTAAAGGAAATTATTATAGATACTGAAAAATCAACAAAAGAGTTAAATTTATGGAATCTAGATAATCAAAATAAGACTGATGTATATAAAGTAGAATTAGAAAAATACAAGTGGAAAGAAATATTGTCCATTTATAATCATGTACCTGAATGATTTATGAAAAACTGTTGATATTTTTTAAATCGATTTTACAAGCGTTATTTATCTCGAAAATCATTCG
>JBFLGC010000045.1:0-22555 GCA_041859945.1 Tetragenococcus sp.
GAATGCTTTTTTGTTATCAAAAGAAAAAAGGTGTCGCTTCTAATTTCTTAGTAACAACACCAAATATTATAGACCCAGAGTTATTAGACAGTTTTGTCTGGTAACTCTTTTTTTGTTGTGATTTTTTAACAAAAGCAAGGTTTATGGGTTTATTACTACAAAGTTTGGGAAATCACGACTAGCTAACGTGGTTTTAAAATAGTGTATCTGGCATGCCAAATCTATTTTAAGGGTCTTAACAAGAAACGAAACGACAGTTTAATTACCGGAAAAAAATCATCGAAAAAATAATTATAGGAGGACATTATGAGTAAAATCAATTTATCTATGGAAGTTTGGCCAAATATGCCATGGGGACGTTTAGAAATTTGTGGTGTGGCTGTCAACAGTTGGGGAAAATTACCACTAGATGAACTTGTTCATAAAGTGGCGGATCATGGCTACGATACGATGGATGTCGTTTATGGAAAAATTCAAGAAATTAGACCTGAAAATTATGATGCAAGCATCAAAAAAATAAAAGCTGCAATGAAAGAACGAAATGTGAAAATCGGTTATATCGCCCAACACAGTACGCTTGTCACGCCGCGTTGGTGGGAACGAGATGCCGGTGTTGAAACATTTAAAAGAGCGGTTGATGCAGCCGTCGATTTAGGTGCCGAAACGATTTGTACGTTACCAGCACAAGGATTTTATGATCCTGCTTTATACAACATCATGACGCGCGATGAAACTTGGAGTATGTTGATGGAAAGCATCAAAGAAATTGCTGAATATGCGAAAGAAAAGAATATGACGGTTAGTATTGAGATTTTACAAGGGACTTTGATCAATTCCGTTGATGAATATCTGCGGATGTATGAAGAAGTTGGCATGGATAATATTTATTGTACCGTCGATACGGGGACTTTCTATACGACCGTACGACCATTTATGCCGATCAAAGAAGCTATCAAGAAATTAGGCAAGCATATTAACGTGGTGCATGTCAAAGATGAAGTTAGCTTTACCAACATCATTCAATGCCAACACGTTTGGTTTGGAGCTGGCTATGTTGACTTTGTTGAAATGGCCGAAGCCTTGAAAGAAATTGGCTATACTGGAACTGGCTCCGTTGAATGGGAAGGCTGGCAAAATGGCGGCCTAGCTGGTGTTGGTGATCCAGGTGGTATCGGCTTAACTGATTTTGATATGGTTGCTTCTGAAGCTAAGTCTTTCTTGGAGACTAAGGGTTGGAATTGATTGAATGGGACTAAAGATCAAAGAGTCGCTAATCTGTTCAGCGACTCTTTGTCCAAGGAGGAACTTTAATGTTCACTAAACAATATTATCAAAATGTTGCTAGCGTTTTAGATGAAGTTGCAACAAATGAATCCGTCTCTATCCAAAAAGCCGGTCAGAAAGTGGCAGAAACGCTCAAAGCAGATGGTTTGATCCATGTCTTCGGTTGCGGACATTCTCATATGATTGCAGAAGAATTATTTTATCGAGCTGGTGGCATTGCGCCGATCGATCCGATTTTTGATACGACGGCCATGTTACATGAGGGGGCACAAAAAAGCTCCTCTGATCACAGGTGAATTTGACTTGTCGATCGGTTCCATTGCTGGTTTTAGTGGAGTTCTTGTCGGGATCACTTTAGAAGCAGATCTCCCTGTTTTTGTAGCCGTTATTGCTGGAATCCTCGCCGGAGCATTGATTGGTTTGATCAATGGGCTTTTGGTGGCTAAAGTAGGGATCAATTCAATGATTGCCACGCTGGGCACGCAAATGATTTTTAGGGGCTTGATTTATATCATGACTCAAGGTGTAGGTAAGCCAAGTTTCCCTGCCGAATACAATATTATCGGTCGATTCATGTTGTTTGGCAAAATTCAACTTCCAATCGTGATCTCGATTGTTTTCATTATTATTTTTGCTATTCTATTTGCCAAGTCGGCTTGGTTTAGACAGTTTTACTTTATTGGCGGCAATGCCGAGGCGGCTAAATATTCTGGTATCAAAGTCAATAAACTCAAAATTTTCTCCTTTGTATTTATGGGACTTATGGCCGGTATTTCTGGTGTCTTACTAGCTGCACGAATGGGTGGAGCTATTCCGACGCAAGGTGCTGGTATGGAAATGAATGTCATTGCTGCAGCCGTCATTGGTGGTGCCTCGACAACAGGCGGTAAAGGTACAATATTTGGTTCTTACTTAGGGGTCCTCATCATGGCGCTAGTTGTTAATGCCTTTAATATCTTAGGTGTCGACGTATATTGGCAACAAACGATCACCGGACTTATTTTGTTAGCAGCTGTTTTAGGTGATGTCGTACGAAATAAGAAAAGATGATTTTTTAAATATGAAGTTCCCTTGTCGTCTTTTTGAGAATGAAAAAATGGCATGGGTCGGCCGGCATCAAGAGCAACTAGTTGTTGAATTTCAAGCTACCTTGAGTTTGCCTGAACACGATGGGGAAGTGGGACTGACAACTTTTTTAAATGCGAAACACCACTATGAGATCGGTGTAGAGAGAAAAGCGGACAAAAAGTATCTTTTCTTTCGTCGACAAATCGGTTCTTTAGTAAAAATGGAAGCCTATCAAGAGATTCATGCAGAACAGATCAAGTTCAGTTTATCTGGAACACCAGATGAGTATCGTTTTGCTTATTTAGTAGAGAAGGGCGAATTGGTATTACTTGGTAAAGGCGAGACAAGCTATTTGACAACAGAAGTCGCTGGTGTATTTACGGGCATTTTCTTAGGCTTTTTTGCCACGAAATTTACCGATTTTGAGGAAGAAATCCAAGTATCGGATATTTCTTATCGTACAGAAAATCCTTCTAGTTTATCAAAACAAACTTGATATCATATCTAAGAAGGTCTCAGAAGTTGAGACCTTCTTTTTTGGTAAAAAAATTGGTATGATTCTTTACATTACTTTTGCAAGGAGAAGGGGTACGTCGCCAGAGCCAAAATTTTAGATACGATCTGCTTATAACAGAAAGATTAGAGAATTTAAAAACAAAAATACCATTAAAGTATTAACAGGAGTACGTGGCATAGGTAAACAACGAAAAATATTTTTAGCTACAGATAATGATCCAATAAATGGCGATAAAATCGAAGTCACAAATGTGGTGATTTAGCTACTAAATAAGTTTTAGTGGTATAATATCTTTTATTCGGAGGCTATTATTCATGAAAAAAACTTGGATCTATGTTTTGTTTTACTTATTGACTTTGCTATCATTGGGGATATCGATTTTGCTGGCGTTTTTAGGTGCTACTACTTTGACGGGCTTTCTTGAAGATGTAGATACTCTTGCTCTGTCGGAAAATGCGGAGACATTTTTGTTATTTTTACTTGGGACTCCAGTCTTTGTTTTTTGCTTTCAACTTCTCCAAGATGCCAATTATTGGCTGATCCATCGCTGGGGTTATTGGGCCCAAAATGAATCGGCTTATTACCGGCGTGGGGTGAGTTTGCCACGATTTTATGAGGCGAAAGAGCAGAGCCCCAAATTAAAAGCCAGTATCGCCAAGTCACAATATCGGTATCGTTTAGTAGCGATCTTGCAGTGGCTCTTTTGCGCGATCGTGATCGAAGGAACTTTCTTGCTTTATCTCTTGGTCATTCGAGCTTTAAAGCTTGCTTTTGGCTTTTGGGTAAAGCTGATCGGTGTGACTCTGATTTTTGTGATGATCGCTTTGACGATGAAAGCTTGGGGAAAGTTCAAAAGACGTCACCATTTAGAAGTTGCCTATACGGAAAATGATCGTGAATTTTACTATCGGCGTTCAAAATAAAATTTTTGTGGATCCTAAAAAAGCTCGGGAACTTTAATCAAGTTTCTGAGCTTTTTTAACGTGCGCTAGCTTTTTACTAAAGGGTGCAAAAGCCAAACTATTGCTAAGCAGACATCTTCTCTCAATGGAGAAATTTAATCCGAGTTTATGCAATCGGTTGCTTGACTTATCGTTTCTATTATAATAAACTTTTATATGCACTTTATAAATCTAAAGGCAATCGGTTGCTAATAAGGAGGAGACAATTGAAGAAGAAAACAAAAGCACTAGTGACACTGTTGGCGGTGCTAGTGGTAGGAATCTTTCAGAGTATCACAGTCGCTGCGGCAGAAAGCAAAAATGAAACCACAGTGATCGTGCATTTTTCGGCACAAGATGATAAAAAATGGGCACTCTGGGCATGGCCGAAAGACGGCGACGCCAAGGAATTTGCTTTTTCAAAAAGCGATCAAACGGCGATTGCGCGCTTGGATGGTGCAGCTGAAGAGGTCGGTCTCTTGGCGAAGTCACCTAATACGTGGGACTATCAAACAGAGGACGTTTTTGTCGATACGGCGAAGGGTTTAGCGGAAGTCTGGCTGGATGACAGTGGCCAAGTCAGCACGACACCACCAGAAGGCTATCAAGCGAGTTTACAAGAAAAAACGTTGCGCTATCATTATTACCGCGAAGCAGGTGTTTATGACGATTTGCAGCTGACATCTTGGGCAGATGCTAAGGAGCCACAAACGACGTCTTTTAACGCGACAGATGATTTCGGGGCGGTGGCGGAAGTGACTTATGCAGTTGCGACTGGCATCGATCGCTTAACTATAGAAGTAGGAGACAGTCAAGAACAGGAAGTCTTGGTCATTCCTGATGAAGAAATCCAGGACGTTTGGCTATTAGAAGGAGATGATATTATTTATTATAATCAAGCGCTAGCCATCAAAGAACAAAGTGTGACTGCAGCAACAATCGAAAAGATGGATCAAATCAATGTGCGTTTTGTTAAAGAAATCACGGCAGAAGGTGCCGATAAAATCGTTTTAAAGAATGACGAAGGACAAGAAGTCGCTTTGTCGCAAGTTGAGGTGTCAGAAAACGTCTTGAACGTGACTTTGACCACGGCTGAAGATTTGGATTTGACGCAAAACTATTCGCTGGTCTTTAATGAGAAGGAAACATCAGTCAGCTTAGGTGCTGTAGTGCGGACGGATGCGTTTGATACCCAATTTGCTTATGATGGGGATTTAGGGACTTTATACTCGGAAGCGGAGACCACTTTCCGCGTCTGGGCGCCAACTGCCAGCAAAGTTGAACTGTTGCTATTTGACAGTACGGAGGCGGATGCTGAAATCACCGCGACGATCAACATGGAACGAGGGACTGACGAGAAAAAAGGCGTTTATGAGACGGTCGTGTCAGGCGATTTGGACAACTCGGCCTACCAATATCGGTTGACGTTTCCGGATGGCTTGGTCAATGAAACCGGTGATCCTTATGCCCAAGCTGCAACGGTCAATGGGGATCATTCCGTCGTTTTATCAGATTCGGCAATGGCAATCGAAAATTTTACTCGCATGCCCGAATTTTCTAGTCCGACAGATGCTGTGATCTATGAAATGCACATCCGTGATTTTTCGATTGCTGAAAGCAGTGGGGTCGCAGCTGAAAAGAAAGGTAAATTCTTAGGTGTCATTGAAAGTGGTACGAAAAATGACCAGGGCCAGCCGACTGGTTTGGATTATTTGCAGGACTTAGGGATTACCCACGTGCAAGTTTTGCCGATGTTTGATTATGGGTCGGTCGATGAAAGTCAGCCAGATGTGGCGCAGTACAATTGGGGCTATGATCCGAAAAATTACAACGTTCCGGAAGGCTCCTATAGTAGTGATGCCACGACACCGGCGACACGCATCAAGGAAATGAAAGCCATGATCCAAGGCTTGCACGCAGCTGACTTGCGCGTCATCATGGATGTGGTTTACAATCATGTGCATTCGGCTAGTGATCATGCGTTTAATAAAACCGTTCCCGGTTATTATTTCCGTTATGATGAAAATGGCAAGCTGGTCAATGGAACAGGTGTTGGCAATGATACGGCTTCAGAACGGGCCATGATGCGTAAGTACATCGTGGACAGTGTCAGTTATTGGGCTGAAAATTACAAGTTGGACGGTTTTCGTTTCGATTTGATGGGCATCCATGACATTGAAACAATGAATGAAGTCCGGGCGGCTTTGAATGAGATCGACCCGAGTATCATCATCTTAGGTGAAGGCTGGGATCTGCCCACAAATCTGCCAGCTGAGCAAAAAGCGACGCAAAGCAATGCTGACCAAATGCCTGGCATCGCCCACTTTAATGATGCGTTGCGCGATGATGTCAAAGGACAGTTGTTTGATGAAGTAGCACCTGGGTTTATCAATGGCGCTACCGACATGGAAGAAAAGCTGCTAGCAAGTGTGCTGGGCGGAAAAGCTTTAGCGCCTGACCGGGGCAATTATGCGAGTGCCGCTCAATTGATCCAATACACTGAAGCTCACGATAACTTGACGCTTTATGATAAATTGATCAAAACCAATCCTGATGATAGTGAGCAACAGCGTCAATATCGTCATTTGTTAGGGACGAGTATCCCGCTCTTATCCCAAGGTGTCCCCTTTATACATGCTGGTCAAGAATTCATGCGCACTAAAGATGGTGATGAAAATAGCTACCAATCACCCGATACAATCAATCAACTTGACTGGGAGCGGGCTTATGATTATTCGGAAAATGTGACCTTTATCAAAGCTTTGATTGCTTTTCGTAAGAGTGAACCTTTGTTACGTTTAAGTTCTTATGAAGAAATCGCCCAACACATGCAAGCTTTGGTGGCCAGTGATCAACTCTTGGCCTGTGAGTTATTTGACGATAATAACGATTATATCGTGGCTTTTAACGCCAAAGAAACGGCCGCGAACTTGCCGCAAGTCGACTTGACAAATTACGACCTTTATCTGACCAGCGTACCTGCCGAAAAAAAGGACCAACTGGCGCCATTGAGCGTGACGATCTTTAAACAAAAAGAAGCGGTGCCCGAACCACTACCAGACAGCTCAAGTAGCAGCGAAACCACCAGTTCTGCTGAAACAGTCGCGACCACGACCTCCACTAGTAAAAACAAAGAAGGCCAACTGCCACAAACTGGTGAAAAATCAAGTCGTGGCTTGATCGTTGCCGGTCTCGTTATTTTAGTTCTTGTCGGTGGTATGATTTATTATCGTAAAAAGAAAAAGTGAAAGTGGCTTTCTTCAATGATTTGTCCGCTAACGTCTGGGTTGAAATTTAGGATTTCACTAGCTAAAAAAAGCTCAAAATCATTTTTTAGATTTTGAGCTTTTTTTTTGAGCTATTTAGGAAAAACGCGTGAGTGGTAAGCCCCCCTAAGAAAATGAAAGAAACCAGAAATCAAAAAGCGAGTGCCTTTGATAACCCACCATAAAGCATGCGTAAGCAGAGATGTAGGACGATTAAGAAAGGACTGGTACAAAGAATTGGACTTAGACTAATAAATGATTTTGTCGCCAAAACCTTTGTTAAAAATAAAACGGAGAACGAGGCTATTTATTTCTTTTTAAACTATTTTTACAGATTCTGAAAATTTTATAGAAGATATTTGGGCAAAATAGAGAGAAATATTTGTTGCTAATACCAGTAAGGCAAGTAAGAGTTTTTCGTTCAAGCCAAAAAGTGCCGCTTCATTAAATTTGCTGTGAGCAGAACTGAGAAAGCATAATAGTTGACTTTGACCTTCTTTGACCTATAATAAGAGTAGATCCAGCTTACTTTATATAAGTAAAATGTGGATCGATCATTATAAACTTTAGGAGGTTTGCAAAATGGTAAAACAACATTATGAAAGAATCAAACCACACGTCAACATTGGTACAATTGGACACGTCGATCATGGCAAAACGACATTAACAGCTGCGATCACTGCTGTATTAGCAAAGAAAGGCCTGGCAGACCCCCAAGACTATAGCAGTATCGATGCAGCACCTGAAGAACGTGAACGGGGGATCACCATCAACACGGCACATGTCGAGTACGAAACCGAAAAACGTCACTATGCGCATATCGATGCTCCCGGCCATGCTGATTATGTTAAAAACATGATCACAGGGGCCGCTCAAATGGATGGCGCGATCTTAGTGGTTTCCGCAACGGATGGCCCGATGCCACAAACTCGCGAACATATTTTATTAGCGCGCCAAGTGGGTGTAAAATATTTGGTGGTGTTTTTAAACAAGATAGATTTAGTGGACGATGATGAATTGATCGATTTGGTCGAAATGGAAGTCCGTGAGCTGTTAAGCGAATACGGGTATGATGGCGACAATATTCCAATCATCAAGGGTTCGGCTTTGAAGGCTCTTGAAGGCGATCCTGAAGCAGAAAAAGCTATCATGGAACTGATGGACACGGTGGATACGTATATTCCGACACCTAAAAGAGATACTGATAAACCATTTCTGCTGCCGATAGAAGACGTCTTTTCAATTGAAGGTCGCGGAACGGTTGTCACAGGCCGTATTGAGCGCGGTCAAGTTAAAGTTGGCGAAGAGGTTGAGACGTCTTTTCGATCACCGGACGCGGTACGGTCGCTTCTGGCAGGATCGAACGCGGCACGGTTCATTTAGGCGATGAAATCGAAATCATTGGTCTGCGTAATGAAACGAAAAAAGCAGTCGTGACTGGGATCGAAATGTTCCACAAGACCTTGGACTTTGGTGAAGCTGGCGATAATGTCGGTTTGCTCTTGCGCGGTGTGACGCGAGACGAAGTGGAACGTGGCCAAGTATTAGCCCAACCTGGGTCGATCACACCCCATACAAAATTCAAGGGTGAAGTTTATGTGTTGACAAAAGAAGAAGGAGGCCGCCATACACCATTCTTTAACAATTACCGGCCTCAATTTTACTTCCATACGACCGATATCACTGGTGTCGTCGAATTGCCAGATGGCTTAGAAATGGTGATGCCTGGGGATAATGTAAGTATCGAAGTAGAGCTCATTCATCCGATCGCTGTTGAAAAAGGGACGACTTTCTCCATTCGTGAAGGTGGCAGAACGGTTGGATCGGGGATCGTGACAGAAATCGATGATTGATAAAAAAGCAGTCGCTGTTGCTTGAAATAAGCCTCTCTTTTGACTAACGGTCAAGGCCTGACGCCTCCGAGTTATCGAATGGTGAGTTTGGTATCCAATAAAAAATTTGTGGATACCGGATCACGATTTCAGTAGCCAATAAAAAATTTGTGGATACCGGATCATGATTCCAGTATCCAATAAAAAAATTGTGGAGATCGGATTTACTATCAGGTATTCGTTGATCGCTAGTGAGACGATTTCGTAATCATACTAAAAAGCTCAAGAACCTTAGATAGGTTTCTGAGCTTTTTTTCATTTTATATTAATGAAACATGTTTCTATTCCTGTGAAACACGGACCAATCAACGAATACATGCTTCTTTTTCATTAAAATTAGGTTATAATAAATGAAATTTCTTAGCTATTTTGATGAGAATTGATGTATGAACAAATCAAATATTCGAATACCATCAATGTTTGACCAAAAAATAATTGCGGTTGGGCAATACTGGTCGAAAAGGGACTGAAGGTATCGGTCGCAAAAACCAGATCTGATTGTTTAGCAATAGATGATTGGTGTGTGCCCAAAAAAGAGATCACTTTATTTCCTTGGCGTTTGGCTAACTCCAGCGTCTTTTTTAGACTCGGTTCTTCACCAGAGTGGGACACGATGATAAACAAAATTTTCTGACTATTTTGACTATTGAGCAGTTGCGTGTAGACTGTCTGGATATTTGGGATGTAATGAAAATTCATCACTTCTCCCATAAAGGAAGCCAAATGAGTGGAAAAGCCCATGCCTAAAATTGCGATCAGATTGCCTTCGTTTTCGGTCAATAATTCCACAAACCGAGCCGTTTGTGCGGTACTTGGTGTCCATTCACTTTGGATCGGACTAGTTATGCTAGCTTCTTTTAGCTTATAGATCAGTTCATTAAAGCCAGACAAATTCAATTTTTTGGATAGGCGAACGATCGAAGCCGGCGAAGTATAACAAGCCTTGGCAACGGTGCGGATGGTCAAGTGATCGAGCGTTTGACTGTGATCGTCTAAGTAGGTCAAGACGGTCCGTTCGTTTTCATTCAATTGATAGGTTTCTTGTAAATAATCGATGTTCATCGCAAGCCCTCCTTCAAATTCGCTAAGTTCATTTTACCAGAAAACAAAAAAAGAAAAAGAGGTGTGCCAATGAAAAAACGGAATTTTATGGTGTTGGTAGGTATAATGGGGTTATTTTTGACTGGTTGTTCCTATTCAAAAAGTGGGACGGATGCAACGACTACCACAAGCGGTGAGACGATGCCCCAACAGTTGAACGTCGGGATCACAGCGGAACTGACAACAGCGGATGTCTCTTTGGCGATGGATGATGTCGTGACGAGCGTGATGCGACAAGTAAGTGAAGGCTTATATGCTTTTGACGAAAAAGGTGGAGCGATCCCAGCCTTAGCGCAAGAAGTCGTCGAACCGACTGATGATGGCTTGACTTATACGATCAAACTCAAAGAGGGTGTCAAATGGAGCAATGGCGATCCGATCACGGCCCATGATTTTGAATACTCATGGAAACGGACGGTCGATCCGGCGACGGCTTCTCCGCAAGCTTACTATTTTGAAGGAATCGCTAATTATACGGATATCGCAAGTGGCGCTAAAGATCCAGATGAACTGGGTGTGACTGCTTTGGACGATCAAACCTTGGAAGTGCATTTAGCTTATCCGATGAGCTATTTCCCACAAATGATGGCCGTTGTGGCTTTCTATCCTTTAAATGAAGCCTTTGTAGAAGAAAAAGGCGATGCGTATGGAACGACTTCGGATGATACCTTATACAACGGTCCTTATGTGTTGAAAGATTGGAATGGGTCCAGCATGTCGTGGAACTATGAAAAGAATCCAGAATATTGGGATGCAGACAATGTGGCGATCCCGAATGTCAACGTGCAAGTCATCAAAGAAAATGTGACGGGCAAGAATTTGTTTGATACCGGCGAACTTGATGTGGTCAAAATCAGTGGCGATATCGTTGCCAATGAAAAAAACAATGAAGCCTTGCAGATCCGTTCATTACCAGGCACCTATTTCTTAAAGATGAATACACAAAATGAAGTCTTGGGCAATAACGATGTGCGTAAAGCTATCGCCTTGTCGATCGACTCGGAATCCTTGGCCAACAGTGTCTTAAATGATGGGTCGAAGAAATCGATCGGTTTTGTACCGACCGGCTTCCCGAATCCAGAAACAGGCAAGGATTTTACCGAAGAAATCGGCGATATCAATCCTTATGATCCCGATCAAGCCAAAGAATTGTGGGAAAAGGCCAAGACCGACTTGGGTATTGATGGAGCAAAGTTAGAAATTTTGTGCTCAGATACCGAAAGTGCTAAGAAATTAAGTGAATTCGTCCAAGGGTCATTGACGAGTACTTTAGATGGGATGGAAGTCACGGTGGCCGCCGTTCCGTTCAATAATCGCTTAGAACGTAGCCGCGGGGGTGATTTCGATATGGTCGTCGGTGGTTGGACGCCAGTTTATGCCGATCCAGTCGATTTCTTGAATCTTTTGCAAACAGGCAATAACGGTAACGATGGCAAATGGTCCAATGCGAAATATGATCAATTGATCGAAGACGCCCACGTGACCTATGCCAACGATGTCGAAAAGCGTTGGGCAGCCATGCAAGAAGCGGACAAGATCATTTCCGAAGAAGCGCCCCTGGCTTCGTTGTATCAAATTTCAGAAGCTTATTTGGTAAATCCTGACGTAAAAGGCTTGCAGTTTGGGCCGTTGGGTAGTATAGAATATAAGTATGCAAGTTTTAAATAGAAATGAGGATTTCACACAGACTGATGTTGGACTTGTCGGAAACAAGGGAGAATTCTTGACAAGTCCAGCGTACTTGTATTGAATACTAGAGAATCCAATACAAGTCTAGGGTATCTGTATTGAATAGTGGAGAATCCAATACAAGTCCAGCGCATCTGTATTGAATACTGGAGAAGTCCAAGCAAATCTGGTGAATATCAAGGAGGAATGGTAATTTTATGGAAAAAAAGCAAGCGACACAACTGATTCAGGATCTTTCTAATGCTAATGGGGTCTCTGGTTTTGAGGAAGAGGTCGTCGCGGTTGTCAAAGAGGCGACAAAAGATTTTACCGAGGCGCGCGTAGATGGTATCAAAAATTTGTATTTGGCACGTCCGCAAAATACGGGGCGCCGACCAATCTTACAATTCGATGCTCACAGTGATGAGGTCGGCATGATGATCCAAGCGGTCAAAGAAAATGGCTTGATGGCCTTTTTGACAGTTGGGGGCTGGGTGCCGGCGAATTTGACGGCGCAAAAGGTACGGATCCGTAATCGCGAAGGGCGTTATGTTCCGGGTATCGTGACCAGTAAGCCACCACATTTCATGACGGCTGAAGAACGCAAGAAAGCAATCGAATTCAAAGATTTGTTCATCGATGCCGGTGCGACGTCTGCTGAAGAAGTAGCTGAAGTATACAAGATCGACATTGGTGCGCCCGTCGTTCCTGACGTGACTTGCAGTTATGATGAAGCAAACGATAAATTTCTCGGCAAGGCTTTTGATTGCCGCATCGGCGTGGCTTGTATGACCGATGTCTTGGGTGAATTGGCGGAAGATGAGCTACCGTTTGATCTGGTAGCTACCTTATCCGCTCAGGAAGAAGTTGGCGAACGTGGGACCAAAGTTGCGGCCAAACAAGTTCAAGCTGATTTGGCCATCGTTTTTGAAGGCTGCCCCGCTGATGACACTGAAGAGCCTTACAAGATCCAATCAGGCATGGGGCGCGGCCCAATGTTGCGCAATTTTGATATTTCGATGATCACAAATCCCGAATGGCAAGCGTATGCGGGGAGAATCGCTAAAAAATTTGCGATCCCGATGCAAACTTCGGTCCGATCAGGAGGTGGGACGAATGGTGCTATCATCAATTTAGTCAAAGGCGCGCCCACGATTGTCGTGGGGATCCCGGTCCGCTATGCACATACGCCCCATTGTTTTATTGATTATCAGGATTATCAAGCAGCCAAACAATTAGTCCTTGAAATCGTGCGTTCTTTAGACGAAGCGACTTTTGCTCGTTGCGCCAACCCGTTAGGAGGTCTGTTCAAATGAAAGTTTATATTTCCTGTGATATCGAAGGGCTAGCCGGAATCGCTACTTTTGATATGGAAAAAGACGACCATGTGGCTTTTCGCGAATTGTATCATCAACATGTGGCCTGGATGTTAGAAGGAATCCGGCAAAGTGCTGTGAATGATCAAATCGACGAAATCACCATCTCGGATTCGCATAGTCGTGGTGTGAATCTTTTGTACCAACGTTTAGCGGTAATGGACGAGCGCGTTTCTCTAGTCAATGGCTTTCCGCGCATGGATTATATGATGAGTGGCTTGGATGAAAGTTATGATGTCGTGCTCTTTTTAGGCTATCACGCAGGCATCGGCAAACAATACGGGGCGATGGACCATGGTTACAGCTCGCGCGTCGCTTATGATTTGCAAATCAATGGCCACTATGTCAATGAAACGACTATAAATGCTGCTTATGCTGGCGAATTAGATATCCCCGTTGGCTTAGTGGTGGGTGAGTCGGGCTTGAAAACACAATTGTTGGAAGATGGCATGTTGCCAGAAGTCCGCTATGTTTCGACCAAAGAATCACTGGGACGCTATGCCATCAAAACGTATCCAATCAAAGAAGTGCGCTCGAAAATCATCGCTGAAACCAAAGCCGCCTTGGAAGTTGAACTTAAAGCTTTGCCACGGTTTACCTTTGATATGCCAGCAACAGTCGATATGGA
This sequence comes from Tetragenococcus sp., assembly GCA_041859945.1. Lineage (GTDB taxonomy): Bacteria > Bacillota > Bacilli > Lactobacillales > Enterococcaceae > Tetragenococcus. The sequence continues at coordinate 13,742 of JBFLGC010000045.1, forward strand.
ATGCATGACCACCGCTCAAGCCGATCGTATCGAAATGCTATCAACGGTTGAACGCATCGATGGCCGCCATGTCCGCTTTACTGCCAAGACCATGCGCGATACCATGAATGATATCGTGGCGATTGTTGGTTTAGGTGGGACGACTTTTTAAAAGAAATCAAGATCCCTACTTGACGAATGTTGTCGAGTAGGGATTTTTTTCATATGACCTTTCTTTTTAGAAGTAGGATCACATTTGGCTGTCATATGGCCTTTCTTTTTAAAAGTAGGATCACATTCGATGGTCAATAATGATCAACTAAATGAGTAATCTATCGCGCTCAATCATTAATGACTAAAGTCGCGCTAGATCCCCAAAGATAGTATAATATAGGTATTAGCATGATCAGAATCGCCGTGAGATGAGGGAGTGTTTCTGGTTTATTTGAAAAGTTAAAAAAGGCATATAGGAGGACAAGATGGGATTCTTTTCAATATTTTCAAAAAAGGTAGAAGCAATAAATAAAGGCAAGGTAGCACCAGAATCGCTATCGGAGGAGTTTTCTGTCGATGAAGTGGAGTTGTTGCAAGATGAAGCAAAGGAAAAATGGCTGAATATGGCACAAACTATTATTGTCAACGTAGTGAAAGCGAACCACCAATCAATCGAAAGAGCTTTTATTTTCATAAATTTTGACGAGTCTGCTCCCACGTTTGATATTTTCTATCAAGAACAGAGGAAGATTATCTTCTGGATGAATAGGAGGATAAAGAGCGTCGCAAGCAAATCGAGCTCCAGTTACTCCCGCAGCCGGTGAAGTAGTCGATTATCTAACCGAGACCTTCGTTCAGGCAAAATTACAAACCATCAAATACGCGGAACTTCAATTTGAAGCCGCCACAGGAGCTTGGTTTTCTCATATCATTTGGAAAGACAGTGATGATAGCAAGTACTCTAAGGAGTCGATCCTAAATGGATGGGTCGAACTTATCAAAAAGACAGCACCTGCAAAAGATTTAGCTAGTGATTCTCAGTTGCCATGGTACCCCTAAAAAAACAGGGACAAATTTTTTGACACCCAAAGTAAAGTTGGCGGGAGTCAGTGAAAAGGAGAGCAGCAAGGGATGCTAGGTTTTATTCACGAAGTTTTAACTACTTGGACAGTGTTGATCGCTGATTCTGTTTGGAATCGTTTTACTTTTATGGTCATCATGATATACTTATTTTAATGAAAAAGGGGGGCTTGCTAGTGAAAAAGAAAATCATTTCATTGCTGATTTTGGCCTGTTTTCTGGTAACTGGATGTGAGCAAAATCAATCGAAAACGACGGATACGACAGGAACGCCGACCACGCAAACCAGTAATGAAACAGCTGGTATTGCGACCAAAGATCTAAAAGAACAGTATCAAGGGTCTGAACCTTATGAAGTTCAAAAAGAGCCGATCGTGCTTGCTGCTAATGAAAAACTGGAGATGAAGGCCCCTGGCGCTGACACGCGTGACTATGAGAATTTCAAAGGAGTAGATATTGCGATTCCTTTGATGCTCTTTAAAGATGCTGAATTGACACAGACGATAGCTTCTACCTACTTGGAAGAAAGGACCAGTGAAGGCTTTGTCCTAGATCCTACCGTTAACAGTGGGACGACTGTTTTTAACACTAGTGGTGAGAAGGAGACTTTAGCTCAACTGGGTACTTGGGGGAGTTATGACCGTTTGTATTTGATGCAATACAATGACTTAGATACGGGCGCCCTTTTAGAGATCCCTAAGCTTTATCTAGTCACGATCGAACAAGAGACTTCTTTGCCAGTTCCTAATGTTCAAATGACGATCACCGATGATGGCCAGCTACAATTGGCTTGGCAACCAGTCGAGGGTGCGACTTCTTATAAGATCGTGCGCGAAAATGATCGCTTATATAATGAAAAGTTAGCTTTTCTTGACAATACTTATTTTGAGCAGATCGGTGAAGTCGAGAAAACGCAGTGGTTTTCGGGGCAAGGCAACGCGCTTGATTTTGGAACTTATGACAATATGTTCTCGCAAGATGCCTTGGCCAATCCTGCTAATGAAAACAATCTGCAATTTAAAGAGGCTTATGAAAAGACATTTCCACGTGAGATGTATGACCTCTTTGTGATCGCTATCGATAAAGAGGGCCATACCTCGGCACCGAGTAATCAAATTTCAGCGGAAGATTTTATTGCGAAGATCCCAACGGAGTTTGCCCAATATACCTATCAAAAACAAAGCGGCGGTCAACAGCTTTATGAGGAGTTTCAAGGCTTCGATCAACTGCCCGACCAATTGCCTTTGATCATGGCTGATGGCAGCGTCCGCCAATATGCGGTGACCTATCAGACGGAAGATCTTGAACAAATCGGAACCAGTGCGAATCGCTATTTGAGCGTGGTCTCCTACACTTTGAACAAGACGATCTTTTCGGGCCAATTGAATGTGATTGATGAAAAGGCTGATTATCAGGTAGCACTCACTGCCAAAAACGAAAGTATCGCCAACAAAGCTAAAAGTGGTGGATTGGAAGTACCAGTTACGATCGAAAATGTGTCCGCTATCAAGATTGATAAGGACAACTACTCCGATACGCTCCCAGAGGTTCCCGTAAAAGTCAATGCGGATACCGCTTTGGCAGAATACTTGTCAGCCAATCTTTTTGCGCAAAAGGAATTTATTGGTTTAGCTGACTTTCCTGAAGCCCAAGATACGGAACTGCTTCGCAAGACGTTAGAAACGATCAAATTTCAAAATCCGCTCTTGCCTGAGAACTTTACTTATTATTATTCGGAAAAAGAGCAACTCTTGCAAGTCGATTATCCCGACGATGATTCTGCTAAAGAACTTCAAGAGCTCCAGACAGAAGTGGTGCGTGTCGCTAAGGAAATTCTCTCAGATGGCATGTCTGATGTCGATAAAATCAAAGCCATCAACCAATATCTCATCGATCATGCTGACTATGATTATGAAGCCCTCGATCAAAGAGATGCCTATGATGTCTTGCGTAGTGCTGAAACGAACGACCCGAATGCTGCCAGTGTGGCTTATGCCGATCTGATGCGCGATTACGGGTATGCATGGAAAGCACAAGGTGTCTTGTTGGACCAAAAAGGTGTCTGTTCTAGTTATGCCAAAGCCTTTCTCTTACTGGCCTCGCAGGCTGGCTTGGAAAGTGTCTATGTCACGGGCGATACTCCGAATGGCTTACACGCCTGGAATTACGTCAAAGTAGATGGCACTTGGCGGGTCGTGGATGTGACTTGGAACGATACTTCTGGGGAAAACGAAAAATGGCTCAATTTGTCTTTAGATGATCCGACCTATACCGATGAACATTATCCAGATGAAGCTTATCTGGAATATGCGACGGCAGAATAAAACGAACTAGCGAATGAGGAAACTTTTTAATGCGAAGTCCTCATTCGCTTTTTTACTTATTATGGAAGTGATTTTTGGGTGACGTTCAAAGCTTAATATATCAGCTTCACTTTTAGGGACAAAACGAACAAATTTGGGAAGTCGGCTGGAAACCATTGTATTTTTAGAATTGTTGCGTTGGGGATATGAGCTCTATGTTGGTCGTATAGGTGCAACAGAAGTTGATTTTATAGCCATCAGATCAGGAGTAAAAGAATATTATCAGGTTTCTTATAGTGTAGTCGAAGAAACAACCTATCAACGCAAAGTTTCGTCTTTGAGAGAAATCAAAGATGATTTTCGCAAAATAATCCTGACGACAGATCCTGGAACTGCCAATGATGAAGGCATCGAAATCATCAACCTGATGGACTGGTTAATAAAAGAATGAGAAAGTGGCCTTTCTAAAAATAACTGCTAGTGATAACGAACTATTGTTTCAAATAAAAAAGTTACTGATAAAAAAACGAATGAGAAAACTTTGTAATAGCAGCGGTTCTTGTCCGTTTTTTTAACTATTAAGGAAGACCATTGATCATAGCTCGGTAATGTGGAGGAAAAAATGGAAAACATGCCCCATATTAGACTATTTGATGTAGAGTAGATAGGTAATGAAGCTAAAGTTTCATTGTGAATCTAAACAAACACGACTTTAAAAATTTCTTTATCGCGCTAGGATTCGTTTGGAGATGTCATAACTTTTCATGAGGTAAAAAGTACTGTTTCAAAACATTGGACATTTTTTCTATGACTTCTTCTTTTGATAGGTGCTCTTGATTTTTGATCCACCAAAAGCAGATTTGCCGATACATTCCTGATAAAATTTGAATGCCAAATTCACTGTCACTAGGAAGATCATAGCCTTTTTTGATAAAATCATCCCAACGTTTTTTTATTTGAATCTCGATATAATCAGTATTGGACTCAAAAATAATTAGAGCAGAAGGATCGATTTGTAAAGTAAATAGCATTTTTTGATAGGCAGCAACTGCTGTAAGCATCGTTTCAAAAAGAGCCGAAAAATATTCCAATGGTTCATCGATATCGGTTTGCTCATCAAGTTCGATGAGCTGCTTTTTTTGCATTGAATGAAGGAAAAATTTAAAAAAATCGTACTTGTCATTAAAATGTTTGTAAAAAGTCGGTCGGCGAATGTTGGCACGCTGGCAAAGCTCGTTGACGGTCAAACTCTCATCTGCCTTGCCAACGACGGCGGGAACGGCATTGGCTGCTATCAAAAAAGCGCAAGTGCAGGCGGGTCAGCGGGTGCTCATCAATGGTGCCTCGGGTGGTGTGGGCCTGTTTGCCCTGCAAATCGCCAAAGCGCAAGGAACTCACGTGACAGCTGTCGTTAGTCACTATAATTTCAATTTAGTCAAGAGCTTTGGAGCGGACGAATGTGTCGATTATAAGACAAGTAATATTACCAAACAAAAGGGCGTGGCTTTTGATAAGATCATTGGTGTCAACGGTTATCACTCGGTTTCAGACTATAAAAAAATATTGACAGCAGATGGATTCTATATTGCAATTGGTGGTGTCAGGCAGGTAATGGAAGCCGCTGTTTTAGGCAAGCTTTTAACGCTGGGGCAACCTAGGCAAATCGGCTTTACGTCTTTATTTGCGCTTAAGGGAAACTGGGTCCAAGAGCTGTCTGATTTAGTGGAAGCTGGCAAGTTGCGACCGTATATCGATCGCGTTTTTTCCTTTGCTGAGGTACAAAAAGCAGTAGAATAATGGGGCGACCCAACATTTGAAGGGAAAAGTCATTTTAAAGATTGAAAAATGATTTTGTAGCGATTGTTGACTTGGTTAGGCTGACTTTTTCAAACATATCAAGTTCTTCACTTGACGAGTGTTGTGAAGTGAGGACCTTTTGTTAGGTTAGTCCACAAAAATAAAGAATTACTATCCTTTAAGATAGTTTCATTTTACTAGCAATACTGCACATGAAAATAATCATAAGTAACTTTATTTGGATTCTTTTAAGCGTTGGGACAAAGCTTTTTCAGATTTCTCAAATAGAATTTTTAAAAATTTGATTATCTAATAGTAATCCTCGTTTTAAAAGGAGAGGTCATATGACGTGGTGAAATGATCCAAGTATTGAAAAAAGGGACATATGAGGCTATGAAGTGATCTAAGTAAAAAGAAGTGATACAAATAAAGCTACAAAGTTATCATGAATAGGAAGTCAGTGCGAATCACTCACCTTGGCTCTTTTAGTGGTTACTAAAGTTTGAAGCTTGAAAGTCGTGAGAACATAAGCTTGTGACGACTCATGCTACCTTAAGTAAGACTATTTTGAAGTGTAGCGATTCTGCAAATTTGGAGTAGCTTTTTGGAATACTTTACTGCAATAAAAATCGAATGAATTCGATTTTTGAGCTATTTTTGAAAAAGATATGAATTGATTCGAATCAAAAAGCAGACTGGTTAGTAAAAGAATGAGAAAGTGCCTTTTCCCATTGCCTTTTCTAAAAATAACTGCTAGGCTCTAATTATAGACATTATTTGATAGAAAGGAATAGATCATAGTGGAAAAATTGAAATTGGCCCTTGTCGGTTGTGGTAAGCTAAATGAAATAGTGGCTCAGGCGGCAACAGATGGGGTACTTGCTAGCGATTATGAATTAGTCGCTGTTTTGGAAGGTCATGATAAAGAAAGGGGACGCAAATTTGGTGAACGTTACCATTGTTCAGTTGTTGATACGATTTACGACTTGCTAGCTTTCAAACCAGATTATACGGCGGAGGCAGCTTCGGTCCAAGCTGTCAAAGATTATGCGGAAGCAATCTTAGCGGCCGGCTCTCATTTAGTAGTGCTTTCGATCGGAGCGTTTGCGGATCAAGCTTTTTATGAACATATCCAAGCAGTAGCTAGACAAAACAAGCGCCGCGTTCATATCGCCAGTGGGGCTGTGGGCGGTTTTGATGTCTTGCGGACAGCTCGTTTGATGAGCCCCATCGAGATGTCGATCACATCTGCTAAAGATCCAGCGGTAGCGGCTAAAATGACGTTTACGCGGGAAGAAATCGCAGCAGTAGAGGCACCGGAAGTGATTTTTGAAGGGACAACGAAAGAAGCCATCGAAAAATTACCGACCCAAATGAACGTCGCTATTGCCACAGCTCTGGCCAGTGCTGGACCAGTTGATACCGAAATCAAAATTGAAGTTGAGCCGGGATTTAAAGGCGACCGCTATAAGATCGTTTTAGAAGGTGAAGAAGTCAAAACCGATCTGACTATATACTCACGAACTAGTGCGATTGCCGGTTGGAGTGTGGTCGCTACTTTACAAAACGCTGTCAGTCCGATCGTATTTTAAGGAGGAATCAGTAAAATGTTCAAAAAAATCGTAGCTATAGATCCAGTCGGCATGGTATCGGCTGCTGAAAAAGAATTGCATACATTGGGTGAAGAAGTCATTTTCTATGACGATGTACCGAAGAATAATGAGGAGATCATCAAAAGGATCGGGGACGCAGATGCAGCTTTATTGAGTTATTTGACCACGATCGACAAGGAAGTCATCGCCGCTTGTCCGAATCTCAAATATATCGGTATGTGCTCGAGTTTGTATTCACCAGAAAGTGCTAATGTCGACATTGCCTATGCTAACGACCATGGCGTGGTCGTTAAAGGCATCCGCGATTATGGAGATCAAGGCGTCGTTGAATATGTGATCAGTGAATTGGTCCGTTATTTGCATGGCTTTGGTGAAAAGATGTGGCAAGCCAAACCGGTCGAATTGACGGAGCTTAAAGTTGGGATCGTAGGCCTCGGGACGTCTGGTCGCATGATCGCAGATGGCTTGCAAGCTCTGGGTGCCGATTTGTACTATTATAGTCGGACCAGAAAAGAAGCTGCTGAAGCTAAAAATATCAAGTATCTGGACCTAAACGAGCTTCTGAGCACCGTCGATGTCGTTTGCACCTGTCTCAATAAGAACGTCATTTTGTTCCATGAGGAAGAATTTAAAAAACTAGGCAACCATAAGATCTTCTTCAATACGTCGATCGCCCCTTCGCATGAGCTACCAGCTTTGAAGAATTGGCTCGATCACGGCGACAACGAATTTTTCTGTGATACGGTAGGAGCTATTGGGGATCCCGGCTTGGTCTCACATCCTCATGTCAATTGTGTCAACCAATCAGCGGGACGAACGGCTCAAGCAGATGTCCGTCTGGGCGAAAAAGTGTTGGCAAATATGCGGGAATTTTTAAGAGAATAGGATTTAGGAAGGGCTGGAGTGATCTGGCTCTTTTTATTGTTGAAATGGGCCTTTTTTGAGTTAGCCGAGGGATGATTTCAACGGTTTAAAAAGTCTGCCACAGGTTAGTGAGTATCTATGGCAAAGTTCCGAAAATCTGCCATAGGTCGATGGGGTTCTGTGGCAAAGTTTTCCCACGATTCAGATCTCCCGTAGCTAACCTCAAACCTATGAGAGATCCGCCTAATCCCATACGCTATTTTGTGCCGATCTGTGCTATAATTGGCCTGTTGAAAGGAGCGTTGGTATGGCGGACAAGCAAGTTTTACCGGAAAAGAAAATCGTGTCAGAGGAGTTGGCACGCTATCACGCTTTTGCTAGGGATGTTCGCGATCTTGATGAGGGAGTGCACCAACTGAATAGTGATTTCCGTCGTTCCTTTGATGAGCTGACGGCTTTTCGCATGAAAAAAATGAGGTGGATTATCGGGTACCTAAAGCGATCGACAATGCTGCTGAGATCACTATTCATAATCGCCAATTGGCTTTTGAGACAGGCCTATTTGTGCTCCATGACTTGGAGCACGAACCGTTGATGTTGACGCAAGTGCGACAAGCGTATTGGTTGGCTCATTATGAGGAAAAGGCCGAAAATTTGCAGCGTGTCGTGGCTGCTTTGGCTGTTGATGCAAGCAGATTACCGAAAAAGACCGTGGGCAAATTTCGGAGCTTATTTCATAGTGAGACCGATAAGGAGACTTATCGACGTCAAGTCGCTTATTTACAAGAATTGAATCAGAAATCTGCTGATGTCGCTCAAAAGTTGCGTGATTTTTCGATCGATGTGAGTTTCCCGATGGCTGAGGTACAGGGGTGGATCGAGGATCATTTTGCGGAAGTAAGGCAGCTCTATCAACAGAAACTTCAACGTAAGCTGGTCGATCCAAACAGTATGCCAAATTTAGAGAATCTAGCGGAAAAACTGGCTTTTATCAAATCGTTTGAGCAAGGAACCAAGAACGCTCATGATATCATGACCAGTTTGATCGCTGATATTCGTGAGTTCAGTAGCCGGATCGCGCGGCGAGAAGCAGATAAGCGCTTTGTGACGATACCGCTCGCGTCGTTTTTAACTTAATTTAGGCAGAAGTCGCCCATCCTCTATAGGTGGGTGATGAATGACGT
>JBFLGC010000046.1:0-21881 GCA_041859945.1 Tetragenococcus sp.
GGGCCTATAGCTCAGCTGGTTAGAGCGCACGCCTGATAAGCGTGAGGTCGATGGTTCGAGTCCATTTAGGCCCATTAAAATCAAATACTTTTTGGTTTTGGGGAAGTACTCAAGTGGCTGAAGAGGCGCCCCTGCTAAGGGTGTAGGTCGAGAAATCGGCGCGAGGGTTCAAATCCCTCCTTCTCCGTAGCTGTGTTTTTGAGGGTTATATCTAGTTGGATCTAGAGGCTTAAAAAACATAAAAGATAAGAATTATAAACCTTGATATATAAGGGGTTGAACGACTTTGATACTTTCAAGGTCGTTTTTTTGTGTGGAAGGAAAATACGAAAATATATATTTTTGTTGAAAAGTTTTGTATTCATTTTGCATGGCCTTTTTAAAATTTTGCATTGGCATTTTAGGCTTACGCAAAAATCGGTGATTTTGGGTACCAGTGCAAAATACTTTTTTTAATGAAATGTTGTTAAATCAACCTTTTGAGGCTGAAAAATTTTGCATTTTGGAAAAGTAGGATTTGACGTTTTGAGCCTAAAATAGCCCTTTTTTAACATAAAAACAGCGTTATTTTGCATTATTTGTCGGTCATGATCGAATCGAAGACCTCTTGCGCAAATTCGTTTTCCTCATCGTTCAGTTCTTTGATCACGTGGGCATAAGTTTCTTCGGTCGTGCTTACTGATTCGTGTCCCAGTTGTTTGGCAATCCAATGAATGTGGAATCGTTTATATAAACAAATCGAGGCATAGGTGTGTCTTAGTCCATGAAAAGTTATCGTTTCTTCGGTACCAGCAAGATCGCGATTTTTTTAGTGGCTCTTTGTATCAAATTGCTGGCTTAAATCAGGCCGGAATGATCATAACTTATTTAGAATCTTTCATCTTCTGTTTATACAAATTAGTCCACGCATAATACATCTGATAGGTACTGTCCATTCCAATTATTTGAAACACACTTATGGTTTTATAAGCCTCATCTAAAATATCAACATTATTTTCTAGATAAGCTTCAATAATTTTGTCAGACCAAAGTAAAAGTGTCCGACTATACATACTTTTGTTAGATAAATATATGTCTTTGTTAACTACATTTTGAATCATCTTAACTGCAAGAAGGTCATTATTTTGTACGGCTAAAGACAATAAATTTACAATGAGCGTTGCCTCTTCATTCCAAGATTTAAATTGTGCAGAATATTTTTGAATTGAAGAAAGGGCATTTTTAGAAAGAGTAATAACATCGGTATATTTAAAAATGAACATAATGCTTGTAAATAGCCTGAGTTCATAATATGACCAATTTTCACAATTAAACAAATATTTTTTTATTTCATTTACGTAAGCATTTTTAAAGCTTTGTCCCTTAATCTTAGAAATAAAAATATTACAAGTAAAAGACAAATGTTTAAAACGCAAGACCTTAGTTTGTTTATACTTTTCCATATACTCTTGTTCCAAAAGAAATAGTTTAGAACAATTCTTACTTTTGTAATGATAATCTCTCTTATCTTTTTCTTTTTCATAGAAAGAAAGATCATTATCTGGAATGAGAAGGATAAATTCATTCAAACTTATGTTGAGCCTAGGCAACATAAGTATAACTGAGTCAAAAGAAGGGGCAATATGTTCTTCTTCTAGTTTCCAATAGTTCGCGCGCGACATGATACCAGAGTATACAGCAACGGGAGCAATGTTTTTGCTTAGTCGAATTTCTTTTATAATAGATCCAATCATTTTAATCACTTCCGATAAAATAGTATCAAATATGAAACAATCAAGGCCACTTGCATTTTATTATATCATAATTTACCTATCAAATAATAGGAGGCAATTATGAGTAATTCTAGTTTCCAATTACACAACCTTTACAGCGACAATATTTACGAATGTTGACAGCTAGAAATATCGGTCATCCAGAATTAGCTGATTGGCAAAAGTTTCTTGATTGGGACAAATTTGACAAAGCAAAAGAGAAATTATTAAAGGAGTTAAATGATGGGAAAATTAATACGCAATAAACTAGAGAATAAAATACTCACTAATAATAAAGATGCAAAATTCATTAAATTAACTAAAGAACAATTAGAAATAGAATTGGAAACGAAATTATTAGAAGAAGTAAATGAATTTAGAAATGCGACGAGTATTGAAGATAAAACAGAAGAAATGGCAGATATCTTAGAAGTTATAGAAACCTTTTATAAGTTAGGAACTATTAATGAAAAAAATGTTTTAGAAGTTAAATCAAAGAAAAATGAAGATCGGGGAGGATTTTTTGAAGGAACATATTGGAAAGGTTAGTTACCATTTTTGTAACTAGGCGAAGGCAAATAAATAACGTTTGTTAATGTCGATATGATATTTCAACAAGCTTTTTAGAATAAATATTTATAGATGTTAAAAACAGTTCTAAGAAAAAAGTCTTATTACATTATATTTATGGATTCAATATAACTTTTAACTATGAAAATTTGAAATTATATCAGAATATTAATCCTATTAAATATGCATAAGTATGTCGTAGTCCATGAAAAGTTATCGTTTCTTCGGTACTGGTAAGATTGCAAGTTTTTTTGACATATTTATTGATATTGTCTTAAGTTACTAGCATTTCATACTTGCTCTCATCTTCTTTATTTCGTCATAAAAATATCTATGATTTTATTATTTTTGTATAAAGAGATCTATGTATCCAGAACTACTGTGCTGTAGCTAGAATAAGGTGAGAAATCTGATCACATACTAAACGACAATTCATGCAACCTTGTGATTTCTAAATAACTTGGCAAGATTGTTATCTTCTAAAATAATTAGATAAGTATGACCTGTATACTCCAATTATTTACTTTGATTGAAATGTTCATATACTGGTTCTTCAGAAATTAATAACTCAACTATGTTATTCTCATCAATTACTTTAATGCCAAATCTTTTTAAAAAGGTTCCAAAATGAAGTAAAAATTTTTTGACTGAAGAATCAAAGTTAAGATTATAGGTATCATCTTTACTACATACTTGTAAATAAAACATATCCAAACTAAAGTCAATCTGTTAATTTTTATCAATTAACTACTGGTTGATATAGCAAAAACAAGAAAAGAAGGTAGTTCTGTCGCTGTTTTAATTCCCAGCCAACTAAATATTGAGCCGAAAACGGAATATGTTGTCTATAAGAGTGAGCGCGGGGCGATCACGCTAGTGCCTAAAATTCCCAATCCCTTTATTTCCGAAGAAACATTTCTAAAAGAGAATCAGAAATTTTGGCAAGATCTTGGCGAGGAAGAAATGAGGAATGTATGAGTTGCAATGAAGGGGTATCATTTGGGGGACTCTTTTTTCGTTTAAGCGTTCATCTGAGGAATGAATGACCACTCACTTATCAGGAGTGGTCATTTTGAGCATTTATTCGCTTAAAAACAATTCAAATTGTTTGATCGTTTCTTGCAAAAGTTGGTCAGCAAAAGCATGTTGCGCTTGATCACCAATGACGTTAGCGACGAGATTTAGCCGACCTTCAAAGGTGGAAAAACAAATTTGGAACATGGGCGCTTTACGAAAGGCGCCGGCTGTGAAGCAATCGGTCAAGGTTGTACCGGCAAAAGTATAGTTAGTAGCTTGCAAAGCTGACATATTGGTATAGGCGATACTTCTAGCATGATAATTTTGCTTGGCAGTTTCACGTAGATCTTCTAAGCTTTGTGTCTGGTAATTTTCGATCAAGGTCAAGGTAGATTGTAAAAATTGATGTTCTTCTTTTAAGAGAGACATTTCGGCATGGACCTTGGTCAGTGAAACAGTAAAACTTTCCTTGATATCAATAGCGGGTTGGGGATTATAGCGCGCTGTAAAGTTCCCAATGTGCAAGTCTTTTTGTTCAGCTAGATTTAAAAACTGACGGGTATCGGTGGGACAAGCTAAAGGCAACCGTTCGGCAGCAGGATTGTAAGTAGCAAGCATCCGCATATAGGCGGTCAACAAACAATCATTGATGGTAAAGGCGGCTTTTTTTGCTTTTTTATGTAGCTTGGCAAAACGATCTTTAGGGTAAATAAGCTGATGGACCTCTTTATAGCAAGTATCTTTTGCTTCTGGAAACGGTAAATGCAAGGAAATATTGGATGTATCTGCACGTTTTACGTTTTGAGACAAAACAGGGGGTAAATTTTTTAAGATAGCTTGCAAGTCTTGATGATTTTCTTTTGGCGCTAAATCAGGATCATTATACAGAGCAACCAAATAAGCCATTACTTCTTTTAAACCTGCGCCGTCTGCAAAGATGTGGCTTTGGATAAAAGTCAGCTGGTGACCATTCTCATTTAGTTGATAAAAGACTGCCAGTTGGGGCCCTTTTTGATAGTCGATCGGGAATGTATAGGGAGTTTCGTCTCTTTTTAGTGAGTAAAAAAGGTCGGCACTATCAGTGATAACGGGGTAAAAGCGATTATCACCTATTTCATAACGACAAAAAATTTGTGGGACAGTGAGACTGAGCCGATTCAAAGCTTCTTTTAAACGGGGAATGTCCAAAGGCTGAGAAAAACGAAGTACGCCTAAGACAGACGGATAAACTTTGTCGAAGCCGTTGGTGTGTAGCAAACTGGTTGGTTGAGCTTCATAACTTGGCAAGAAAAACACCTTTCTTTCTAAAAGATTTCAATAATTCATAGTATTTATTTTAGCACAAATTTGCAAACAAGTATGTTGGGATCTTGATGAAATGAGAAAGAGTTACAATTCACGGTCTAACTTGAGCGCTACACTTACACGTTTGTGTCTGCTACTGTCTGCTGTGGGACCGACCTGAGCCATGGTCTCAGGTCTGCCAAGCTTCATGACTAAATGCTAAAGCATCCAGTCACAGTACCAAGTAGGTATTTTTCATCATCTACTCTGTCTCGCTAAGCGAGCCAATCGTAGTGATTCAAAACAATTCACATTGGCTCCTCTTTCACAGCGACGTCACGGCTACATTCGTTTCGCTAGCAATAACAGCTCATTCGACTGGGTTAAATGATTCATTTGAGAAATCAAATAACACAAAGCTTTAATTTTTAAATTAACCATATAAATTTAAGCTAAATCTCGCAGTGAGCGACTGATTCGGCCGTGAATTGTAACGAGAAAGAAACATTTCTTGAGAATTCCAAGAAAAAGCATTGTGATTGGTTGTGAAATCTGCTATAATTTTTAATTGTGAGACAAAACTGATGCGATCCGTTGGTCAAGCGGTTAAGACACTGCCCTTTCACGGCGGTAACACGGGTTCGAATCCCGTACGGATCATTGAAAAGACATTCTGAGAGAATGTCTTTTTTGTTTTTTTTGAGAAAAAACTGATTTCACAAGGGAAATCTGTTATAATCGATTCGTTGCAAGTTCCCGAGAGGATTCGTTCCAAGCGAAGATGCCTTGTAACCGAAAAATAGAGGGGGAATGAAATTATGTCAGAAAAACGTTTATTTACTTCGGAATCAGTTTCTGAAGGACATCCAGATAAAATCGCGGATCAGATCAGTGACGCCATTTTGGATGCGATTTTAGCCAAGGATCCAAATGGTCGGGTGGCCTGTGAAACGTCAGTCACGACCGGTTTGGTATTGGTGTTTGGGGAGATTTCAACGACGGCTTATGTGGATATTCAAAAAGTCGTTCGCGATACGATCAAAGATATCGGTTATTCGAAAGGTCAGTATGGTTTTGATGGAGATAATGTAGCGGTTCTTGTGGCGATCGATGAGCAGTCACCAGATATTGCCCAAGGTGTTGACACATCTTTCGAGGCCAGAGATAAAAAGCAAGATGCGTTGGATTTGATCGGTGCCGGTGATCAAGGGCTGATGTTTGGTTATGCCATCGATGAGACGCCAGAACTGATGCCACTGCCAATTGCGTTGAGTCATAAATTGGTGCGTAAACTAGCAGAATTACGTAAATCGGGAGCCATCGCTTATTTAGGACCTGACGCTAAATCCCAAGTTACGGTGGAGTACGGCGAAGATGGCCGACCAAAGCGGGTGGATACGGTCGTGATCAGTACTCAACATGATGCGGCAGCAACCAATGAAACGATCCACCATGATGTGATCGAAAAAGTTATCAAAGCTGTGATCCCAGCTGAACTTTTAGACGATCAAACCAAATTTTATATCAATCCAACTGGGCGCTTTGTGGTCGGCGGTCCGCAAGGCGATTCCGGCCTTACTGGACGCAAGATCATTGTCGATACTTATGGCGGTTATGCCCATCATGGTGGTGGTGCTTTTTCCGGAAAAGATGCGACCAAGGTGGATCGGTCAGCCAGTTATGCGGCCCGCTATATCGCTAAAAATATCGTTGCGGCTCACTTAGCTTCAAAAGTCGAAGTGCAGTTAGCTTATGCGATCGGCATGGCTCATCCGGTATCGATTGCTATCGATACTTTTGGCACTGGAGTTGTGAGTGAGAAGGCTTTGACTGAAGCCGTGCGGGCGATTTTTGATCTACGTCCAGCCGGTATCATTGAAATGCTCGATCTGCGTCGGCCAATTTACCGACAAACAGCGGCTTATGGGCATTTTGGTCGGACCGATATCGATTTGCCTTGGGAAAAGACGGATAAAGTAGCTAGCTTAAAGGACTATTTGAACAAATAAAAGATTTTTTGCGGAGCAGAGAAATTTGCTGCGCTTTTTTTGCTAAAAATCTGTTACAATACATTTGAAAGGATGGAGATGTTATGGCTTTTTTACAAGCGAATATTTATTCAAATGTTCTTGAAATGGAAGTGATGATAAATGTCGTTTTACCACAAAAAACGGTGAAAATGCTAGGTACGGATACGCCGGAAGTAACTGATGATGTGCCCGTGCTTTATCTGTTACATGGGATGAACGGCAACCACAGTGTCTGGGCAAGACGGACAGCGATCGAACGCTATGTAACAGATCTAAAAATGGCTGTCATCATGCCGTCGACCGATCTTGGTTGGTATACCGACACCACTTATGATATGAAGTATTGGACTTTTATTGCCGAAGAATTGCCGGCGATTTGTCATGAATTATTTCCGCAGTTGACGACAAAACGTGAAAAGACTTATGCGGCTGGATTATCGATGGGCGGCTATGGGGCCGTCAAATTAGGCTTGCGCAAGCCGGAAAACTTCTCCGCTATCATTTCTTTATCCGGTGGCTTGACCTTGGCAGAAGGGCTCGATCAACTATTAGAGTTACGTGGTAAAGCTTATTGGGAAGGTATTTTTGGACCCTTAGATCAAATAAAGGGATCAGAAAATGATTTGATCCACTTGATCGAAACTTGTGATCCTAAAAAAATGCCGCGATTCTTTCTGACCTGTGGCACTGAAGATCCTTTGCATGTTGCCAGTGTTTATGCTACGGAAAAGATGCGGGAAAAAGGCTTAGATGTGACTTATGAAGAAGGTCCTGGCGAACACAATTGGAATTATTGGGACCATTGGATACAGCGGGGACTTGAGTGGATCGTGACAGGTAAATAACTTTTTAGCTGAAGTAAAGAAACGTTACTTCAGCTTTTTTAATAAATCAAGAAAATTTAAGTTGCCAAGTATTTATTCGAAACTAAATTTCTTAATTAAATTTATTTTAGATATTCTATTGAAACATAATTCCACAAGAGGTATAATAGACTATGTAAGAGTTTTCAATTGTACTCATTAAATTGTTTGAAAGAAGGGATACAATATGACTGATTTGGAAGGTTTAACGACGGAAACGAGAAATGACAAAACGATGCGCCTAGATGATATGTCGGTGATGGAGATCCTCCAGACCATGAATGAAGAAGATAAGCGTGTACCAGTAGCAATCGAAGTGGTTTTGCCACAAATCGCAAAAGTGATCGAACAAATCGTGCAGTCTTTCAATAAAGGTGGCCGTCTGGTTTATATGGGGGCAGGTACAAGTGGCCGGCTTGGTGTTTTAGACGCGGCGGAATGTGTGCCGACTTTTGGCACTGAACCGGAAATGGTTCAAGGTTTGATTGCAGGTGGTATGAAGGCAATGACAGTAGCAGTCGAAGGGGCAGAAGATTCGCGCGAGTTAGGCGTAGCAGATTTAAAGGAAATCGAGTTGACGGAAAAGGATATCGTCATTGGAATTGCCGCTAGTGGGCGGACGCCTTATGTGATCGGCGGATTGGATTATGCACGTAGTCTTGGTACTGTCACAGCAACGATTGCTTGCAATAAAGAGGCTGAAATCAGCCAACATGCTGATTTTCCGATCGAAGTCGAAGTTGGGCCAGAAATTTTGACGGGATCGACACGGTTGAAATCAGGAACGGCGCAAAAATTGGTATTAAACATGCTTTCGACAGTATCGATGATCGGTATTGGCAAAGTGTATAAAAATTTGATGGTCGATGTGCGGCCGACAAATGAAAAATTGGTCGAAAGGTCCAAACGTATCATTATGCAAGCCACGGAATGTAGCGCCGATGTTGCAGCAGATTATTTTGCAAAGGCAGGTGAAAATGTCAAGTTAGCTATCGTCATGATTTTGACAGGGGCTGATAAAAAAGAGGCAGAAGCAAAGTTAGTCGATGCCAAAGGATTTATTCGTCAAACATTATAAATCAGAAAGAGTAAGGAGTGAACGAAAATGGCTGACAAAATCAGCGATCTCGCCAATGGAATTTATGCAAACATTGGCGGTATTGAAAATGTGAACAAAGTCGTCAACTGTATGACACGTGTTCGAATTGGAATTATTGATCATGATAAAGTAAATATTGAAAAGTTGAAACAAGTGCCGAACGTCATGGGTGTTGTGGATGATGAAACCTTGCAAGTCGTTGTCGGACCGGGGACAGTTGCCAAAGTTGCCCAAAAAATGGCGGATATGGCCGGGGTCGAATTAGGGGAAGAAATCCCCGAACAAATGAGTCATGCTGATGCTAAACGTTCCGTGGAAGAAAAAGCGGCTGCTACCAAAGCTGATGTGAAAAAGAAAAATCAAAAACCTTGGTCGAAAGCCTTGAAATCGATCGCTAATATCTTTGTTCCCTTGATTCCAGCCTTTGTTGGTGCCGGGATCATTGGTGGGTTTGGTTCGATCTTAAAGAACATGATCACGGCTGGAACATTGACCTCAGATGCTTGGCTCAATGTTCAACAAATTTGTGCCATCATTCAAAGTGGTGTTTTTACTTATTTAGTTATTTATGTTGGGATCAATAGTGCTAAAGAATTTAAAGCCTCGCAAAGTCTTGGTGGTGTTATTGGTGGGATCACTTTATTAGCAGGAATGAACCCTGATCTACCATTAAAAAATATTTTTAATGGCAGTCCATTAGCAGCTGGGCAAGGTGGGGTCATCGGTGTCATTATTGCTGTTTTCTTGATGGCACAAGTCGAACGACAATTGCATAAAGTGATCCCTGATTCGATCGATATTATCGTAACCCCGGTCATTACATTGCTTGTCATGGGCTTAGTTACGATCTTCTTGATCATGCCACTTGCTGGTTGGATCTCTAATGGCCTTGTTGGCGGGATCAACTGGGTCTTGAACGTTGGCGGTGCTTTTTCTGGTTTTGTTTTGGGAGCTTTGTTTTTACCAATGGTCATGTTTGGTTTGCACCAAATCTTGACGCCGATCCATTTACAAATGATCGCCGACACAGGCAAAACGCTACTCTTACCAGTTTTAGCTATGGCTGGTGCCGGACAAGTCGGGGCTGCCATCGCACTTTGGATCAAATGCCGCAAAAATAAAAAATTGATCGAATTGATCAAAGGGGCTTTGCCAGTTGGAATTCTAGGTATTGGTGAACCTTTGATTTATGGGGTGACCTTACCATTAGGACGGCCGTTCATTACGGCTTGTCTTGGTGGCGGAATCGGTGGTGCTGTGATTGGTTTGTTCGGTAATGTCGGCGCAACTTCTGTTGGTCCTAGTGGCGTGGCTTTGATTCCACTGATCGCAGACGGGAAGTGGTTAAACTATGTGATCGGCTTGTTGGCTGGTTATCTGGGTGGCTTTATCTGTACTTACTTCTTTGGAACGACAAAAGAAATGCGCGCAGAAACAGAACTTTAATTCTAAACAAAGGGTGGCTATTTTTCGAACCATCCTTTGTCTTTATCAAAATATGCTAGCGCTTAATAGGAGGAAGATTCATGGAAAAGTTAACTTCTTTTATCGAAAGGAAAATCGCTCCACCTTTGATCAAGTTTTCAAACTTACGGTATATTCAAGTGATCCAACGAAATGGCTTAGGTATCATGAGCTTACTTATTATTGGTTCCATATTTTTACTGGTGGCCTCTTTTCCTTATCAGCCTTACTTAGATTTCTTGGGCGACTTTCGTTGGAAAATTGCGGCAGCATCGGGCGTCGGTACGGCCTTTATCGGCTTGTATACTGTGATCACGACCACCTATGCCCTAGTCGAGTGGTATAATAAAAACCGTGACGAGAAAACCGACATCATGCAACCTCTTGTTTTAGCGGTGGCCTCATGGTTTCTTTTGACACCGGCGCAAACGGTGCAAACATTGATTGGTGATGATGCTGATGCCTTAGCGGAAAATGCCAAAGCCATCGCAGCAGGGACGGCTACAGCGACTCCCTTTACTGGCGTTCCAACGACCTATCAGGGAGCATTAGGTGTCTTTGCGGCAATCATCATTGCTATCGTTACGGTTGAACTTTATCGCTTTATTGTCCGTCGTAATTGGACCATAAAATTGCCTGAAAATGTACCACCAATGGTTGCTAATTCCTTTACGGCTTTGATCCCAGGCTTTATTGTGATCTTTTTTTGGTGGTTGATCGGTGCGGTTTTAGAGCTGAATATCCCGCAAATGATCATGAATTTATTCCAACCACTTGTAAAAGTCGGTGATACGCCTGGGGCCATGTTGATTGCGACTTTCTTGAATCGAATCTTGTGGTCAGTTGGGATCCATGGCGGAAATATCGTTAGTGGTGTAGCGGGAACTTTCTGGACCCAAATGGTAGCGGAAAATCAAACGGCTTTTCAAGCGGGGCAAGTTTTACCGCATGTATATACTAGCATTTTCCAAGATTGCTATATCATGTTAGGGATGACGCCTTTATGTATCGCTTTGTTTATGACCAAATCACAACGCTACAAAACATTGGGTGGCTTGTCCATTGCCCCTGCCTTGTTCAATATCGGTGAACCGTTGATTTTTGGACTACCGATCATGTTAAACCCGTTGATGATGATCCCATTTGTGTTGGGGCCGCTTGTCATGAATATTTTAGCAATCGTTTTTGTTTCGTTAAATTGGCTGCCAGTTCCTGTCTTGTCGATTCCTTGGATCACCCCGGCTCCAATTAAAGCTTATCTGGCTACCGGTGGCGATTGGCGTGCCTTGGCCTTTGTGCTAGTAGGTTGGTTCATTTATTTCTTGATCTATTATCCTTTTGTCAAAGCTTTGGAAAAACAAGAGAAAGTGCAAGAAGAAACATTGGCATGATTTATTATTTTTAGTGAAAGGAAGGTCGATATGTTAGGAATTTCGACTTATTTACAAGATCTGGATGTGGCTTATTTAAAAGCAGCCGCAAAAATCGGTGTGCAATTCGTCTTTACCTCGCTACACATACCAGAAGAAGATTTATCGGCTAGTGACGAAAAACTGGCTTTGTTATTAAAGACCTGCCAGGCCAATGATTTGATGTTGGTGCCTGATGTATCGCCGGTGACCTTTGAAAAGTTAGGCCTTGAAAATCGGGATATGCTGGCGTTGAAAAAGTTAGGGATCAAAGCCTTACGCCTCGATTATGGTTTTGAAGATTTTAAGGAGTTAGTTGCTTTACAAAAAGATT
The DNA here is from genome assembly GCA_041859945.1 of Tetragenococcus sp. Taxonomy (GTDB): domain Bacteria; phylum Bacillota; class Bacilli; order Lactobacillales; family Enterococcaceae; genus Tetragenococcus. The sequence goes on from JBFLGC010000046.1 coordinate 11,822, forward strand.
TTCAGTTGTTTTTGAATGCGAGTATCGTCGATGAAGCTTTTTTGATAAAGGCTAAAGCAGCAGAGTTAGACTTGTCTCAGATCCAATTGTCGCATAATTTTTATCCCAAGACAGACACGGGACTTTCGGCGGCAGACTTCTGTCGTAATAATCAACTTTTTTCCGACCAACAATTGAATGTATCGGCTTTTGTACCAGGAGATCAATTGAAACGATTCCCGCTTTATCAAGGCCTGCCGACGTTGGAAAAACATCGTGGTAAAGAACCTTATGTGGCGGCAGTCGAACTCTTAGCCACCTTTCATTTGACCGACGTGGTGATCGGCGATAGTCAGGCGAAACTTTCTACCTTAGCTATGATCCATACGTATATGACGCAAAAAGTGTTGATCCTACCTGCTATTTTGAGCGCGGAATACATGGATTTGTACGATCAGGTTTTTGAAGTCCGCAAAGATATGCCCGAAAAGGTGGTTCGTTTAGCGACAGCACGTACGCCTGAAATTCCTATTGCGAAAACGCTGGCTCGCAAGCGGGGCATGATCACCATGGAAAATAAATTGGGCGGACGCTACAGTGGTGAAATCAACATCTGCAAAGAGGATCTGCCTTTTTCTGCGACCACAAATTTCATCGGTGTCATTCATCCCAATTTCGTGGAATTGGTCGATCGAATCGACCGTGATACCAAGATAAAGCTAGTGAGAGCTGAGCGCTTATGAAAGATAAAATTTCTGAAATGTTAGTAACAGGCTGGCAAGAAAAGCGTTATACGGCTGGAATTCTAATGGTAGTAAAGGAAGATCAAATCATTTATTGCCAAGGTGTCGGTCCCCAGGTGACAGCGCAGACGCGGTTTGATTTGGCTTCCTTGACCAAGGTGACCGCGACTTTGCCGGCAATTTTATATTTGATCAATGAGGACCAACTTAAGATCGAACAGACAGTGGCTGAATATCTGCCGTCCTTGCAAGAAACAAGTGTCGGGAGAGCAACGATCCGCCAACTTTTGACCCATACGGCTGGCTTACCGCCTTTTTTAAAATTTTATCAGTTGGGTGAGACGGATATAATCAAAGCTTTGCGCCAAGTTCAAGCAACTTATCCAGCCGGCAGTCGAGTCGTCTATAGCGATATCAGTTTTATGACCTTAGGGAAAATCGTTGAAAGTATCAGTGGAGAAAAGCTAGATGTTTATTGTCGCGAGCATATTTTTCAAGCATTAGAAATGACCACAACGGATTTTTCAGCAGAACAAGCCATACCAACGCGTATCACAGGGGCGCCAGATGATAGCAATGCTCGCTTTTTCGGTGGCGTCGCCGGTCATGCTGGTCTTTTCAGTTCAGCGGCAGACTTAGCGAAATATGTCGCTTTTTGGCTTAAGCAAATCGCCAGTAAACAATCTTTGTTCACACAAGCAATCGTATGTCAAACCCAAGGACTAGATGATAAGCGCGGTCTGGGCTGGACGCTGACCCACAGCAGTCAAAGCTTTTTTGATGATTTTTCGGGCCAAAGCTTTGGTCATAGTGGCTTTACTGGGACTAGTTTAGCCATCGATCCAAAGACAAAAATGGGGATTGTTTTTCTGACAAATCGTGTATACAATGGAGCTAATGTTTCTTTTGTCGACTTTCGCCAAAAAATGCATCGGCTTATTTGGGAGAGCTTTGGACAATAGTGATAAGAGAGAAGTGGGAAAAGCATGAATATACTATTTAGTATCCAACACAAAATCGGTAAACTACCCAAAGCAGAGCAAAAATTGGCCAAGTGGATCTTGAACCATTCTGAAGAAGTCATCCATATGAGTGCTAAAGCCTTGTCAGAAGCCTCCGCAACCAGTCCGGCCACGGTGGTCCGCTTTTGTTATTCTATGGGCTTGGAAGGCTTTACCGACCTGAAATTACGTTTGTCAGCGAATCTTCCCGAAATCAAAGAAGATCTTTATTCAGATATCGATCCAGACGAAGAAGTGGCGATTTTAAAACGTAAGCTGATGCTCAAAGTAACGGATGCCATTGAAAAAAATTGTGAGATTTTAGAAGATACGGCCATTGAAAAAGCGGTCCAATTATTAGAAAGTACGGATTTGATTTATTGTTTTGGTATTGGGGCGTCAGGTATCGTCGCCGATGATTTTTTTCAAAAGTTTTTGCGGATCGGTAAACGGGGAATTTTTAACAAAGATATGCACCTGATGACGACAGCTTTGGTGACCAATGAGATACCGGCGATGATTTTTTTGGTCTCAAACTCTGGTGAAAAAAAGGAAGTGCTACAAATGGCACTATTGGCCAAAGAAAGTGGCATTCCGATCGTGGGCATGACCAGTAAAGCCCAGTCGACTTTGGCTAAACTTTCGGATATCTTGATACATACCGCGGATGGTGGCGAGGCACCCTTACGAAGTTCAGCGACCAATTCTTTGTTGGTCCAACTTTACACAGTGGACGTGATTTTTTCTAGTTACGCCTCTAAACATTATGATAAGACCATGATGCAATTGGACCGTACGAAGGCTGCGGTCAAAAATATTGGACACAAATGAGAGCAGGACCGAAGCACATTTATTGTGATCGGTCCTTTTGGAGTTTGTTAATGAGAAGTTTTAGATGGAGGTAGCTAGCGATCTTTCCCGTGAATGACTGTTATCTGGGCTAAGTCAAGAGTGAGAAAGCAGCAATTCTCCCAGTATTGGAACTTTGCTTTGGTGATTTCTTCAGCTCGACTAAGTGGTAAGTCGTTCACTTACACGTGATGATACAGTCTGCCAAACCTTGATAAGAAATAGCTAAGCCTTTAGCAGTCTTTTCCCATGAAATCTCAAGGGGCCCTCGGGGAGTAATGACAGTTCCTTTGGCCCATTCAAGGTGGTGAGATTGAGGCGCTATTTTTATTTTTGCAAAGCCTGGTTCGACTGGGCGTACGCCTAAAATAACAGTGGGCAGCTCATATAAGGCTAATGCGCCCCAAGCATGGCATTCACTGCGCTCGCCGACTTCGGCTTCGACACTAGTCGTACAATGACGGACCAACATTTTTCGCCAGACGTCCCAATAACTATCGGCCCATTCGTAAAGATCCGTTTTTTCTAAGGCACGGAAGAGGTAAAAAGCCATCGCCACGGAACATTGCGCATAGTTGTTTTTGTCCCTGAGTGTGCTTAATAGATTATGCCGAGCTTGCTCAGCCTTTACCGTGTTGGTCAAGGCTGCAAACACTTGGACATGTTGACTATAAGACGCAACTTTCGGACCATCTTGGATCAGGCCATTTTCACCCAAACAATGAGTCAAAATCGCCGTCTGGACTTTTTGAGCTTGTTTGCGATAAGTCGCCGCTAAATCAAGTAATTCCAGAAAATCGGCCAATTTCGCAGCCGTCTGCAGGCCATAAATATACAACAAACTTTCCATAGTGATCGCGCCTTTTAAGGTCGTCTCAGGAACGCCCCAAGTCGCCTGCCATTCTGGCGTCCAATCAATAAACGACCAATAGCGATCCTGTCCGTTGATCCCACCTATTTTATCCACGTAACCTTCTGGTGCCAGATGTCGCTCAAAAAAATTTAAAATAGCTTGAATGGTCGGCAAATACTGTTCCACTAACTTACGATCACCAAAATACATCATATGGTCATATACCATCAAAATATAATAGATCGAAAAGCCAGGAATGATATTGGGATTATAACTTGGATAAGCAGCATTTAATAGACCATCGTAACGTTGCGATCGGGCAAAGTCGTCGATACATTTGCGGGCCAAACGATCGTCGGCGGCTGCAGCATAGCTATACAAAATCTGCGCTCGTGAATCCATGACATATTGTAATTGTTCATAGAACGGACAATCTTCATAAGTTTCATGCATACAGCGGCGCAAAGTCCGTTCACTTAAGTTCCAAATAGCCATTAAACTAGGATCTGAGCAGGTGATTTTGGTTTTTACTTCTAATGGATAGCCAGTTTCCGTGTAATCAAAATTTACGAGCGTTATGGGCTGATCTGCTGTTTCGATTTCTAGACGAATAAATCGAAAGGTTCGGAACCAGAAAGGACTATAATTTTCAGGGACTGCGACACTGCCGAAACCACCCACTTGATAACTGTCAGTGAATCCTTCTAAATGGCCATTCTTAAAATCCGTGCGGTCTTTTTTTACTAGAGAGTCATTTTGAACGTAAGCTTCCGATTGTAACAGGCTGATTTTAGCTCCCTGTCCTTGGGCAAGGTTTAAATTTAAATAACCGGTCATTTCCGTACCAGCAGAAATTTCCACGATTTCATGGCAGTGGGCGGGAATTTCTATTTTTTGTTGATGTAAAAGGAAATTTTCCCAAGTAGGTTTGGTAAAAATAGATTCTCGCACCGTCATGACAGCATCGAAGTGACGTTTTTTGCGATACATAAACGGAATCGTTCGGTCCAATAAATTACCTGGGCTGACCGCACGACTAAAAGAAACTTTTTTTGCACGAGACCAACCGACCGGCTCATAATCGGTCCTTAGCCACTGATATAACTTCGGATTTCCGGTCACTTTTTCATAAATTTTTAAAGGCGCAAAATCAGCGGACTCTGGGACAATCTCAAAGGAGTCATCGATCAGGGAAAGCCAGGATTCATCAGCACGGATCACTGTTTTTTGTTCCTTTTCTTCGACCCATCCAGAAAAACAAAGACCGGGTGCTTGGGTGCGAAAGCTGCTATAGTTGCCTTTATCAGGATCGGTCGGATAACGTAAGACGATCACGCCGATCGTGTTGCGGCCCTCAAGTAAATGATCCGTCACATCGATCGTATCTAAAAACCAGACTTTGTCATCGCCTTTACTGGGTCCGACTTCGATCAAGTGACCATTCAAATATAATTTATAGCGGGAATCGGCAGAAATGGCGAACTCGCCTTTTTTGATACTGGAAAGAGAAAATTGCTTACGAAAATACACTAATTTTGGGACTTGGTCATCTGCGAGTGACCAATCACTGGCCCAGATCCAATCAGTCGGTTGTTGTTTCATTGAACTTTCCGCTTCCTTTCTTAAAAGAGATTTGTCTCTTTGTATTATAGCGAATCCAGCTGCTTTTTAACATGGAGTTTTTTAAGCAAAAGCGATGAATTCTTTTCTAAAAAAGTAATCGAGGAAAGCGGCCAAAAGAATCGAAAAGTAATGTCCGCAATCAAGGAAAGCAGACAAAAGAATTGAGAAGTAGTGTCCGCAATCAAGGAAAGCAGACAAAAGAAATGAAAAGTAATGGCCATATTCAAGAAAAATCGGGCGTCCGAATATCCTTTTACTTGAAGCCCAAAAAGCTTAGATCCTTTTTCCACAGAATCTAAGCTTAAACAGGAAAGAAAAATGGATTGATAGAACCCAGTTTTTGAAAGGAGTTTTTCTTTCCCTTGAAAAGAGGAGTCAACCCTTTTTGAAGGAGGTTATACGAAATTATTTTTACCTAAAGATCGTCTGGAAGATGAGAGATTTTTTAAACGAATCTTGATAAAAATCAAAAAATGCGCTTGGTTTTTCTCCCCTCACTATAAAGTACGCCAAAAAACGCCATTGTCTTTTTTTAAAAGACATCTTTTTTCAAGTTTGACCTTTTTTTCTCAGTTTAAGAAATTTTTTTGGAGGTCAGGTTCTAAATAATCAGTGATGGCCCCTTCAAAGATCAACTCAGCAGGGATACTTTTGATCAGATCAGTGGGGGTGATCAGATAGCATGGTTTGTTAAAATGCACAACGGTACTTTGCTCAAGTAAGTAAGCAATAAATTGCGAGCAAAAATAAGCATCTTGACGTGGCCAAATTTGATGGCAAGCGATACCGATAAGCCCTAAAAAATTATAGCGCAGCTCTTCTTGGCGCAGTTTAAAAGCAAGTAGTTGTTGCCAGATTATTTCTAGTTGTATTTGTGAGAGTTCGACGCGATAGATTTGCGCCCATGTTTTATCAAAAAATCGTTGTTGGAAATCTTCACGCACGAAACCCCCGATGAAAGGATTGTGCACTTGTTTGCGCCCAAAGCTATAGACTCGCTTTAAATTTGGATCTAGCGCAACGGAAGAATGATTATAAGTTTCTTTGGTATATAGTTTGATACAATTACCCAAGACCGTCCCCGTATTGGTCAACACAATATAGATATGTGCCATTTTATTCACTCCCTAACATAAGTTATATTTTCCTACAAACTTAAGCGAAGTGCATAGGGCCAAAGACTGATTATTGTTTTGAAATTGAAAAAATCAAGCAGAGGACTCTTTGCCCAGTTTCTTGAGATGAATTTTGTTGCTTTAAAACTAACTTTATTTTTTCTTCCATTTCAAATCAAAATATCTGCGACACATAAAATCAATAAAGAAGTTCGTCGAATAGCTACCGATTTTTTCGAAGCTTTGGGAATTGATGCAAAAAATATGGTCGATCGAAGCACTGATGAAGTTGTTTTGTTGTTGTGTCAATAAGATTGTTTTACAGTGTGAAGTTAAAATTTGATCAAAAATAGCGGAACGATTCGAGAAAAAATTCCCATAAGAGGAGATAATGATCGCTAAAGAATTTTTATCCAGACTCTGAGCCAATTGCATTTGTAAATCGTCATTATTAGCCACAAAGGTCAGTTTTTCCGCTAAAAGCAATCCCTCTTGTAAAGAACGAGCGGATCTGTGTGAGGTGCTATAGCCAAAAATAACGATTTTTTGATGGGTATCTATCAGCTGCAAAAAACGGTCGATCATGGCGATGTCAACTGTTGCCAGCGTGTCTTTTATCGATTCAACAATGCGATTGCCATAGGATTCAAAAGATAGCATTGGCTCAGTCGCAATGTGGGAAAACTCTTCTTTGCTTAAACGAAATAGACGGGTCGGGTCCGTTCTATTTTCAGCTTCGATCACATCTTTTAATTCAAAATAAGAACGAAACCCAAATTGTCGGCAAAAGCGAGTGATCGTTGGCGGTGTTACATAACTAGCATCGGCTAATTCACTTATCGTCATGGTAGGTATTTGGGCCTTATTTTCAAAAATAAACAAGATGATTTTTGAAAATGTATCGGATAGTGGGTATTCATTCAAGTAGTCTAAAAAAATGGCTGTCTGTTTCATAAAAATAAATTCCTTTCAAATTGTTCATAAGTACCGCACAAATGAAAATTAACTTCTCATCTTAAAAGCAAAGCGCATACAGATGTTGCTATAATAGACTTATCAATTAAGAGAGGAAGTTTAAAATGAGCGTAATGGAACGGTTTCAAAACGGTTTGGAAAAAACATTGGTTCCCTTTTCCAACAAATTAGGTCAAAACAAAGTCATGCAAAGTATTTCTGAAGGGATGATCATGACGTTACCCGTCACGATCGGCGCTTCGATCTTTTCGATTTTGGCGAATTTTCCTTATCAGCCGATCAATCAGTGGTTTCAAAAGATCGGGATCGCAAATTCAATGAATGCGATCGTCAATGGCTCTACCAATATTTTAGCAGTTTTTATTGCATTTGCAATTGCTTATAGTTACGGCAAAAAAAGTAATGCCAATGCCACGGTTTCCGGTTTGTTCAGCTTGGCAAGTTTCTTTATGTTGGCGCCGCAATCAGTTGGTAGTGGCGATGATGCTGTCAGTGCTTTTACTATGAGTAGCTTAGGCAGTGAAGGGATCATCGTGGCGATCTTGCTAGCAATTTTGATTGCAGTGGCCTATGTCAAATTAAGTCAAGTCAAAAAATTGACGATCAAACTACCAGAGTCGGTCCCAACCATGGTTAGCTCTTCTTTAGAACCATTATTTATCGGTATCATTATCTTTACTGGTGTCTTTATTGTACGGGCGATTTTTGACGCGACTAGCTATGGGACGGTCTTTGCTTTTATCAATCAAATCATTGCCAAACCATTGATGAATATTGGCGGCTCAGTACCAGCAATCCTCTTTGTATTTGTGCTTTCCAATTTGCTATTTTTATTTGGGATCCATCCAGCGGCTATCCAAGCTGCAATCATGCCGATCATTATTTCGATGATGGTCGAAGCAGGACCTGTGTATCAAGCAGGCGACCAAATCCCTCACTTAGCCAACTTAGTAGTCTTTAACTTTGTCAATAATGATGCGGCTGGAGCGACTTTAAGTCTACTTTTAATGGGTTTATTAGTTGGTAAATCAAAACGTTATAAAGAGTTTTTCAAAATTTCCTTAGTACCTAACTTATTTAATATCAATGAACCAGTGATTTTTGGGATGCCTTTGGTTTTGAATCCGATCATGTTCATTCCATTCATGTTGTCCAGCCTAGTGTCTGGTGGCGTGGCTTTCTTAGCCGTGAAAATTGGCTTTATTACCAACTACAATCCGTTATTAGGCTTAGGGATGCCTTGGACAATGCCCAAAGTTATCGCAAGTTTCTTTACGATCGGTTGGCAAGGTCCTATCGTTTGGCTGATCAATTTTGCCTTAATGGCTCTTGTTTATTACCCATTCTTCAAAGTACTCGATAACCAAGCGTTAAAAGAGGAGGAAGCTAATTAAAATGAGTGTTATTCCCACTGTTTTGAATGATTTTCCCAAAGATTTTTTGTGGGGTGCCAGTACTTCGGCTTTTCAAGTCGAAGGGGCAGCCCATGAAGATGGGAAGGGAGTCACGGTAGCCGACCTGCGTTCCCAAAAGAGTAAATTTATCGATACCTCCGTTAGCGTGGATCACTATCACCATGTGGACGCAGATGTAGCTTTGATGAAAGAATTAGGGATGAAGTCCTATCGCTTTTCTATCAGCTGGGCACGTATTTTTCCACATGGGAACGATGATGAACCCAATGAAAAAGGTTTGGCTTTTTATCATCATCTGATCGATCTTTTGGTCGAAAATGGGATTGAGCCGATCGTGATGATCTTTCATTTTGACTTGCCTCAAAGCTTGGTCGAGCAATTCAATGGTTGGGCGGACAGACGTTGTGTTGCTGCCTATGTGCATTATGCCAAGACGCTATTCACTGAGTTTGGCGATAAGGTCCATTACTGGATTACGATCAATGAACATTCCTTACTAGTTAATGTACCAAGTATGATCGGTCTGCATCATGACGATCCTAAAGAATTACGTTGTTTAGCTGAACATGCCAATTATTATATGTCACTGGCTCAAGCCAAGACTTTTCGTTTATGCCATGAAATGTTACCGACAGCTGTTATCGGTCCGGCTGTTTCTTATATGACCAATCTACCTTATCGCCATAAGTCAGAAGATGTTTTACTCGGCAAAGAATTAGAAGAAACAGTTGGCTTTTTGAATATGGATGTGGCGGTCCGTGGCGAATTTTCAACTTATTATTTACGCAAATTAGCAGAACAAGGCATCACTTTGCCTTATCTCCCTGAAGATGAAGCTGACTTTGCTCAGGGACGGGCTGACTTTCTGGGCCTAAATTGGTACTGTACCAGTATTTTCCGCCAAAATGAACAAGCCGAATCTAAAATGCTCAAAGGTGTTATTGGCGGCATCGAGCGTTATGAAGATCCGGAATTACCACATACGGATTGGGGTTTTGCTTATGATGCCAAAGGATTACGTTATGCCCTCCAATGTGTTCATGATCGTTATCCACATCTGCCTTTGATCATCACGGAATGCGGCTGGTCAGCTCATGAAAAATTAACAGACGGCAAGATCCACGATACAATGCGAACTCATTTTCTAAATGACCATATCTATCAACTGCGCGAAGCTATTCGCGATGGTGTCAATGTCATTTCTTTTAATCCTTGGTCCTTTATCGATTTAATGAGTGTCAATGACGGTATGGATAAACGTTATGGATTGGTTTTTGTCGATCGTGATAATGAATCAGAAAAAGAGTTCAAGCGATATAAGAAAGATAGTTTTTATTTTTATCAAGAAGCAATCCGTACCAATGGAAAGTCAGTGACGAAAAGTTTTCAATAGAGAGTAAAGAATCGGACAAGAAACCAGTCTTGTCCGATTCTTTTTGGTGCGCCCTGCATGGGTAATCACTTGGCGGTGAAAGTCCGCTACAGGCTTGGCAGTAGGAACTGTTAG
>JBFLGC010000047.1:0-21576 GCA_041859945.1 Tetragenococcus sp.
GAAACCGCTTGTGTAGAAATAAAGAGTTTTTATGCAACCTTTTCTTGAGTATAACCGTGCTTACTTCTTAAAATTTTTAAAATATCTTGTAGTAGCATTCTAGATCCCTTCCTTTCTCTTTTCACCACTAGATTACTATTTCTATCATTTTTTATCAATCAACTACTGGTTGATAAAGCAATAATAAGAAAATATTTTTACTGCTCAGACGCCAATGTCATTAAGTTATGAACTAGCATACTTTTGGTTAGACCTTCCAGCAGGATGGTAATCACTTTTCTGTTGTTTTTTAAAGTAACAAAGGGTTTCAAAGAAACATACTGATTCTAGACAATTAAGTATTTATTTGCTAAATTACATGTACCTAAATCGCCTTATGAAAGGGTGCCCATATCGATGAAACATACTGGTACAATAAAACTTACCACAGATAGACTTGTTTTGCGTCCAGTTGAATCTACCGACGCTCAGAAAATGTTTGTCAATTGGACGAACAATGATAATGTTGCTCGATATACCACATGGTATGCGCATGAATCTATCACAGTTACTGAACAATATCTTGACTACGTTTTAAGTAAATATCCAAATGAAAACCACTACCGATGGGGAATTGAATATGAGAATGAATTGATTGGTGAAATTTCTGTAGTTAGTGGCAACGACCAATTAGGAATTTGTGAAATGGGATATGTTTTGTCTGAAGATTATTGGGGAAAAGGATTCATGGCTGAAAGTTTTCAGACCGTCTTGAAATTCTTATTCAATAATGTGGGCTATGGGAAAGTTGTTGCTGGATGTGATAACTTGAATATTGGGTCTAGCAAAGTTATGGAAAAAGCTGGCATGAAGCTAGAAGGAGTCTTACGAGAATCTATCTTAAGAAAAGATGGCAGTTACGGTGATACCCTTTACTATGATATTTTGAAAGACGAATTTTTTTAATATAAGTGTTGAGATACTAAAATTATTTGAGTATATCTTCTTGTATTTTTCGAAAAATATGAATTTAATCTAGTGAAACGGAGTAAATGTGGCAGAGAAATCATTATGAAAAGGAGACAATGTGAATTACTGGGACTGGACGCTTTAGCGTTTAGTCCCAGTTTAAGGCGTGTGTCAAGGTTGAGAATTTAGGCTTAATCTGGTCCCACGACTGACAAGAGTAAACACGTTTGCGAAAGTGTAGCATTAGCCAGCAAATTTAGCTGTACATTGTAACCATCACTTTTTAAACTTCTCTTTTTCTATGCCATTTCTTCTAGTTTTTTTGGTGAAAGTTGCGTATAATAATAGATAGTGAATTTTGGAAAGGGGTGGCAAATTGGCTTATCAAGCATTATATCGTGTCTGGCGTTCACAGCGTTTTGATGATGTGGTGGGACAAAAAGCAATTACCCAAACACTGAAAAATGCGATCATTCAACAACAAATTTCCCATGCTTATCTTTTTTGTGGGCCACGGGGAACAGGGAAGACAAGTGCTGCTAAAATCTTTGCCAAAGCTGTCAACTGTCCGCATAGTATCGATGGCGAGCCCTGTAATGAATGTGCCATGTGTCAGTCGATCACAGAAGGGACGCAAGAAGATGTCATCGAAATCGATGCAGCTAGTAACAATGGGGTAGAAGAGATCCGTTTTATTCGTGATCGGGCCAATTATGCTCCGACCCAAGCCAAATATAAAGTCTATATCATCGATGAAGTCCATATGTTATCTACCGGGGCTTTTAATGCCTTGTTAAAAACATTAGAAGAACCTAAGGAAAATGTGATTTTTATTTTGGCAACAACGGAACCGCATAAAATACCCGCAACGATCATCTCAAGAACGCAACGTTTCGATTTTAAGAGGATCCAAACGAAAGATATCGTCGCCCATCTGCAACACATTTTAGAAGAAGAAAATAGCGACTATGAAATGGCAGCTATTCAATTGATCGCCAGAGCGGCTGAAGGTGGTATGCGCGATGCTCTTAGCATTTTAGATCAGGCCATTTCTTTTAGTGATGGCAAGATCACTTTGGAAAATGCCATGGAAGTCACGGGCAGTTTGACTTATGAAATGATGGATCAGCTAATGACGCTTTGTGCCGCTAAAAACGTTGCGGAAGCTTTAGCTAGTTTGGAAGAAATATTAGCTTTGGGGAAAGAAACGCGTCGTTTATTGGAAAATTTATTGGTTTATTGTCGAGATCTACTCGTTTATCAGCAAGCACCCCAGTTATTAGAAGAAAAATCAAGTCAACTTACAGAAGATTTCAAGGCTTTGGCTGGCAAAGTATCAGCACCACAAGTCTATCATTGGATCGATATTTTAAATGCTACCCAAAATGAGGTCCGCTTTACCAATAATCCGACGATTTATTTGGAGGTAGCAGTTGTAAAATTAGCCAGTGACGTGGAATCTAAAGCGGCGTTACCAACAGCCACGACAACAGTAGACGACAAAGAAATCCAAGCACTTCAAAAAGAAGTGAGTCAACTGCGTCAGGAACTTCAGCAGCTGAAGCAAAACGGTGGGGGAGAGTTTCCGGTTCATGTCGAAAAAGCACATCAAAAGCCGCAACAGGTGCCATATCGTTTGCCCAAAGAACGAGTGTTCAATGTATTGAAAGAGGCGACTAAACACGATTTGACCAATGTTCGTGAAGTCTGGGAAGACTTGCTGGATTCACTGTCACCGCAACAAAAGGCGATGTTACTTTCGAGCCAACCTAAAGCTGCTAGTCACGAGGGGGTCGTGATCGCTTTTGAGTATGAGATCATCTGTCAACGCGCGGCCAATGATCAAAGCTTTGTTTTGGCGGTGCAAAATCAATTTTCAAAAATGATTTCGGATTATGCCCCTGATCCCGTTTTTGTGACAGCAGAGGCTTGGCCGCAATTGCGGCGTGAGTTTTTAGCTAGCGGCTACGAAATCTCAAACTCTGAGGAAAACGGAGAACAGACTGAAAAAGAACCAAAGGAAACTGATCCAGTAGTAGCTAAAGCAGAAGAATTATTCGGGACGCTGGCTAAAATAGAAGATAATTAAACAAGGAGAGACAACAATGAACGGTATGGGTAATATGCAAGGCATGATGAAACAAGTAAAAAAAATGCAAAAACAAATGGAACAAGATCAAGCTGATTTGAATCAGTTGGAATTTACCGCGGAATCCACAAATAGTTATGTTAAAGTAGTGGCAACGGGTGATCGGACGATCAAAGAAATCACGATCGCGCCAGATATTATCGATCCTGAAGATCCTGAACTATTACAAGATCTGCTAGTGACAACGGTCAATGATGTCATAAAAAAAATCGACCAAAAAAATGAACAAATGATGGGAAAATACACACAATCGATCCCAAGATTTTAAAAAGGAGACAATCAATTTGCAATATCCAGAACCGATCGCACGATTGATCGCTAGTTATATGAATTTACCAGGAATCGGTCAAAAAACAGCGACACGTTTAGCTTTTCATACGATCGATATGAAAGATGAGGTCGTCAATGAATTTGCGAAGTCCTTGCTAAGTGTGAAACGCGATCTGACTTTTTGTAGTATTTGTGGCAATTTGACACAAGAAGATCCTTGTGAGATCTGTGCTGATAAAGGCCGGGATCGCAGTACGATCTTAGTTGTTGAAGAACCAAAAGACGTGATGGCCTTAGAAAAAATGCGCGAGTATCATGGCCTCTACCATGTCTTACATGGAGTCTTATCGCCTATGGAAGGGACCGGACCAGAGGATATCAATATTTCTAGCCTGTTACAGCGCTTGCAAAATGAGGAAGTCAAAGAAGTGATTTTAGCGACCAATGCCACGACTGAAGGCGAGGCCACGGCGATGTATCTCTCGCGTTTGATCAAGCCAGCGGGGATCAAAGTCACGCGTCTTGCTCATGGCTTGTCGGTAGGTAGCGATATCGAATATGCGGATGAAGTAACATTATTAAAAGCTGTCGAAGGTCGGACGGAACTCTGATCTTGGCTTAAAAATGGAGGAAACAACAAGTGAATGGACTTTTCATTACGATCGAAGGACCTGATGGCGCTGGAAAAACGAGCGTCCTAAATGAACTTTATCCACGGTTACAATTAAATGCCAAACGAGCGATCGTTCGGACCCGAGAACCAGGAGGGGTCAGGATCTCAGAAAAGATCCGCCAAATCATCTTAGATCCTGGTCATGAAGAAATGGATGAGCGGACGGAAGCTTTACTTTATGCAGCAGCTAGACGGCAACATTTAGTCGAAGTCATCTTACCAGCTTTAGGCGCTGGCAAGATCGTGATTTGTGACCGCTTTGTAGATAGTTCGATGGCCTATCAAGGAGCAGGACGTCGGATCGGTATGGAAGAAGTGGCTCGGATCAATGAGTTTGCTACAGAAGGGACAACGCCTGACTTTACCTTGTATCTAGATGTCGATTCTGACACCGGCTTGCATCGGATCGAACAAAGTCGAGGCTTAGAAGTTGACCGATTAGAGACAGAAGGATTAGAATTTCATCAAAGAGTCCGTCATGCTTATTTAAAATTGGCAGAAGAAAATCCGTTACGGATCCATCGTATCGATGCGCGGATGAGTTTACAAGAAGTCGTTGATGAAAGTTATGTGGCAATCGTTGAAGCTTATCCAAGTTATTTTGATGAACTCTAGTAAAATGTGGTATGATAGTAATAGAAAATCTATAAAAAAGTGAGTATTTTCATTTGAAAAGGAGTGTTTCCACATGAAATTAATTATGGCAATAGTACAAGACAAGGATAGTAACCGTTTGGCCAATGAATTTATTGATGCCAATATTCGAGCAACCAAGTTATCGACCACTGGGGGCTTTCTAAAAGCCGGCAATAGTACCTTTATTATCGGGATCGAAGATGATCGTATCAATGAAACGTTAGAATTGATTAAAAAGACTTGCCAATCACGGAAACAATTTGTATCTACGCCAATGTCTCTTGATGTTTCTCTGGATGGTCAAGTTCCTTATCCTGTGGAAGTAGAAGTTGGCGGAGCAACCGTCTTTATCTTACCAGTAGAAGGATTTCATCGTTATTGAGCAGGGGAGAGGCTGGCAATTAAGACCAGCCTCTTTCTTAAAATTTGAGTGAGGAGGATTTTCCATGGCTGTGCGACCTCATGTTTTAGCACAATTGAAAAAAGTAGTTGAGCATGGGAGAATGTCTCATGCTTATCTTTTTGAAGGAAATCGCGGTACGGGTAAACAGGAGACGGCCCTTTGGTTGGCCAAAACTTTATTTTGTCAACACAAGGAAAATGGCGAACCATGCAATCAGTGCAACGATTGTCGGCGGATCGATCAAGGAGAACATTTGAATGTGCAAGTGATCGCGCCTATTGGACAGACGATCAAAGTCGCTCAGATCCGCGAGTTGCAAGCGGAATTTGCTAAAAGTGGTTTTGAAAAAAAGCTGCGTATCTTTATCATTCAAGAAGCTGATAAAATGAATGCAAGTGCAGCCAATAGTTTGCTCAAATTTTTAGAAGATCCTAGTGGTAACTCATTAGCGATATTGGAAACCACTACGATCGGAAGAATTTTACCAACCATTCAATCCCGTTGCCAGATCATTCATTTTTCGCCTTTATCTAGCAAATTGTTAAGTGGAAAACTACAAAATATCGGCCTTGACACAAGTAGTGCCGATCTTTTAGCTAATGTCACGAATAGTTATGAAAAAGCAGTTGAAATCTCACAGAATGAATGGTTTAATGGTGCTAAGGAAGCTGTTTTACAATGGTTTTCCTATTTACAAAAAAGGAAGCCCCAAGCTTTTATTTATGTTCAGAAAAAATTAGTCGCTCAAGCAAAAGAAAAGGATCAGCAAGTGTTGATTTTTTCCATGCTTAGCTATTTTATGCAAGAAAAACGTGATCAGGCCTTAAAAGTGGGTCGTTCTCCACAAGAAATGAATCGGCAATTAGAACTCGTCTTGCAAGCTCAGCAAAAATTAACAAGTAATGTTGCTTTTCAAGGAGCCGCTGAACAACTTGTTTTGCGAATCCTAAATAAATAGACTTAATAGAAAGACTAACTATATAAAGTCAAGTGAAAACAAACAAAATTTTCTGAATGAAAAATAACAAATAAGTGCACCACAAATAAACCTCAGAAAGATTATTTTTTTTTCACTACTGACGAGTTTCATAGGGTTCGTTCTTTGTCAGAATGGCATGAATGATATAGCATAGCTTTCTTGAAACAGCGCCAATCGCTGTAAGATGATGTTTTCCCTCCGCTCGTTTCTTGTCATAAAAGGCTTTGAAAACAGGATCGTGTCTGGAAGCAACGAGTGCCGCTTGAAACAACGCTTTTCTTAAGTAAGGAGAGCCGCGTTTACTCATTACGTTGTGAGTGGCTTCATATTCACCAGATTTTGTGACAGAAGCATCGATTCCTGCGTAAGCTACTAGTTTTTTAGGATTAGAAAATTTTTGAATATCGCCAATTTCACCTAAAATCGTAGCACCAACAACAGGTCCAATGCCAGGAATGGTTTCTATAACCGAATGAAGAGAAGCCATTAATTGTGCAATTTCTTCTTCTGTCCGTTTGATTTGTACTTCTAAAAAGCTGAGTTGATCAATCATGGAACGTAATTGAAAAACAAAGGCATCTTGTGCAAAACGGATCCCAAAAGAATGAGCTGCGGCTGTTTTCAGTGCTTCTGCTTTACCTAGTCCAACACGACTTCGACTCGCTAAACGAAGTGTTTCAGCTAATGTTTCGGCAGAAACTTGATTGAACTCATCAGGGGAGGAAAACTCGGATAAGACGGCTTTGGAGGCTTTGCCAAAAATACCAACTTTTGAAAACACCTTTTCATATTCAGGAAAGACTTGGTCTAATACGGCAATGATTTTTCGTTTAAAATCACCAGCCGTGCCAACCAAATACGAGCGATAACGGGTCAATTGACGTAGGGAGAAAATAGTTTCATCCGCTAAAGCTGTTTCGTTGAACGAACCATAGCGAATTAAATCGGCAATTAACACCGAATCAATACTATCGTTTTTTCGTTTACGAATTTCGGTTCCTTTTCTCCAGCCATCCGTTTGAATTGGATTGATGACATGAACAAGAAACTGTTGTTCATCAAGAAATGAGAAAAGAGCTAACCAATAGTGACCGGTGGCTTCCATACCAACCAAGAAGTCATCTGTGGAATCCGAGAAAGAAGTGAGACGTTCTAAAAGAGCATGAGCGCCGTCTAAAGAATTTGTGAAAGAAAAGCCTTTAAGTACTACTCTTCCTTCGACATTCATGATGGAAGCGACGTGTGTTCGTTTGCCAATATCAATACCTAGATAAAACATAAGCACACCTTCTTTACAAAATTTGGATTGATAGCCACTCCACTGAAAAGCGTCACTACCTTGTTCTAGATACGGAGTAAGAGAAAACTCTTCAACATCTAACTCATTCGCAAACAGCTTAACAGAGAGAAGGATCAGTCTTTCGAGTACGAGTTTGCCACTCAAGGAAGAGACGATCTACCTCTCAATCCATTAAGTATATTTTCTCAAATAATTGAGTAAATACCAAATAAAAATAACAAAAGGTTCCTAAGGTTCTCCTCTACAAATCGGAAGATTAAAACCTTAAATATAATATACAAGGAAGATACGGATGGTTGAAGTTATAGGCGTTCGTTATCACACAGCTGGTCATATTTATTATTTTTCTCCAAATGGTACGAAATTTTCGTTAAATGATAAAGTGTTGGTCGAATCGAAACATTCGACTTATATTGCTAGGGTCGTTCTCCCTAATCGAGAACTTCCCGCTTGTGATCTACCGAATGAGGTCAAACCGATCGTCCATCGCGCGACGGTAAGTGAACTCCAACAAGAGGCTCAAAATAAACAAGATGCTAAAGAAGCTATGGAGATTGGAAAAGAAAAAATCATTTTCCATAAGCTAAAAATGAAATTAGTGAGTGTCGAATATACCTTTGATCGCAGTAAGATGGTTTTTCAGTTTACTGCGGATGGACGGGTCGATTTTCGGGAACTCGTCAAAGATTTAGCAAGTGTTTTTAAAACGCGGATCGAGCTACGTCAAATAGGTGTCAGAGATGAAGCCAAACGTTTAGGCGGGATCGGACCTTGCGGACGCCCCCTTTGCTGTTCGACTTTTTTAGGCGATTTTGCACCGGTATCGATCAAAATGGCCAAAGATCAAGGTCTTTCTTTAAATCCTAGCAAGATCTCAGGTTTATGTGGTCGCTTGATGTGTTGTTTGAAATACGAAGATGATATGTATGCAGAAGCTAAAAGAGAGTTACCAGATTTTGGTGAAATCGTTGAAACTCCTGATGGTAAAGGGCGTGTCGTGGGCCTTAATTTATTGAGCCGCGTTTTAAGGATCCGTTTGAATGGCAAAGAAACAGCTGTGGATTATGATTATGACGAACTAAAGGGCACTCTTAAAGCAGGTGATGCTCATGTCAATGGATAAACGTTCTCTATATGATGGACTCAATGATTTTGAAGCGGAATTACAGCAATTATTGGATAATATGTCTGAAATGAAAGATTCTTTGCAAGAAGTCGTTGAAAAAAATACCAAATTAGAATTGGAAAATCAACGGTTGCGTGAACGATTGAGGGAGCTAAATCAGGAAAGTCTCCCCCCTTCTGAAACCGTTCAAAAAGAATTGTCACGTTCACGGATGAATCTTGAAAAAATCTATGAAGAAGGCTTTCATGTTTGCTATGACCTCTATGGTTCACGTCGCGAGAATGACGAACCATGTGCTTTTTGTTTGGAAGTTATTTATCGCGAAAGTGGTAAGTAGAAATTGAGTGGTCACTAATTGGACTGGTCTTAAAAGATCAGTCTTTTTTATCGAGGAGGAAACAAATGCAGCGTCAAGGTAGTTTTCAAAATGAAAAAGGGATCCTTTATCTGGTCCCGACACCGATCGGCAATTTAGAAGATATGACTTTTCGGGCCGTTAAAACGCTACAAAGCGTTGATTTGATTGCAAGTGAAGATACTCGTAACACGCAAAAGTTATTGAATCACTTTGAGATAGCTGTGCCTCAGAAAAGCTTACACGAACATAATTACAAAGAACGCATCCCGCAACTTATCGAAGCCTTACAGGCGGGGAAAAGTATCGCTCAGGTCAGCGATGCGGGCATGCCTTCGATCAGTGATCCGGGTCATGAACTGGTTTTAGCCTGTATCGATCTGGATATCCCGGTTGTCTCTATTCCTGGCGCCACCGCTGGCTTGACCGCTTTGATAGCTTCAGGATTGACGCCGCAGCCAAATTATTTTTACGGTTTTTTGCCTCGCAAGAAAAAAGATCAGCTGCTAGAACTTGAGAGATTGAATCAACAAGAAGCCACAATGATCTTTTATGAATCACCTTATCGAGTGGCTGACACTTTTGAAAATATGGCAGCAGTTTTTGGTGTCGAACGTAAAGCTGTGATTTGTCGTGAGCTGACCAAAGTTTATGAGGAGTATTTACGCGGTACTTTGGATGAATTGATCACGGCAATCAAGGAAAAACCTTTAAAAGGGGAATGCTGTTTATTGGTCGCCGGCAATCCTCAGCCAACAAGTGAGGACGAAAAACCCGTGGGAAGTATTTCAGAACAGGTGACGATTTTGATCGATACGGGTATGAAACCAAATGAAGCAATCAAACAAGTGGCCAAAGACAATCATTTAAAAAAGCAACAAGTATATAATGAATTTCATAACTTGATTTAAATAACAAAGGTATAAAAGGAGGCAAAAAGATGCCTGATTTGGAATTTCCCTTAAAAAATGACACTTCTAGAAAAATCATCCATATCGACATGGACGCTTTTTTTGCCTCCGTAGAAGAGCGGGATGATCCCACGCTTTCCCGTCATCCCTTGGTGATAGCACGACATCCTAGTGAAACAGGTGGTAAAGGAGTGGTGACAACAGCGAACTATAAGGCTCGCCAATATGGTATCCACTCAGCGATGAGTGCCCAAAAAGCCTATGAGTTGTGCCCGCAAGCTATTTTTATCCCTGGTAACCACGAGAAATATCGCCAAGTTTCGCAACAAGTTCGCAGTATTTTCCAGCGTTATACCGATGTGATCGAGCCCATGTCGATCGATGAGGCGTATCTTGACGTGACAAAAAATAAACTCAATGAGAAATCAGCTTTAAAAGTTGCTCGTCACATTCAAAAGGATATCTGGCAAGAGCTCCATCTGACGTGTTCAGCTGGTGTTAGTTACAATAAATTCTTAGCTAAGTTAGCCTCTGATTATCATAAACCCAAAGGCATCACCTTGATCACTCCAGAGGATGCGGTGATTTTTTTGAAAGCACTCCCCATTGAAAAATTTTATGGAGTAGGAAGGAAAACGGTGCCTAAAATGAATGACATGGGTATCTTTACTGGAGCCGATCTTTATGAAAAAAGTGAAATGGAATTGATTCAAAACTTTGGTAAGATGGGTTATTCTTTATATCGCAAGGTAAGGGGGATCCACAATTCGCCAGTAAATAGGGTGCGCGAACGTAAATCAGTCGGACGGGAATTGACCTATGGCAAACCGTTGGCAACCGATGAGGCTTGTCTAGCGCAACTTCGCCAAATGGCAGAAGAAGTGGCTACAGCACTGAAAAAGGAACAAAAGCATGGTAAGACAGTAGTCCTCAAAGTTCGTTATAGCGACTTTACCACAGTCACGCGCCGAAAAACATTAACAGAATATTTGATAGATAAAGAACAGATTTTTTCTGAAGCTAGTTTGATTTGGGAAGAAGTGGGGGGTGTGGAAAAAGGGATCCGTCTTTTAGGCATCACGATCACAAATCTTGACCCTTTGACTTATGAGAATATTGTCCTGCCACTTTGGCAAGAGGGCGATCCTTATGAATGAAACCAGTAGAAGATGTGTCCTAGAATGTACGTGAGTAGCAAAAAAATATGAGCTTTCTAAAAAAGCCCAAAGACTTTCAACGCCTCGCCACTAAATGATGGAACATATTTGTTGATCTTGCCAATAACATCTGTGAATCAGCATAGTTTCACAGGTGTTATTTTGTTTCATTTAGAAAGCTGCCAGAACTTTTCATTTCTTATGTGTGCTTTTCTATTTTTATGTCCAATCAGCCAGTTATACGGGCACTAAAAAACTGCTCAGAAGCACTTACTTCTGGGCAGCTTTTAACGTTATGTTCAAATCAAAGATTGTTTATGGATCTGTTCATATTGGGTGGTGGTATCGGTGCATTTATCCCAGATGATGGCTTTATGAGCTTGTAGCGACTTGGGAACATCTAAGATCCGCTGGTTACTACTACCACGAAATTGCAAGTTGAGATCTTTTTTACTTAAAACAAAACGACCATCGACTAAAATATCGATCAAAGAAAGTAATTCTAGTTTATCATCTGTTTCTTGTAAAAGTTCTTCAAAGGTATAGCCAGACCAACTCCAGATATCTTTGGTATCGCCAAAAGTTTCACGGACGCGGTGCACGACTTGTAGACAAACAGCCGTATTCAAAAAAGGTTCGCCGCCAAGTAAGGTCAATCCTTGCACATAATCGTGACTAAGATCAGTAATGATCCGATCTTCCAATTCTTTTGTGTAGGGCGTTCCATAGCGAAAGTTTTGCACAGCACGATTAAAACAGCCTTCACAAGCAAACAAACAACCACTGACATAAAGACTATTTCGCACACCTTCACCATCGACAAAATTAAAGGCTTTATAATCAGCTATATAATTTTGACTATAGTCTTCGGTTTTCCATTCTTTAGGTTTAGGATTTCGCATGTTTTCACAACCTTTTAAGAGAATAAAAAGGAGAAAGAAAACTGGACGTATTTACTTCTCACCGATTTTCTTTCTCTTTGAAACTTACTTCATATTTTTGACACGAGAAGAGATTTCTTTGTGACGACCGTGAACCATGGGACGTGCTTGAGGATTGCCTAAATAGCCACAAGTCCGCTTCACGACATCACAAGTCTTCGGATCATGATTGCCACATTTTGGACATTCAAAACCACGTTCAGTTGGCGTAAAATCACCTTCAAAACCACATTCATAGCAATGATCGATCGGTGTATTTGTACCAAGATAGCCAACTTTGTCATAAGAATAATCCCAGACAGCTTCCAAAGCTTTGGGGTTTTGTTGCAAGACTGGGTATTCGCAATAGTGGATGAACCCACCAGAACAATACTTGGGATAATTTTTTTCAAAATCCAATTTTTCAAAAGGACTGGGTGCTTTTCTGACATCATAATGGAAACTATTCGTATAGTATTCTTTATCCGTGATATCTTTGACAATGCCGAATTTTTCGGTATCTAAGCGGCAAAAACGGTCGGTCAAGCTTTCACTAGGTGTCGAATAAACACTGAAATGGTAACCATATTCGTTGCCCCAAGCATCAGCGTGTTCTTTCAAACTTTTGACGATATCAACAGTGAAGGATTTCGCTTCGGAATTATGTTCCCAGGCACCACCATAAAAGGCGGTGGCTACTTCATAAAGACCGATATAACCTAAAGAAACAGTAGCCCGTTTGTTTTTGAACAATTCATCGACTGAATCGCTCGGTGTCAGCCGTTTGCCAAAAGCACCATACATATAAAGGATCGGCGCATTTTGTGGGATCGCTTCTTTACAACGATTGACCCGATAAACAAGCGCATCTTTGACGATTTGCAGCCGTTCTTCCAAAAGATTCCAGAACTTTTCTTTATCGCCAGCAGCTTCCATCGCTATGCGCGGTAAATTCAAAGTAACGACGCCCAGATTCATCCGGCCGACATTGACTTCTTTTCCGTTTTCATCTTTCCATCCCTGTAAGAAGGAGCGGCAACCCATCGGTACTTTGAAACTGCCCGTGAGTTCGACGATTTTATCATAATTTAGAATGTCAGGATACATCCGTTTGGTCGCACATTCAATGGCAAGTTGTTTGACATCGTAGTTGGGATCGGACTTTTCTAAGTTGACGCCCCGCTTGATACTAAAAATGAGTTTTGGGAAGATCGCAGTCCGATGCTCACTGCCTAGACCGTTGATCCGATTTTGTAAGATTGCTTTTTGGATCTCACGTTCAAACCAGTTCGTACCAAGACCAAAACCGACCGAAGTAAAGGGGGTTTGGCCGTTGGAAGTAAACAGGGTATTGATTTCATATTCTAGACTCTGCATGGCATCGAAAATATCTTTTTGCGTTTTTTCTTTAGCAAAAGCATCTTGCCGTTCTTTGCCATCGATCCATTTCTTAGCATCTTTCAAATGTTTGTGATAATTCAGTTCAGCAAAAGGAGCTAAGACTTCATCTAAACGGTCCGCTGAACAACCGCCATATTGGCTCGAAGCGACATTGGCGATGATCTGGGAGATTTGAGCAGTCGCAGTTTGGATCGATTTTGGTGATTCGACATCGGCATTGCCGATCTTAAAGCCATTATTGAGCATCCCTTTGAAGTCGATCAAGCAACAATTCGTCATCGGTTCATAAGGATGATAATCTAAATCATGATAGTGGATGTCACCTTTTTGATGGGCATTAGCTACGTGTGGCGGCAACATTTTTAGACCGATCGACTTGCCCACGATACCGGCAGTCAAATCACGTTGTGTATTGAAGACATTACTATCTTTATTGGCATTTTCGTTGACGACTGATTGTTCTTTGTTGCGTAATTTATCGATCGTAAAGTTGATATCGGTAGCTTTACTACGATCAAAATCACGCTTTGTCCGGTAATTGATATAGGCTTGAGCCGTTTCATATTCATGGTTTTCTAACAAAGTGTGTTCCACGATATTTTGGATTTCATAAATTTTGATATTGTCTGCAAAACGAGTCCGGATTTCTTCATTGATCAATTGCACGATCGTATCGATTCGATTATAATCAAGAGGAGACAATTCGCCTTGAACTTCCGTTTTTGCTTTGATCAAGGCATCATAAATCTTTTGGTCATCAAAATCGACCCAACGACCATCACGTTTGATCACTCTCATATCTAACAAACTAGAAACGACTTTATTTTCTTGCTCAGTTTTTCTTTTTGTGTCTATCATCATTACCCACTCCTTTAATCAATTCCTATCATATGATAGTTTTGATGAAATTACAAGTAAAACTTCGACTATATATAGTATTATTTTTTAATTTTATGAGTAAACGACACTATATGTAGTACATACGTACTAAGAGAACAAATGAAGATAGTAACAATAGCAAGCTTTCAAGCGTGTTTTTTCATGAGCAAAGCGGTGTAAAAATAGTTATTCATTTTTCAAAAAAATAATTTCGTGCTATGCTAGAAAAGAGCAAGTGATCCAAAAGAAAAGGGAGCTATTAAAATTTCTGGCTATCAATTGGCTGAGTCCGATAGCTTAAATAAAATGCCCCACTGAATCACTGTTTGAAAAATTTTGAGATTATCTTAAGGAGGAAATACCCATGATTTTTGTACCAAATACTTGTCATGATCCGCGTATCAATTTAGCGATCGAAAACTATTTATTAGATGAAATGAGAACGGATGAACCGATCCTTTTGTTTTATATCAATGAACCTTCCATCATCGTTGGTCGTAACCAGAACACGATCGAAGAAATCAACCAAAAATATGTAGAAGAACATGGTATCCATGTCGTTCGTCGCTTAAGTGGTGGGGGTGCTGTTTATCATGATTTAGGAAATTTGAATTATAGCTTTATTACCCCAGATGACGGCAATTCTTTCCGTAATTTCGCTAAATTTACTGAACCTGTGATCAAGGCGCTCCATGATCTTGGTGTGGAAGGTGCCGAATTAAAAGGTCGCAATGATTTGGTCATCAATGATATGAAGTTTTCTGGTACGGCCATGTACGCCACAAATGGGCGGATGTATGCCCATGGGACCTTGATGTTAGATAGTGACACCAATGAAGTTGTCAATGCGTTGAAGGTCCGTAAAGATAAAATCGCATCAAAAGGCATTAAGTCGATCCGTTCACGTGTGACCAATATCAAGCCTTTTTTGCCAAAAGACAAGCAAAACATGACGACCGAAGAATTTGCTCAAGCGATCCTTTTACACATTTTTCATGTCGATACGCTTGCTCAAGTCAATACGTATCAACTGACAAATGAGGATTGGGCCAAAATCAAAACCTATACTGACAAGTATTATGGCAATTGGGACTGGAATTATGGACATTCGCCAGAATTCAACTTGGAACGGCACAAACGTTTCCCAGTTGGTGGCATTGATGTCCGTCTCGATGTAAAAGACGGTACGATCGCAAATGCTAAGATTTATGGCGATTTCTTCGGCTTAGGTGAAATCAAAGATGTCGAAGAGGCTTTGATCGGGACTAAATATGAAAAGACGGCTTTAGAAAAAGTCATCGCTGACATTGATGTCCAAAAATATTTTGGTGCAATCGAAAAACAAGATTTGCTTGATTTGATCTATTAAAGGAAAGAGACGAAAATATGCAAAAAATTCAAGCGGTTATTTTTGATATGGACGGTGTCTTAGTCGATAGTGAACCCATCAATTTAAAAGTAGAGACGGAGAATCTACACGCATTGGGATATCCGATCCCAGAAGATGTCAGCCGTACCTTTATTGGTGCTTCCAAAAAGGCGGTACAGGCAAAAATCCAAGGAGTTTATCCTGCCATCGATCTGGAAAAATTACAGGTTGAAATGGATGGACGAAAAGAGCAGGTGACTATCGATTATGCCACCATCGTTTTTCCTGGTCTACCAGAAAATTTACAGTATTTAAGAGACAAAGGAATTCCGCTGGCAGTGGCGTCTTCTACTTATCATGATAAGGTTCAAGTCATTTTAAAAGAAGCAGCTTTGATCGACTATTTTGATGTGATCGTTGGTGGTGATTGTGTTGAAAATAGCAAACCTGATCCGGAGATCTTTTTAAAGGCCGCCGCTGATCTTAATGTTTCTCCTAAAAATTGTCTAGTGGTTGAAGATTCTCATAATGGGGTAATAGCGGCACACCGCGCTGGCATGTATATCTTCGGTAAAAATGATGATCGTTTTGGCCAAGACATAACTTGTGCCGATGAGTTTTTTGATACGTATGATGAATTTTTGGTAAGTATGCAAAAGAAGTTTGGATGAACTATCAAAATTTGTTGTTAAGGGAAAATAAAATGACTGAAAAACAGATCTATCTGTCCGATAAAAAAGACGAGCAAAGAGAATTTAAAGAGATTATCCATTCACTTAGAGGTTTAGTTCTTAATGAAAAAAGTGAGGTTCTAATTGAAAGATTGACAAAATATAAACTCTATACCTTGCCGGGTGGTACCATGTACCATGAACCCTAATGAAAGACCAATCGATTCGTTTAAAAGAGAAGTGTATGAAGAAGCCGGAATAAGCTGTATTATTTCAGATACTTTGCCTACTATCATTGAGTTGAGATATAGTATGGACTATCAGAAAATAAATCATTGTTTCCTAGCAACTACGATGAATAGCTGTGCGAAACAACGACAGTTAGAAGTCCATGAAAAAGAAGATGGCTTAGAAATTGTTTGGTATCCACTTCAAAAGGGAATAACGATTTTATTAGAACAAGAACCTAAAACCGATCAACAAAAGTTTATCGAAACAAGAGATAAACTAATTGTTCAGCAAGCGTTGCTACAATTATATAATTGCTCCGGCCTATTTGTATGGGGCTGATTTCATTTTTGGACACTTGTAGAGATAACTTTTTTAATAAAGAAAAGAGTTGATTGCAGATGAAACAAATCAAAATCGCTGGACGAAACGTTTTACCTATTGGACTTGGAACTTGGCACATGGGAGATGATCCTAAACAAGAAACTCGGGAAATAGCCGCTATAAAAGCAGGCTTAGATCACGGAGTTCAGGTGATCGATACGGCGGAAATGTATGGTGAAGGAAATTCAGAGCGCCTGGTCGGTAAAGCGATCGCTACTTATCCGCGTGAAGCATTATTTTTGATTTCTAAGGTCTATCCTTGGAATGCTAGTAAAAAGCAGTTGCCACAAAGCTTGGAAGCAAGCTTGCGGCGCTTGGACACCGATTATTTGGATCTTTACTTGTTGCATTGGACAGGAAATATCCCTATCGATGAAACTGTCTTTGCCATGGAAGAGGCAAGAACCTCAGGCAAGATCCGAGCTTGGGGTGTGTCTAATTTTGATGTGGCCAATTTAGAAGAACTTTATGCCCTTCCAACTGGTAAAAATTGTCAGGCTAATGAGGTTTTGTATAACCTTGGCGAACGTGGTACAGAATTTGATTTACAACCTTATATGAAAGAAAAAAAGCTCCCTTTGATCGCTTACTCACCCCTTAATCAAGCGGATCGCCACCACGATCTGCTTGAGTCTGAGCTTATTCAAAGACTTGCTAAAAATCACCAGGTCACACCTTATCAAATTTTACTGACCTGGACGATCCGTCAAGACGGCGTTCTTGCCATTCCTCAATCAAGTGATGTCAGCCATACTTTAGCCAATGTTGAAGCAGCTGAGATCGAGTTGACAAAAGCTGAACTTGACCAACTCGACAAAGTTTTTCCAGCACCAACGAAAAAACAAGGTTTGGCGATGATTTAAGAAAAAGGTGAACGAATGGAAGTAGAAATCAGCAAGGTTTCAGAAAACGGAATCCAAGGTTTTGAGCTGCTCCCCGAAAATATTTTGTATGAAGGTGTCATCTTGAATTTTGGTGGTTCTGAAGGGAGTAGTTGATTGACGATGGCCCAAGATATTAGTAGTCAAAGCTATCATGTCTACGCTTTATATTATTTTGGTAAGTCAGGCATAGCGCCTCAATTAAATGAAGTCGATCTACGTTTTTTCACAAAAGTTTTGCAAGAAATAAAGGCCAGACCGTTGACTCTTGTTGCTAGGTTGCATCTATCGCGAAATCGATCATTTAGCTTTGTTTGCTCCGTCTGCTTATGTTTTTGCAGGAGTCAATAAAGGCTCAAGCTGGCGAATCGGTGCGCGTTCTTTGCCAGCTATTGATTTTTTTTGGCAAAATAATCTCTATGCTTATTTTCATCAAAAAGAACCGCTGGAAAAACGCTTTTCTTATGCAAGCGACCATCATCCAAAACGTGAAGCCGCAACGATCCCGGCCTAGTTTTTCCAAGGCGACCTCTTGCTGTTTGCGGGAGTTGAGGATCAAGTTTGGCCTAGTGTTCGTATGGCTGATGAGATCAAACGAAGAGCCACTCAGGCCAGTTCTGTTGCAGCTTATTACTTTGAAGCAGCCGGGCATACCTTTTCTTCTGGTGGAGCCTATGATGGTGGTAGCTTTGATGGCAATCTCTATGCTTTTCATCAAGCAAGAAAACTTTTGCATACTATTTTAAAAGAATGGCATCCTAAGAAAAAATAAGAAAACCGCGGGCTAGCCCGCGGCCTTTTTGTCTAGTGGTTATTGTTTATTTGACATCTTTAATGTGAAATTCAATGTCTAGACGGTTCCGATAATATTCAGGACACATTTTTTGGCCACATTGTTTACATTCTTTTTCATCCATCTGCCGCACTAGATTTTAGCGCTTAATAAAATGGATATACCAAGCTTTGAAGGTTATCCAAAATATATACTTAATAGTCTAAGCTCCTTCTTTTGTATCAATGCTTTCTTAATCGTCATACCTTCCTACTTATGAATTATTGGTTGGTACCTTTCTTGCTAACAACTGTAATCGGGTATTCATTTATTTTTTGTGATACCGAAATCATGATTTGATAGCCAATAATTTCAGTTGCTACTCCTTTTACTATTTTGTGGACACGACAGGCACTTGCTTTTTAATTTCCGATACTTTTCATCTGCTTAGGTTATTTTCCGCCATAAACTTACCGTTTACGTTTCTTTTCTGTACTAATAAAATGGATATACTAAATTTTGAACGTTATCCAAAAGATACACTTCCTTAATAGTTAAAAAAAGGCGCAAACCATCTACAGGTTTGCGTCTTTTATTTTTAATAAGCACGGGCGATCCAGACTGTGTACTTGGCTGGTTTTCCACTAACGATATCGACTGCTTTTTCCGTCGGAGCTTCAAAAGGAATGTTACGTGTTGTAAACCCGGTTTCTTCTTTGATTTTGGCTTCTGTTGCCTCCGTGCCATCCCAGCCAATCAAGACAAATCCGGTCGGACGATTTTCTTTTTGACAAGTTTTTATATGGGTTTTCAAATCTGCTAAAGTATCGATATCAAAGTGTTCATTTGCTTTGTTGCGAGCTTTGGCCTTTTCAAGTAAACGTGGCGTCATTGCTTTCAATTGATCAGTAATATAAGCATCTAGTTCTGCAAACGGCACTTTTTCTTTGCCTTCAACATCACGGATCTTCACCATGACATGGCCATTTTCAATATCACGAGGGCCACATTCGATGCGGACACAAGCGCCTTTTAGTTCCCATTCATTAAATTTGTAACCCGGCGTGTTGTCGCTGTCATCCATCCGTACGCGGTAGCCTTTTTCTTTAAAATCAGTAAATAAGACCTTTAGTTTTTCCATGACTGCGGGATTTTTACGCCAAGGACCGACTGGCATCATCACGATTTGTGTGGGTGCCACAGTTGGTGGGAAGATGAGTCCTTTCTCATCACCATGAGTCATGATCAAGGAACCGATCAGACGTGTCGAAGCTCCCCAAGAAGTCGTGTGGGCAAAGACATGTTCATTTTCTTTATTCAAATAAGTGATATCAAAAGCTTCGGCAAAATTGGTCCCCATGTAATGAGACGTTCCTGCTTGGACCGCTTTGCCATCTTGCATCATGGCTTCGACAGAATAGGTATCCACCGCGCCTGCAAAGCGTTCAGACGGTGTTTTTTGGCCCTTGTAAACTGGGATCGCTAAGAAATTCTCACAAAGCCGGGCGTACTCGTCAAGCACACTCATTGTCCGCTTTCTAGCGCCGGCTTCATCGGCATGCGCCGTGTGTCCTTCTTGCCATAAAAATTCTGAAGTTCGCAAAAATGGTAAAGTTTTCTTTTCCCAACGAAAAACATTGGCCCATTGGTTGATTTCATAAGGTAGATCACGATAGGAATGGATCCAATCCGCAAAAGCATTGCCGATCATGGTTTCCGAAGTGGGTCTTAAGCCCAAGGGTTCTTCCAATTTTTCGCCACCGACTTCAGTGACCCATGGAATCTCAGGCGCAAAGCCTTCCACATGATCGGCTTCTTTCATAAAGAAGCTTTGTGGGATCAACATGGGAAAATAAGCATTACGGATATCTTGTGTTTTCAGATAACGATTAAATTCTTCTTGGATATGTTCCCATAATTCATAACCATCTGGTCGGAAAATGATCGAACCTCTGACAGGTGAATAGGCCATAAGTTCTGCCTGTTGGACAGTTTGTAAATACCATTGTGTAAAATCATTTTTTTGTTCTGACATAAGTTCCTCCTTAAATATAAAAAAAGCATACCATCCCCATTCTAAGGACGAATGCTTGGATTCGCGGTACCACCTTTGTTGATCGTAAGTGACGATCCCACTCAAAAAGGATAAGGGCTTTCCCCCGACGTTGCCGTCATTTTTTGGTAGGTTCACAAAAAGGTATTATCGAAGTTTCAGCCGTGCTCCGACTCTCTAAAAACACATTTTTTGCTACTAATCCAAAACTTAATCTTAGATTACCTAGAAAATGCGAAAATTGCAAGGGACAAATGCATAAAAAGAATATTTTTTAACAATCCTCATTTGTGTTCGTACTTGTTAGATCAAAGTATGGTAAAATAATTGAGAACACATTTTCGATTCAATTGTCTGCTATGGTGGAGGTCATTGTAGACCAACTGAAAAAAACTGTTTTTCGAAAATGTTGCAAACAAGGTGAGAGAAGAAAGAAGGGAACAGTGAAGACACCAAAAGCATATCAAAAAATGCTTGCCTGTGACCAACTGACCGACGAATTGATCGGAC
The DNA here is from genome assembly GCA_041859945.1 of Tetragenococcus sp. GTDB lineage: Bacteria > Bacillota > Bacilli > Lactobacillales > Enterococcaceae > Tetragenococcus. The sequence goes on from JBFLGC010000047.1 coordinate 20,976, forward strand.
AGGTGACTTACTCTATCAGCAAGCGTGCTAAAAATTATCGGGATAAGGCTGCCGACTACCGTCATGATCGTTTCGATCGCTACAATAATTTTCAGCAGTATCAGGACAAATAAGTAGACTGCTATCAAATGAAAGACGACTTGTTAGATTTGTACCTGCCACTTGCGATCCATACCAGTCAATATGACAAAAGACGACGTATCTATGATTATGAGTCCGATTATCAATCGCAAAGGAAAGATAGCATCTACGAAAATTGTTACTGGGATCATGACGAGTTAAGAGAAGTCGAATTTGTTGGCGTTAGCCATGCCAGAACACTCGTGACTTTAGTCATGAGATGAATGGCAGTCTGTTTTTGGGATATCTTTTGTTCCATCTAAAAACCGATAGGAAAATAAGAAAATAAACAAAAAAGAAAATATTTTCGTTCATTTCCTCTCAAGCTGTGATATGATTCGCTTAGAACGTATTTTCGCTTTAAGAAATTGGAAAATCATACAGGAGAAAATAAAATGACCACCCCCACCTATGTCTTAACGTTGCCACTCAAAGTGGAAATTTGGCAAGAACATATTTTAGAAAAACGCTTGAATATTGG
>JBFLGC010000048.1:0-20412 GCA_041859945.1 Tetragenococcus sp.
CGCGTCGAGCACCTTACCGTCAGCTTTGGGCCGAACAAGATCCTGGATGATCTTTCCTTTCAAATGCCCTTAGGTAAGAAAATTGCGATCGTTGGCGATAACGGCGCTGGGAAAACGACTTTGTTTCAAGCAATTTTAGCAAAACAACATGGGATAACCTTATCTTCCAAGGTCAAACTCGTGACCTATCAACAATTTGATTATCGCCTACAATCAGACCGTCCGTTACTAGATGTCCTCATGGCAGAATCGGATTGGTCAGAAGCGCCGGTCCGTGCCTTACTGGATCATTTAGGCTTTTCCCAAACGATGGTGAATAATGCCCTCTCCTCCTTAAGTGGTGGCGAGGCTACTCGGGTCGCGATCGCCCGCCTATTCACACGACCTTCTAATTTTTTGATCCTTGATGAACCGACGAATTTTATCGACTTAAAGACGATCCAAGCTTTAGAAGAACTGTTGCAACATTATGCAGGGTGCGTTTTGTTCACTTCACACGATCGTGAATTTATACAAGCAGTCGCTGATGAAATCTGGCACTTAAAAGATGGCAAATTACTGAATTGACAAGAAAAACTTCTAATAGTTTATATCTTTTAAAGTACGAGAGCTTTTCATTGCCTTTTTAAGGTAAAGTGTATAAACTACATAAGTCAAATATCCTATTTTTGTTAACAACTTTTTGAAAGGAAACGACTTATCATGAATACACAGGGACTTTATTTGCTGGGCTTGTTACTTGTTATTTTGTATCTTCTTATGGGCTTAGACGATTTTATCTGGGACATTCAGGCGCTTTTCCGGCGCCGAAATTACAACAAGCAACTTCTAGACATGAAAAAATTAGAAGAGACACCGCCAAAATTGTTGGCCGTCATGATCGCCTGTTGGCATGAGGATAATGTGATCGGCGCTGTCATTGAAAATATCTTGGCCTCGGTGCAATATCCAAACTCGATGTATCATATTTTTTTAGGCCTTTATCCTAACGATCCGGAAACGATCGCAGTCGGACGAGAATTGGAAAAAAGCTTTGCAAATGTCCATGTGGTGATCAACGAATTGCCTGGGCCGACTTCCAAGGCACAAAATATCAACTATATGATCCGGCAGATCAAAGCATTTGAAACGAGGCAGCAATGGCGCTTTCAATCATTTACGGTCCATGATTCTGAAGACGTGGTCCATCCCTACGAACTCAAAGTGACTAATTACTTGATCGATCATTATCCGGCCATCCAATTTCCCGTCTTTCCTTTGATGGAGATGCCGCGCTTGCGTAATTTTTTCAAAAATATGGTCACCAATACGTATGCAGATGAATTTGCAGAAAATCATTTTATCACGATGGTCTCACGCTATTCAAGTGGCGCTTTTGTCCCTTCTGCAGGAACGGGATTCGCCCTTTCACGGAAAACAATCGAACGTTTTGGTGAGGACGAGATCCTACCAGAAAATAGTCTGACCGAAGATTACCGGCTTTCTTTGACACTCTATGAAAAAGGCATTCAAATGTATTACGTCATGTTACGAGTTCCACGGCTGACTGATGATTTTAAGATCCGGCATGAATTTATTGCCACGCGCAGTCGTTTCCCAGCAACTTTCAAAACAGCGATCAAACAAAAAGCCCGTTGGATCACAGGGATCACGATGCAATCGGTCGGTTTAAAAGAAATTTTTGATTGCAAGATGCCGATTGCTGGTCGTTATTCTTTATATCGTGATCAAAAGGCTAAAATCGGCAATCTGCTTTCACTGATCGGCTATCCTGTAGTCATTTATTTCCTGATTTCCCTATTTACTGACTTACCACCGATCTACCCAGTCTATTCATTGTCCTGGTACCTCAGCTTGTTGGTCACAGTCATGATGATCGAACGTGAATTATTTCGCGGGATTTCCATTTATCAGGTATATGGCTTGCGTTCGGTATTTTTTGCTTGCTTACTCCCACCTGTTTTGCCGATCCGCTTTATCTGTGGCAATATCATCAACTTTTCGGCCACGGTAGTCGCTTATTTTCACCGGTTCAGGCGACGTCATAAAAAAGAGAAGGTAGTCAAAAAAGAAACCTCAAAAAAAGCGCCGAAAAAAATCGCTTGGGACAAAACAGACCATCAATTTTTGGAAAAAGCTGTCTTGAAACGTTATCATCGTAACTTAGGTGACGTCCTTTTAGAAAAAGGCTATATAAGCGAAAGTGACCTAAGTAAAGCCTTGGAAAAAGCCCATGAAAAAAGGCGTCGGCTGGGCAACATTTTGATTCAAGAAAATCTTTTGACCGAAGTACAACTACTTGATGCGCTAGCCAATGTTCAACAAGGTCTCTTAGTCTCCCAAGAGCAAGTACTTGCCTTGGTCCAAACTGTGCCAACAACTGATTTTGATCGCAACCACTTAGAGCTAGGACGTTGTGTACCGCTCCTTAAAAGCGAAGATCACTATGTTTTTGCCTTCAGTTATGCCAGTCCTGATGGTACCCTAGCCTGGTTAGAGACTCATTATAAAGTCACGATCCAACCCGTTTTCACTGTGGAAGGAACCATCGATCAAGCCATCAAGATGCTTTATGATCCTAATTTAAAAGAACACCAAGCGACAACAGTAGGACTCCTTTTCGATTGTTATCAAAAGCAAGGGATCACGGCCGAACAACTTTTACTTTTACAAAAGTATCAAGAAAAAGGCCCTCTTTCCGAGAAAGAGCTTTTGCTTCGCTCAGGGTTGGCCGACGTTTAGAGAACACCTGAAACTCATCTCGTTTGATCGAGTTTCAGGTGTTTTCTGGCTTTTGATACAATTTGATGTGGTTGCGTCCGGACTGCTTAGCGGTATAACAAGCTAAATCAGCTTCCTCTAAAGTCGTCAACAAATCAAAACGACTACTCTCATTACTTTGGATGCCCGCTGAAAAATGAATCGTCACTTCTTGTTGATTTTCTAAAATAAGCGGCAAGATCTCTAACTTTTTACGGTACCCTTCTAGAATATCAAAGGCATCTTCTTTCTTAAGACCATAAAGCACCAGACAGAATTCTTCGCCACCGAAACGATAGATCTCAAAACGGCTTTTCTTTAATGCCACTTGCAAATGTAATTCCAACTGCTCGACAAAAGCTTTCAATACTTCGTTTCCCGCTAAATGTCCGTAGCGATCATTGATTTCTTTAAAATAATCCAAATCGATCATTGCTAAACTGATTTGTTCAGAACTACCATTTAAGCTCAGTAATCGGTCGTGTAGGGCGCGATAATTGAAGGCCCCCGTCAATTGATCACGCCTGCCACAAGTCAATTCTTGTTGGATCCGCGAACTTTCCAACTCTTGACGCATAAAAAAGTAATGAAAAGCACTTTCGATCACAAAAGCCCCGATCAAGATGAAGAAATAGGATTCATAGCCAGAAAAATGATCTCCAAAGCCAAAATCGATCATCGTCACCCGACCACCAGCTGAAATCAACATACTGGGGATATAGATCAGCAAGAATTGGCAACGTTTATTTTTGATCGGTAGCTTGGTAACCAAAACAAAAAGCAAAAAAATCAGGATTCCTTTATTGAGGGTATATGAAAAATTGCGCGAAAAGGTCAAGCGTGTCATGTTCACGATGACCCATTGCAAAAAAGGGGTCAGTAAAATCAAATATTTCCCATAACGTTTAAAATAGTAAAAAGCCAGAAAAACCGCGAGTGTATATTGGAAGACCGAGCTTTCCAGTAATAGTGACGACATGGAGGCAAAACAGAAAACATAGACAAAATAAACGAATATCAAGGCCAAAACACGCCAAAACCGTTTGGGGATCAGTTGCTCCATCCGCACAAAAACCGTATCGGTCGTCACTAACAGACTCACAACAATCACTGGAAAAATCAACGTCACGATCAGAATATTTTTCATTAGTCAATTCCCCCACTGTTCTTGACTGGCTACTTCCTCGATATAATCCCGACCAAAATCGTTGACATATTTATGAATGAGTCGCATCTCTGTGTCAAAATCATAAATAAATAAATTGGCCGTTGTGATCACTAGTTGGTCGATTTTTGCATCAGAAATATGTTCTAAATATTTGACGAAGGCTCGCAAGGTATTGCCATGTGAGACGACTAGCACATTTTTTTGCTGTTTTAAATCGATCACGATTTTATCTTCATATAAAGGTAAAACCCGCTCTAACGTATCTTTTAGGCTTTCCGTCTTTGGCAAAGTCTCTGGATCTAAGTTTTGATAACGGCGGTCAAACGTCTGCTTATTTAAAAGCGGTGGTCGCACTTCATAACTACGCCGCCATAAGCCTACTTGATCACTACCAAATTTTGCGGCCGTTTCCACTTTATTCAAGCCTTGCAAAGCCCCATAATGACGCTCGTTCAACCGCCAGCTTTTTTCGATTGGTACAAAAAGTTGCTGACTTTCTTCAAGTAGAATATTAGCTGTCTTTATAGCGCGTATCTGTAAAGAAGTATAGACTTGGTCAATAGCGATATTCATATCCGCTAAATGTTGACCCGCTTCATGAGCTTCAGCGATCCCTTTTTCGGTTAGATCGGGATCGAGCCAACCAGTGAAAATATTATCTTTATTCGTTTCACTTTCCCCATGCCGTAGCAAAATAAGCTTCATGAAAAACATCCTCTCATGTCCAAATTCCCTTTTATTATACCGTTCATTTCTATTGGTGGAAAGTCGTTTCTTTTAAGTTAAGAAAAAATATAGTGATTTAAAAGGAAAGCTGTTAGTTAAAGTGAAGGATATCCGCTACAGTTATGAGTTTTATCTGTTGTTGTCGCTTTCGGTCACTATTTTGGTAAATTTATGACCATTATTGCCGTTTTCGATCAATACTTTGGCAAAGTTATGGCCGCCATTACCATTTTCGATCACTACTTTGGCAAAGTTATGACCGCTATTGCCGTTTTCGGCCACTACTTTTACAAAGTTATGGCCGTCCCCAGCCTTCTTCTCCTGTTACTTTGTCAAAGTAGTGTACATTGCTCCTTGCTTTACTAAACGGATGTGAAAAAATAGTGCATTATTTCTTGACAAGTAATTTAATTTTCTGTATAGTTGTTAGGACGCTAACAAATAATAGAGGAGGTGCTACATGGAACGAATGATCGGCAATGAACTTCGCGATGTCCAACAATTGCTCAATCAAAAAATTGAGCGCGAACGTCCAGTTGAAGATAAGACAAGTCCGATCCAAATGCGGACGTTGACTTTTATTTATGACCAAAAAGTAGACGTCTTTCAACGGGACATCGAAAAAGAGTTACATATACGCCGCTCAACTGCAACCGAAATTTTAAAACGGCTCGAGCGAGACGGGTACATCACCCGTTGCCCTGTCGCTTCTGATGCGCGTTTAAAAAAAATCATCTTGACGGATTTGTCCCTGAGCCTGATCAGCAAAATGCGTAGCCATATCGATCGGACCGAAGCAAAATTACGTCAAGACATAAGTAAAGAGGATCTGGCTGTTTTTTTTATAGTCATGGATCAGATCCGAAAAAATTTAGAATGAGGTAGATCTATGCTTAAACGTTTGTTACAAGAATTAAAAGAATTTAAACTTCCTTCGATCTTAGCTTCTTTATTTATGGTCGGAGAAGTGGTCATGGAATTATTATTGCCCTATTTAATGTCCTTTATCGTCGACCGTGGAGTCTATCAAAACGATATGGGGGCTGTCGTCAAATATGGGATCTATATGCTGATCGCAGCTTTTATCTCTTTGGCCTGTGGGGCTTTGAGTGGGAGCTATGCGGCTTATGCCTCTTCAGGCTTTGTCCGCAATTTACGCGAAGCCATGTTTCGTCACATTCAATCCTTCTCTTTTGCTAATATCGACAAATTTGCCACATCAGGACTTATCACCCGTATGATGACCGATGCGACCAATGTCCAAAATGCTTATCAAATGGTGATCCGACTGTGCGTGCGGGCTCCCTTAATGTTGATCGTAGCAACTTTTATGACTTTTTATATCAACTCCAAATTAGCCTTGATTTTCTTGGGCGCGATCGTTTTCCTAGGGATTGCTTTGACCATCATCACCATGCGTTCTTATCCACAATTTCGCAAAGCTTTTTATGCCATGGATGATTTGAATGCCAGTATTCAAGAAAATGTCAATAATGTTCGGATCGTCAAAGCCTATGTCAAGGAAAAGACCGAAACCGAAAAATTCCAAAAAGCTGTCACTAAATTGCGCCGTCTCTTTACCAAAGCTGAAACGACTTTAGTTTGGAACAATCCCATCATGCAACTGACGATGTATGGTTGTATGATCGCTCTTAGTTGGTTTGGGGCTAATTTTATTGTCTCAGGTTCCATGACAACAGGGGAACTCATGAGTATGTTCACTTATACCATGAACATACTAGTTAGCTTGATGATGTTGTCGATGATCTTTGTCATGTTGAGTATGTCTTTTGCTTCCGGGCAACGGATCTTCCAAGTATTAGATGAAGAACCTTCCATTGAAAATCCTAAAAATCCGATCACGACCGTTCGTGATGGCTCGATTGCATTTAACGACGTCTCGTTTGGCTACCATCCGGGTAAAGATAAATATGTGTTAAACGACATCACTATCAGTATCGCTAGCGGGGAAACAATCGGTATTTTAGGCCCGACTGGTTCCAGTAAAACGACCTTTGTCAACATGATTCCGCGCCTATACGATCCATCTGTTGGTAGTGTGCAAGTCGGTGGACTCGATGTCCGTAATTATGATTTGACGACTTTACGTGACGCTGTATCCGTGGTCTTACAAAAAAATGTGCTCTTTTCTGGTACGATCGCTGAAAACATGCGCTGGGGCAATGAAAAGGCAACTTTAGCAGAAATCAAAGCGGCGTGCCATTTGGCTCGCGCTGATGAATTCATTGAAACCATGCCAGACCAATATGAATCTCATGTCGAACAAGGTGGGGCCAACTTCTCCGGTGGTCAAAAACAACGGCTTTGTATTGCTCGCGCCTTGCTTAAAAATCCTAAAGTTTTGATTTTAGATGATAGTACTAGCGCTGTTGACACGAGGACCGATAGTCAGATCCGCCAAGGTTTGCGAAATAGTTTACCTAATACGACCAAATTGATCATTTCCCAACGGATCTCATCGATTTCTGACGCTGATCGGATCATGATCTTTGATGAAGGACAGATTACAGGAATCGGGACCCACGAGGAATTACTCCGAACAAATGAATTATACCAACAAATTTATGATACCCAGAAGAAAGGAGAAGACTAATGGCTGAAAAAAAATTGAATACCAACGTCTTAAAACGACTCCTTACCTATGTTTTTAAGCTCTACCCTAAGCAGATCATGGCGGTCATTGTTGCCATCATCATTTCCTCTATTGCACAGGTAGCTTCTTCACTTTTTATGAAAACTTTGATCGATACGTATATCACACCGCTGATGGTTGCTAAAAATCCAGATTTTGCTCCCTTGATGCAAGCGCTGATGCTCATGGCCGGGATTTATCTGATCGGCGTGTTGGCTAATTTTATTTATCAAAAGTTGCTGATTACGATTTCCCAAGGTTCGATGAATACGATTCGGATGGAGCTGTTCACACATATGGAAAAGTTGCCGATCCGTTATTTCGACACCCATTCGCACGGCGACATCATGAGTATCTATACCAATGATATCGACACCTTTCGTCAGGTTATCTCCCAAAGTATCCCGCAGTTCATCTCTTCGTTTTTGACGATCGTAATGGTGGGTATCTCGATGATCACAATCAGTATTCCTTTGACCCTGCTTACTCTGGCCATGGTCGTCGTTATGCAAGTCGTTTTGAAAAAAATCATGAGTAAATCAGGGAAATACTTTACCTTGCAACAACAACAATTAGGTGTTGAAAATGGTTATATTGAGGAATTGATGGAAGGTGCAAAGGTGGTTAAAGTCTTCAACCATGAAGAACAAGCTATCACAGACTTTGCCAAAATCAACGACGAACTTTTCGAAGATTCGTATCAAGCCAATAAGTTTGCCAATATTTTGATGCCGATCGTTGGTAATTTAGGGAATATTTCCTACGTTTTAGCGGCTATCATCGGTGGGATGCTGGCTCTAAATGGCTACGCTGGGCTCACGATCGGTGGGTTGGCATCATTTTTAGCCTTAAATAAATCCTTTACTGGTCCTTTGAATCAAATTTCGCAACAACTCAATTCAGTGATCATGGCTATGGCTGGTGCCAAGCGTCTTTTCCGTTTGCTTGATGAAGAGCCCGAAAATGATCAAGGCGCCGTGACCCTTGTCAACATCCATGAACATGAAGATGGCACACTAGAAGAAACGACAGAAGAAACGCGGATCTGGGCGTGGAAACATCTGCACCAAGATGGCAGTATCGACTATGTCAAATTGACGGGTGATGTCCATTTTGAAGATGTGACTTTTGCCTATAATCCCGGCAAGACGATTTTAAAGGATATCAGCTTACATGCTGAACCTGGCCAAAAAGTGGCTTTTGTCGGTGCGACCGGTGCTGGTAAAACCACGATCACAAACCTGATCAATCGTTTTTACGATATCGATCAAGGCGCGATCATTTATGATGGCATCGATATCAAACTGATCAAAAAACCTGATTTGCGGCGATCGCTAGGGATCGTTTTACAGGAAACCAACTTATTTTCAGGAACTGTGGCAGACAATATTCGTTATGCCAAACCAGATGCGACTGATGAAGAAGTTATTGCTGCCGCCAAGTTGGCCAATGCGCATCACTTTATCAAACATTTAGAAGAGGGTTATGATACGCAATTGACTCGTAATGGTTCTTCACTTTCAGAAGGACAACGACAACTTTTATCGATTGCCCGTGCTGCATTGGCTAACCCACCTGTCTTGATCCTTGATGAAGCCACCTCTTCGATCGACTCAAGTACCGAAAAATTGGTTCAAGAAGGGATGGACAAGTTGATGGCCGGAAGGACGACTTTTGTCATTGCCCATCGCCTTTCCACGATCAAAAACTCGGACAATATCATGGTCCTTGACCACGGTGAAATCATGGAACGTGGTGATCACAGATCCTTGATGGCCCAAAAAGGGATGTACTATCAACTCTATACCGGTCTTTTAGAAATCGATTAAGAAAAGCAGCTAGCTCATAGTTGAGCTAGCTGCTATATTTTATACGGATTTTTCCGAACGGCAACCTAAAATCAAAGCAATTAGAGAAAAGAAAAAACCACTGATCAAAAAATAGAAGCTACATTTTAAAATAAAAATATCAGCATCGAGCCATTTGACTAAATCGAAATCGACCGAGCCCACTTTGGCTATATCAGGCATAGCAAAGGTAAATAACAGCAAAGAGACCAGTAGGCACAAAATAGCCAAACTCTCTGATAGCAAGGTTTTTTTCATTTACTTTTCCTCCCTTGCTTCAGTCTACCACAAAAAAGAGAACGCAACCATTTTTTGCCTGAACGTGGTCTTTTCTGTCCTGAACGTTAAAAATTGAGGGCCTGAATGCGTGCCCTCGATTTTCTGCTTATAGGAAGTAGGCCATCGAAATGTCGTCAACAAAATGCCCATCCAAATAAAATTCATCTTTAAAAATACCTTCGACAACAAAGCCATTTTTCTTATAAAGTGCTTGTGCGGCGGGATTGGTCCCTAGAACACGTAAAGCTAACTTATGATATCCAGCTTTTTGGGCGTATTCGATCGTCCATTGCAACAAAGCCGTCGCAACCCCTTGACGTTGGGCAAATGGAGCAATACCTAGTCCTAAAGAAATCGTAAACTTAGCGCTAGGGACTGAATGCATTTGAAATAAATCAAGAAATCCCAAGACCTTTTCCGCTTGACAGGCCACGATCACTTGACGATTTTCTAAAGAAGCTTCGTATTCAGCAACTGTGGCAAAATATCCAACAACGGGGGAATTTTTTTCGTTCCATACTGCATTTTCGATAGTCATCACTTGTTCATGATCGCGTGGTTCTATTTTTCTGATTTCCATAGTATGCCAACTTTCTCTTATGTGATCATTACTTGATAGATAATATAAAAAAGGATCGATCATAATTTAAAATTTTATATTCTTATCATTTTCTATACCTTTTCATCATAATTTGTTCATATTTATTGGTTATATTATATTCATACCAACAAACAACCCTAACAAAACACTTTTTCATTTTTAACTCCTTTTCCCGCCAGCGGTAACTGGCGGGTCTTTTTGTATTTAGAGAATTTTTAAAAATGATTGAAAAAGATCGGCCCCGATAGTCAAGCTTTCTTGGTTTGGACCTCACTTTCACTTTTCTAAGACCGCGCACGCTCTTGAACAGCCTTAAATACCCAGCGCTGCTTGAAGTTCAGCAATTTTTTTATCATAGCTTTCTTCTTGCAACAAATTTAAAGCATCCTTTAGACTGAAAACTTTTTCGCCCGTGCGATTTTCTGTCGTTTCCGCATGGACCAGGCAACTCAATACGGCTTCTTCGACAACAGAGACCGTCATGCGGAAATAGCGATCGATATATTCATCCGTGATCCGCACTTGTTGGTCGATTTCTTTTTTAGGATAATGAATAATGCGATTCGCAGTTGAAAAAGCGATCGTGATTTCCCCACTGCCATTGCCACCGAAAGCACCGGTGCGATCGATACCGACTGCTGAGCGTTTGGCAATGCGGGTCAATTGACGGGTATCAAAAGGAATATCGGTCGCGATAACGGTCACGATACTGCCATTTTCTTTGTGTTTTTGGCGCTCCAAATAGTCTTGTAACCGAGGGCCGACCGTGACGTCATAAATCGATAGATCTTGGGCAAAGCCATAGTTGGCCATGACCAAAGCTCCCATCGTGTACGTTTTCCCATCGATTTCGATTTGTCGCGAAGCCGAACCGATGCCACCTTTAAGGTCATAACAACACATGCCCGTACCCCCACCGACAGCGCCTTCTTCAAAAACAGTATCACAAGCTTTAAAAGCGGTCGCCACATCAGCTTCGGTCACACCTAAGTCGCGGATGCGGTTGATCACGCCATCGTTACATTCTAAAATCACCGGATTGACCGTGCCAGTATCTGTCCCAATGTCAGGATTTTCAGCTAACAACCGCTTGACAACTGCTGTATAAGCTGTCCCGGCTGACAAGGTATTGGTCAAAACGATCGGTGTTTCTAATGTTCCTAATTCATTGATCTGGACCGTGCCCATACTTTTGCCAAAACCATTGATCACGTGCGCAGCAGCCGGCATTTTGTTCAGAAAAAGATTATCTTCACTTGGTAAAATCACCGTTACGCCCGTTTGAAAGGAATCATTTTTCAAAGTATAATGACCTACTTTGACGCCAGGTACATCTGTGATCAAATTATGTTTGCCTGGTTTGGTATCGCTGATTGGATCTAAAAAAGGTTTGTTTAAGCCCATCTAAAAAGCCTCCTCGCTTTATTTTTGCAAAACTTCGATCGCCCAATGACGGGCTTCGTAACTTTGAACAAATTTTTCTTTGGTCAGCCAGTAAGCCCCACCGATCGGATCACTGACATGCCACAAATCATCGGTGAAACCATCTAGCAAGACAGCGTGATTATTCGCTAAAGTAGTCCCCCAAGGATAAGTATCCGGCTCAGGTGCTTCAAAATCGATCGTCACATAAACGACCACCGGATTGCCACGTTGTAATGCCTCTTGTAATAGTTGTTCATTTGCCCCTGTCAAATCACGTAATCTGCCAAATTTGCGGCCCCATTTTAATAAAGCCGGTGGAAAAATACCTTCAAAACGTCCTTTGGCAATGCCATAAGGCGAACCGCCAAAGCCTTGATACGGATCGTAATCGGGGGAAATCGGCATTGTATCGATCCAATTTTGATAATCCATATCAGTTAATAAGCCTTGATACCAAAAACCCTCTAGCAAAGCAGCTGCCTCACAGCCATTGGGCACGTCCCAAAAATCCTGATTGATGTTGGGCGCTTTTAGTAACTGATAACTTGCAAAGGTAGTCGCTACCATTTCGATGTCCGCCGCACAATCAGTCTTTTTTACATAAGCATCCGGTGCGATCTGCCAAAAATGTTGTCCAAAATGATCCACAACGCTGGCTAGAACAGGTCGTATTTCTCCTTGTTGCACTATTTCTAAATTATCCTGGTGAGCAGAATAAATCAAGGTCCCAGTTGGTGAGACCACTCCTACCTTTTGCGTCGCAGTTTCTGTTACTTCAGCGATCCACGATTCTGTTTCAAGTAAAATATCACTAGTTTTGACCCATTCGTTGGCATCTGTCTGAAAAAATTCTTCACTTAAAAGTGAACGCCCCCGCGCAACTAAAGTAAGCTCTGTTTGCAAAGGATAGGGTCGGATTTGTTCCCCAAAGTCGTTTTGACTGATCGTCCCATGACTAGCCTTCACTTTACCGTTTACAGGTCGTGGAAAAAGCTTTTGCAAATGGATCGCTTGTGTGGCGATCAGTACCACTTCGGCACCTGAAACATAGCCTAATGGACCTTTAAAATAATAACCTTCCTCTTCATCCTTGCCAAAAGTACCCACTAAAAATTCCTCGCCAAAGGCCAAAATTTGCTTGAGTTGTTTCTGATCATCGTATATGGCTGCGCCTTGAGGATCCGTTACTTTTACAAAAATCTCTGTACCCAATTCACATGAATCTTTCATCTGTCCTCACCTCATTTTTATGATAGCATGTTGAGCCAAAAAAGAGTACCGTTTCCTTATAGAAGTCAGCAAAAATGAGGCTGACTCAAGCTCATGGGGTTCAACAAATTTTCGGTCAACAAAGCCAATTGTTCAAGTGAGACATTTTCTTTTATCATACAAATATTTTCATTCTATACTTAAGCGTGTTAAACTTAAGAAAACACCTAGAGGATCGGGTGCCAAAAGTTTATTTTGTTTTGGTTGGGACTTTGATGATCCAACCAGAGAAAATGAGCCAAGGAAAAACCGGACCTTTTACTTTGATCATACCATAGACCTCTATATGAGATATTTTTTGAATCTGCAAAAATTTAAACGGGGTCAATAAATGGTAGCCTTTTGACTGTTAGGTAAATCTATTCATAAAAATGAGGTGGAGAAAATGAAAGAGGAACAGAAAAAAGATTCAGAGTTAAAACAGAGTATCGGCGTTTTTGGTGGCAGTAGTATTTTGATTGGTATTATGATCGGCTCTGGCATTTTTTATATTGGTTCTTACGTTTTAGAACGCTCAAACATGTCGATGGGGCTGGCTTTACTTGCTTGGTTGATCGGTGGTCTGGTCACCTTATTAGGCAGTTTGTGTTTTGCCGAATTGGGAGCAATGAATCCTTCAACAGGTGGTATCTATGTGTACTTGTCAGATGCCTTTCACCCCGTCGTTGGCTACATGTTCAGCTTTCAAAGTATGTTGATCGGCGGTTCCGGTTCGATCGCGGCTTTAGCAGTGGCCCTTCCTATGGCATTGAAGTCATTTTTCCCAATGGCTGGTTGGGTCGTCAAAGCGATCGCGATCGCCCTCATCGTGATTTTTACTTTGGTCAATTACGTCGGTGTCGATGTCGGCAGTAAGGTACAAGACTTTTTCACGGTCGTTAAAGTCTTACCACTGATTTTGATCATCGTCCTAGGCCTTTTCTTTGGAGATTATACGCCACACATGGGCATTACTACAGCGACAAGTGGTCTCAACTTTTTCGAAGTGATCCGCATGATGTCCTTTGCCGTGATCGCTTCTCTGTGGGCCTATGAGGGCTGGACCAATTTAAATACCGTTGCTGGTGAAATGAAAGAACCGCAAAAGAATTTACCGAAAGCCTTGATTTTGTCAGTCGGATTTACCACTGTCGTTTATGTCTTGTTCAATCTAGCCATCTATCGTTCACTTGATCCGAGCTTTATCGCTGCTTCGATCAAAGATGGCCAATTATATTTAGGAACCAATGTCGCGGAAACTTTCTTAGGTAACTTCGGCAACATCTTGGTAGCTGCCACCATGGTCTTGGCGATGCTTAGTTCCCTTAATGGCATGGTCTTAGCCTTTTCGCGTTATCCTTACGCAGCTGCTAAAGATGGGCTTTTATGGAAAACATTTGGTCATGTGCATCCCAAATATCGGACACCCGACCATGCGCTGTGGCTGCAACTAGTGATTTCCATTTTGCTGGTCTTGACGCGTGATCTGGACCAGTTGACATCACTTGTCGTCTTTGCTGGGGCGATCTTCAACTTGCTTTCGATCATCGCCGTACCGGTGATGCGTCACAAAAACCCGGCTGCCGCACGTCCTTATAAAGTCTGGGGCTATCCTTTCACAGTGATTTTAGCTGCGCTGGCTTTTATTGTGATTTTAATTAGCAATCTCTTAGATGATCCGGTCACCTCCGTCCTTGGTTTGGCGGTACCTGCTTTAGGAGCCGTGGCTTATTGGTACTTCACTACGAAATATCAAGGAAAGAAGGTGAGCAAATGACCAAAGAAAAAATCATTCCGGAAGCCCAAGCCGTAAAAGTGGATCCAAGTTTTATGAATGTCAAAGATATCGATGACTCGATCATCATCGATCTGAAATACGCGACCTCTGATAATTTTACTGGTCAAGTGATCTATGACTTTGATAAAGCCGTCTCACGGATCGGTACGGTAAAAAAGCTAGGCATCGCTGCGAAACTTTTTCGCGATCAAGGCTATCTGATCAAGATTTGGGACGCCTATCGCCCCACCGTGGCCCAACAAAAAATGTATGATGTCTATCCTGTCGATGAATGGGTGGCTAAGCCAAACCCTAATTACAGTCATGAAAAAGGCGTCACATTTGATATGACTTTATGTGACCTTGATGGCAATGAAGTCGAGATGCAAAGTGAATTTGATGATTTTACTGGTAAAGCGAAACGCAATTACCCACGAACACCTGAACAAGAACACAATTATCAAATTTTGAAAAACACCATGGAAAAAGCTGGCTTTCATGGCTATGAAAGTGAATGGTGGGATTATCAAGACGATGATACCGATCTTTATGGTCCCATGCAAGTCGATCCCAATGATTATTAAATCAACAAAAACTTGGTGCCTCTTTAAAAAGAGAACCAAGTTTTTTATTGGCTACAGCAAATTTTCTTTTCCAAGATCCCCCTGCTTCTATTGGAAACCACTTCTCTCCTTTCCAAAATCGCCTTTCTTCTATTGGAAACCACTTCTTTCCTTTCCAAAATCGCTCCTCTTCTACTCGATCAGATCATTCGCTAGGGACTTCTTAAATGGCAACAAGCACTCATCAAAAAAAGGCAAGTTTTTGCAAAAAAGTCTTATAGTAAGATTACTTGGACTTGTTTACAATAAAAGAGAAGACAATCAGTAGCTTTTATGCACTTATTTATTTTTAGAAAGGAAACTTTACTTTGTTGATTTTTGAAAAATATGATTTTAAAAAGCAAAACTTGCGACCTGAAGTAGCGGATGGGTTCGACTATTCGATCCGTCCTACTTACCAAACCACACAAACAGTTCGGCATCCGGTCAGTTTTTTTGTGAAAGCTGAACCGGGACAAAATTATACTGTAGACGTGATCCTGACCGCTCAAAAAGACATCAAGAAACTCCTATTATTTACTGGTAGAAAGCAATTGCGTGCGATCCTTTCATTGAAAACAGGCGAAAAGTGCTCATTTTCTTTCTACCAATCATTAACAGAAATCATCCCTGATTTTAGCCAAGATAAACTGACCATGGACACCCTTTTTGTCAGCTACTGCACAGCAGACCCTGATGCTATTACTCTTAAAGCAACGGCCGAGAAAGTGGCTTGCCGTAAAATCTTTCTATGTGGTGATTCGACCGTTACCGATCAAGTGGCACCAAGCGATTATTATCCAGAAATGGCCTACACTTCTTGGGGACAATCCTTGCCAGCCTTTATCAGTAGCCAGATTGCCATCGACAATCAAGCCCATAGCGGCAATACCACCGAAAGCTTTCGCGAAGAAGGTCACTGGGACATCGTCAAAAAGTGGCTCCGTCCTGCTGATTTTTGTCTCTTTCAATTTGGTCACAACGACCAAAAAATCGCCCATCTTTTACCTGATCGCGATTATCGGAAAAATATCAAACGCTATGTCAAAGAAGTTCGTGATTTAGGTGCTCAGCCGATCCTAGTGACCCCCATGGGACGTAACACTTGGAAAAAGGCTGATTATAATGACTTGTTGACCGATTATGCGCTGGAAATCAAAGATTTAGGACAAACGTTACAGGTCCCTGTGCTCGACTTACATGCCGATTCAATTGCTTTGTGGCAATTATTAGGACAAAAGCGGGCCACAGACTTTTTCCCTAAAGGCGATTATACTCACACGAATGAGTATGGCTCCTACCTAATAGCAAAAATCATTGCCGGTAAACTTCAGCAGTTAGATTCCGAAATATTCGAGCTTAACCCAGGATCTCCTGACTTTCTGCCTAATGAAAATCGCTGGACCGACTTTCATTTGCTGGATGTGGTAGCAAATGAGCAGCGCGACGGCAGTGCCGCCTTACACACCATGGAATCAGCCGTCGACGCCTTGACAAGGACGATCGAACAAGTCAAAAAGGAAGAGAAGGAATAAATGATGTTTAAAATAGAAATGATAAACAAAACAAGTGTCACGATCAGCTGGGACGATTTTGCTCCGGCAGCCGATTACGAAATTTATTGGTCCGACAAAAATTTGACAACTTCGCAATTTTTGAAAATTGGCCAAACAGCTAAGCCTATTTTTACCTTAAAAAAGGCCACCCATGTCCCCCACTATTTGAAAGTGGTAGCTGCGGGCAAAGAAAGTGAGATTTTTGAAACACCGGTCTACTTTCATCCCGCCCCACAACTGGAAAAATTGGATCGTGGCCTGATCGCTATCCCTACTGATACCGGGATCTTTTTGAGTTGGCGCTTGCTGAAACAAGAGGTCCTAACATTTGATACACAAAGCCAAAGCATGGTCAGTGCACCATTTACTGTGTTCCGCAACGGTGAAAAAATCGCGACCGTCACCGATAGCACCAATTACATCGATCGTGATGGCCAAATGACTGATCATTATCAAGTAGCTCTGGAAAATCAAAAACCATGTGTCAGTATCGCCGTTTGGCAGAAGAATTATTTCGATCTACCTCTTGATAAACCCGCAGACGACGTAACGCCAGCTGGCGAACGCTTTTCTTATCGGGCCAATGATGTCTCCATCGCCGACATGGATGGGGATGGTGCCTATGAATTGATCGTAAAATGGGACCCGACCAACTCTAAAGATGTCTCCCAACGTGGCTACACGGGACGGTGTTTGCTCGATTGCTATAAACTCGATGGACGCAAACTTTGGCGCATCGATTGCGGGCCCAATATTCGTGCCGGTGCTCACTATACGCAATTTATGTGTTTTGATTTTGATGGTGATGGTAAAGGCGAAATAGCGCTCAAAACGGCACCTGGCACTAAAGTGATTCGTTACGACGAACGGGGGCAAATCTGCGCCGAAGACTACATCAGTCTGCCCCAAAAAGATCAAGTCCGCGGCATCACCCACGAAGACAATTATGTTTGTTCCGCTGCCGATTACGCGCTTCACTTAAAAGAGATGTTTAAAGGCTGGTCCACTCATCCTGAAGTTGTTTCCGGGCAGTGGCCAAAAACGATCGAAGAATGTTTCGATCTCGCTCCGAGATATGACTATCCTTTGTCAGATGAAGCTGCCCAAACTCTGGTCGATTACTTTATCGACGACTATGCCCCAGCCAAAAGTGAGAAGAACAAGTTGCGTGAATTTGCAGGCTTTATTTACAAAGGACCTGAATATTTGACTATGTTTGATGGTAATGGTCGCGAGCTTGAAACGATCGACTTTCCTTTTGCGCGTGGCGATGATGGCCTTTTGTGGGGCGATTACGCCGGTAATCGGATCGAGCCGTGCAACCGCGTCGACCGCTTCCTAGCTGGTGTCGCTTACCTAGATGGCGTTCACCCCAGTCTTATCATCAGCCGTGGCTATTATACACGCGCTTGTGTAGCTGCCTATGATTTTTCTAAGGGAGCGTTCCAAAAAATCTGGTCCATCGACAGCGGGCATGTGCCAATGAACAATCCTTTCAATGACACCGCTCATAACCAAGACGGTCGCGATCCCTTCTTCGGTGCCCTTGCTTGTCAAGGCGATCATTCACTGTCTTGTGCCGATGTCGACGGCGATGGTTATATGGAGATCATTTACGGCGGTGCCACGATCGATCACGACGGTCACATTCTCTATAGTTCCAAAGATCCTTTGCCAAATGGCACCCTCGCCAAGTTTGGACATGGCGATGCGATGCACGTGGCTAACATCGATCCTGATCGCCCCGGCCTGGAGATTTTTAACGTGTTTGAAGAAGCCGCCGCTGCTCCTTATGGCTATGCCTTGCGCCGAGCTGAAGATGGGACTACTATTTTTGGAGCATACGAAGCTGTGCGTGATCTGGGCCGCTGTATGGTCGGTGATATCCGCAATGAACGTGGCCTCCAATGTTGGGTCAACACGATCGGTACTTTTGATACCAAAGGCCAATTACTTGATGACCAAACGCTAGGCACCAACATGTCGATCCGTTATTTACCAGATTATAGCACGCAAGTCACAGACGGTGCCGATTATTTGACGGCAAAAGGTCAAGGCATCATAAACGATTGGCGTCACGGAACTATTTTAGCTCCAGAAGCTACTGCCACCAACAATGGGACCAAAGGCAATCCTTGCTTAGTCGCTGATTTGTTTGGCGATTATCGCGAAGAATTGATTTTGCGCACACAAGACGATCGCTCTTTACGGATCTATAGCAACAGTGATCTAAGCGACCATAAACTCTTCACTTTGATGCATGATACGCAATATCGTTGCGGCATCGCTTGGCAAAATAATTGTTACAACCAACCTTGCTATCCAAGCTTTTACTATGCCAGTGATCTGGATAGTGCCGAAATCATGCCCGCCATGAAACGCAAACCCGTCTTTCATCTAGTCGGCGATTCGACCATGCAAAGCTATGCTGAATCCGCACGACCACAATTTGGCTGGGGTGAATTTTTGTTAGAAAGTTTGTATCCAAATGAAGCTTTAGCGATCAGCCAAGCCCCAGACCGTGCCTTTGCTCAAGAAAAAGTCTATGAAAACCAAGTCTTAAAAGTCAATAACCACGCCATGGCAGGCCGTTCGATGAAAACTTTTTGTAACGAAAAACGGCTTGAACCGGTCATTGAACAGATCCAAGCTGGTGATTATCTCTTCATTCAATTTGCTCACAATGATTGCAACGCTGAAAAAGCCGAACGTTATCTGGCACCCGACGATTTTGCAGATTATTTATTAAAACTAGTCGCTGTCGCTCAAATAGCCCAAGCAACGCCAATCTTACTATCACCGATCGCCATTTGCAAAAAAGCTGTTGCGACTGATGAAAAGTTAGCTGTCATGGATCAACAAATCACCGCCTACGGACAAATAGCTGAAGAAGTTGCCGAAAAACAAGGACTTCATTTTATCGATGTCAACAAAAAAGCCCATCGCTATTTCACAAATGTCTCAGAAAGTGATAGTACTAGCTATTACCGCGAAGACCTCGTCCACTTAACAGAAAAAGGCGCTCGGCTTTACGCTAGTTTTGTCGCCGACAGCGTGAAAAGTTGGCAGTTATTCTAATTACGTCTAAACACTCCTTTGATCGATTGCGATGAAGGAGTGTTTTTTTCAGCTTTTTTGGTCCATGATGATACCAATTCGGTGTATTTTTCTTTTTTGTGGATACCGGATTCGGACTGTAGTATCACAGATTTAGCAAAATCATCTATAATAAAATAAAAAATTGTTCTTTTGAGGATTTAATTAGGTATATTTAGTAAAACAAATCTAAAAATAGCTATTTTTTTGATTTACTTTTTAAAAATATAATGTTAAACTAATGAAAAGTCAAAAAGGAGGAAATAAAATGTCTTATCATCCCTTAAAAATCCATGCTATGATGTATCCTAAAAACAATATCCAAGATGAAATCACTAAGAGAAGAGACGGTTATGGCTCCTATATGACAGCTTTAATGATCAATCCTATGTTTAAAGGTGAGCGGTCCAGTGAAACCTACAAGTTATTTTTAGTTCGCATCACACCTCTGGAAGAGCTATTAACAACCGTCACGGAAAACTCTCAAAAAATCATGCAATTGACTGCTGATTTGCCCACCGTTGCGACTGATCATTTCTTTTTAGGAATGCTCATAGAAGAAATAAAAAGTACCAATGATATTGAAGGTATCGAATCAACAACTGAAGAGATCCAAAAGGCCATAGCCGAAGCCAAGAAAAATACTAAGCAAAATACGCGACTACAATCATTTG
>JBFLGC010000049.1:0-20110 GCA_041859945.1 Tetragenococcus sp.
GCCATAAATCGTCCCGCGTGCGTCACTGCCCGCGATAACTAAAGCCGTCGGGATCGTAGCTGTGGGTTGGTCGACGTTTGTGATCAAAAAGCTTTCTGTTTCTTGTGGCAACTTTTCTGCTTGGGGAAGCTTGCCTGCTTGATACAGTTCTTGTAAAAGGGCACTTTCTTCAAAAATACCTATGATGATCACAGGTGTGGTCTGATTTGTGAGCCTATAGTGGAGCGCTGGGATTTTATTTTGATCAGCTTGGACCAACCGCTTAGCAAGACATTCTGAGCTGTCATCAAAACATTGTTGGACTAATTTTGCATCGATAGCCCCAGTCACCATACCGATATCTTGCCGCAGATCTTGGACCGCCCGCGCTACTTGCTTATAAGCCCGCGCACTGTAAGTCGCCTTGTTGTAAGTTTTATCCATGATGATAGGCGTCGTTTGTTGCTTGTCATAAATGGTAAAGGTTTGAGAATTCATGAAGTTCCTCCAGTAATCGTTTTCTATTTTTAGTATAGCGAAAGTTGAGAAAAAAGGAAACCGCTCTTGCCAATATTTAAACATTTGAAGTTGCAAAAATCCGGGAACCATAGGTGATTAGAAGGCACTAATAAACAATAATCAAATGGCTTGCGGTCGTTCCTTCTGATAGTTTGAGTGCAAAAAAGACGCTTCACAAGATAGATCGTGAAACGTCTTAAAAATGATAAAGGCTAACATTTTGGAAATCGTGAAGACTTAAGACCTTCTTTTTCATCAAGCAAACAATTTATTTTTGATCTGAATATCCACTCTTTGAACACGATGTTGTGGATCGAATAATGATCAATCATTTTCTACACTGTTTTGAAACGCCTTTTGATGTCGGCTGTCTTTTATAGTTCTAATGATGACCATCGCCAGAACGATAATACCTAAGTAGCCAGTGTAGGGATAGACAATGCCGACCAATTGACCAAAAGGCAATTGTCCACCAGCAAAGGCAATAATAGTTAAGAGGACTAATACGATCTTATATCTTTTGGTCCCTTCTTTTCCGCCAAACTTTTGAGTAGTTATCCACATCATTGGTGAGGCCGTACTAAAAATTTCACAAATCAAGATAAGAGAGAATATGAAACTGGCGATGGGTGAAATTAAGTCAGATAGAAATAGGTTAGGAATGGCCAGTGTTGCTACGTCATCGATATAGGACAAAAGCGCCAAGTTCAATAAGAGACCTGCTAACATTAGAGCGATTCCACCAAAAATGCCGCCAAGGACTGCTTCTTTTTTGGTATGAGCGACCCGGCCCATTTCGGTTAGGAAGGGGATCGAGCCTGTCACATTATAGGCCACGTACAAAATACCGGCCAACCACCACGTATTTTGGCTACTTGTTGCCATTTGGAATTTTTCAATATGACTCATATTTTCAGCAATATTTTCTAGACCGCTTGGATTATTGATCAAAGCGACGACAGAAATAAATAAAGTAAATATAATGGTAATAGGGCCTAGATATCCAATGATATCAACGATTCTTTGCAAACCAAAATAGTTTGAAATGAGCACAACGATAGACATAAATAATGTTCCGACAATTTGCGGTGTGCCAAAATATTGATTCATGGTGGCGCCAGATCCTGAAATCATGACAACCACCACCATAGCTAAAAATATAGGAACGAACCATTCTAAAAAACTGCCTAAGATCTTTCCACAGTAATAATGAAAAGCATTGACATTGGGATTGTTTTTTTGCTCATAACCGAATTTCAATAGGATGGCCCCCAAGCTAGAAAACAAAACCATGCTAATGATCACTCCGCCAATACTATAAAGGCCATAGGACGTAAAAAATTGCATGATTTCTTGTCCTGTGGCAAACCCAGAGCCGATCATAAAGGCTATAAAGGCACCAGCATATTTAAATACATTTCTTATACTTGTCTTTTTATTCATATTTTTGTATAGGCTGCTGATAAAAATAAAGACAGCCTAATTCCTCCTCGTATATAGTTTCACAAAGAACTAGGATCGTTCCTACAGTAATTTCTCTGTCTCTTTTAAACAAGCCATCAGTAACTCAATATCCGCATGTAGATTGAGCCGGATACAATTTTTTCCAAGTCCCTCATAGCCCTCGCAGCTGACTACTTTTAAGCCGACCTTTTCCATCTGCTGACTTAAATCTATTTCCTTGTTGTCACAATATAGCATAGAAATAGGGACGATCTCAGCTGTATGGGCTACTTTTAAGACCGAAAGATCATTTAAAAGGCGGCGATTGCCCGCTTTGATTTTCTCGCTATTTTCTTTATCCCACCGGCTATTGATTATTTGCGTGGCCACGTGGTCAGCGATGATATTATTGGAAAAGGGGATCGTTACTTTGTTAAATAGATGAATAAATTCTTTTCTACCAATGACATAACCTAAGCGGATCCCAGCTGCTCCTAAACCTTTAGAAAAAGTCCGGATGATGACGAGATTTTCATGTTCTTCCAACAAATCTACGACAGATTCTTTATTATCCATATAATCGCCATAAGCCTCATCGATCACCACAAAGCTATTTCTCTTTTTAGCTTCGATCACTATCTTTTCTAGATATTCTTTAGGAATGATTTGACCGGTAGGATTATTCGGATTATCGATATAGATATAGGCATCCTGTACTTTTTCCAATTCCAGTAAGAAGTCTTCATAGACAAATTCATAATTATTTTCTTCCTTTAAATAAACCGGGATATACTCGGCCTGATAAATATTAAAATCATCAATGACTGCTGAAAACTGTGGAGCGATCCCTATGATCTTTTTACCAGGTTTTAAAAACATCCTATTTACGGTCATTACCCCACCTATTGATCCGCAAGTCAAGGCAATATTTTCTGGTTTGATCATTGTTATATCACTATAGTGTTTACATATTTCTTGCTTCAATCCGGTGCTGTCTTCGGGGTACAAGTACACCTGATCAAATATGGCTTTATTTATCCTTAAACCAGGCCATTCTCCATAGGGATTTGTGCCTAAAGAACAATCGATTTTAAAGCGAAAATCTGACAAGTGTTCTGCATAATCCTTTTTTTCGTAAGTTAACAAAAAGTCATTCATACCGTACATTTTATCAATACCTTTCTAATTTATTTAGCTTTTTCTATAGAAACTGTCGCTTAAGAGCTTGTGTTACGACGCCCTAGCACAAATGCTCCAACTACAAATAAAATCACAACGATAACTCCTACTAATTGGCCCTTTTTTCATGCTACTGCCACTCCTTTTTCCGCAAGATATTTTTTGAAATTGTTGAAGTTTTTTGAAGAGAATAAAAAATTAGATTATTCTGATTTTTTTGCCTATAATTATGTTTAAAACGTTAAATAAACCCTAAAAATGATCCGCTAACGATAGGAATAAGGCAGACTTTCTTAGATCTACTGCAGTCTTTGCTATTCTTGTCCTCATTTTTGATAAACACTCACTTCATTTTTATGAAAAAAGCACCAATCCTGCGATTATTTCGCCAAACAAAAAACGCATAGACATTGAAATCTATGCGATAGAAAATTTTTATTTTCGGCATAGATACAAAGTTTTAGAGTGCTCATCTAAATCGTTGTATCTATAGATGAAGACCCATCAATACAACAGCCTACGCCAGTCTTGCCATGAACTTAAACTGTCGGTTCGGTAAGATGTGTGCATAATGGTTCCCCCTCGTCTAGTAATTGATGCAATCATACATGACCCATAGCCATCCGTCAAGTTTTTTTCAAATCGAGAATTCGATCCTAATTTGAAATAATCACAATTCACGGCCGAAATCAGCCGCTACACTACGAGATAGGTTTGCTTAAGATCAGCTGTGGAACATCGTGAGCCTACTCACGACTCTCAAGCTCAAACTTTCAGTAACCAAAAAGATAGCAACTGAGAGTACCATTTCACAAACACGCGGACTTTTTTAAAAGAAACGGTAAAGTTTTCTTTATAAAAAAGGATGGGATCGTTAATCACATTAAGATTATCTTTGAAGATATTTAAATATGCAAAAGCTAATTTCTTTTTAATAATGCTAAAAAAGTCCTTTTAATATCTGATTTCTATGGTAAAATAGAGTTCTGTAAAGGTTATCAAATTGTTTTTCAAGAATATGTGGATCAATTGTTTTCATATATGATTATCTTAAATATTAACTAAAGGAGAAGGACGCATGACAACACCTACGATCGATATTCATTTTGATGAAAAGAAAGAACAACTAGGTGATCTGTATGGTTTGTTCTTTGAGGATCTGAATCATGCCGCAGATGGCGGTTTGTATGCGGAGCTGATCGAAAACCGTTCGTTTGAATTTTGCAGCATCGACCATCCGACTTATCATGCTTTGACGGGTTGGCAAAAAGAGGATGGTAGGCCGCTAGAAAAGATCCCGCTAACGTTGCGGGTCATGACTGACGAGCCACTCCACCCGAATAATAGCCACTATTTAAAGATCAATACCAATGCTGAATTAGCGATTTATAATGCCGGCTTTAACCAAGGGCTTTACTTGGAAGAAGGGGCCAGCTATCGGATTTCTTTTTTTGCCAAGGCGGATCTTCACGATCAAGCAGTGACACTGGCGCTGCTTTCTGAGCAGACTCTCTTGGTGTCAGCAGCGATTTCCTTAGAAAAAGACGGTTGGCAAGCTTATGAAGTAGAAGTGACGGTGCCTATGACGACACGTCATGGTCGCTTAGGGGTCTTTTTCCCCGCCGGAGCAGCGCTTGCTATCGACATGATCTCCGTTTTCCCCAAAGCCACATTCAAAGGACGTAAAAATGGCGTTCGTCAAGATCTGGCGGAACTTCTCGCTGCGACTCACCCTAAATTCTTACGTTTTCCTGGTGGCTGTTTGGTCCACGATGGGAGTTTAAATAGCCACGATCGCGATGCTTCTTATCGTTGGAAAAACACCCTAGGACCGATCGAAACGCGACCGACCAAACGTAATTCTTGGGGCTACAATCAAACACTAGGTTTAGGCTATTTTGAATATTTCCAACTTTGTGAAGACCTAGGTGCTAAGCCATTGCCGGTGTTACCAGCGGGTTTTGATCCCCATCATCAACGGGCGGTACCACTAGCAGAGTTGCAACCGTGGATCGATGATGCGCTAGACTTGATTGAGTTTGCCAATGGTCCTAAAACATCGCCTTGGGGAAAAATTCGTTGTGAAATGGGCCATCCTGAACCGTTTGGCTTGGAGTATCTAGCAATCGGTAATGAAGAAGTGGGACAGGCTTTCTTTGATCGTTATGCTTATTTTCATGAGGCCATCCGCGCCAACTATCCAGACATCAAATTGATCAATTCGGCGGGGCCTTTTTCCGCCGGCAGTGAATATGAACGTGGTTGGCAAAGTGCCAAAGAACTCGAGTCAGATTTGATCGATGAGCATTATTATTGCGCGCCGGAATGGTTTTTGGCCAATCATCATCATTACGATGCCCTCGATCCAACCGGGCCAAAAGTCTTTTTAGGCGAATATGCGGCCAAGACCAACCGCTGGAAGAGCGCCTTGGCCGAAGCCAGTTACATGATCGGTTTGGAGCACAATGCTGAAAAAGTAGCTCTGGCTTGTTATGCCCCGCTTTTTGCCAATGACCGCCATGTCAATTGGGCGCCCGATATGATTTGGTTTGACCAAGAAAAAGCTTTGGGTAGCGTCAATTACGAAGTCCAAAAGCTGTTTATGACTCATCTTGGCACGCAAAACGTGGGCTACGAACTACAAAATTTTCCCGCAGATCGGGTGGTCGATGACGCGGCCATTACGGGTAGCTTTGGTATGCAGGCTGATGGCGCGGACATTTCCGTGACGAATATTCATCTCACTGATCAAACGAGTGGCCAAAAGCACAGCTATCCCGATCAAGCAATCCGTGCCTTTGATCAAATAGAACTTGATCAAATCACCAGTAGTCACTACACCCTTTCTTTCGATTTTGAAAAGACCGGTGGCAAGTGGGACAAAGGCTTTAAATGGTATTTTGGCAAGTGTGACGAGCAAAATCTGTATCATTGGGCGTTAGGTGGGTGGCAAAATCAAGACTGTCTGCTGGACCAAGTGATCGCAGGCGCCGATAGTGTTTTGACGCAGTCGATTTGGCGTGTTACTAGCAATCACACCTATCATTGCCGTTTGGAAGTTGCCGGTCGTAGGCTTAAAACGTTTGTTGATGGGAAATTGATGAATCAAATCGAGGTCCAACCACTGGTGATCCAAAGGGCTTACGTGAATGTGACTTATGCGGCCGCTAAGGAAGTTTATTATTTAAAGGTCGTTAATTATGAAGCCACTGATTTTACCTTAAATTTTACCAAAGCAGTGGAAATCAGCCGGCTGACACAACTTTCGGCGGATCTAGAAGCTGAAAATCACTTAGGCCAGCCTTCTGAATTAAAAAGAAGGGAACAAGTAGCTTTTCGTACGCCTGCTATTGCGATCAAAAAACACAGTGTGACAGTTGTTGAAATCAAAAATAAGGAGTAAACGATGGGAAAATTTTTATTTGTACATTTTACGGGGGAACAAGCAGATGGCGAGCAAGTTTATTTTAGCGTTAGTCGTGATGGTCGCCATTTTTCTGATTTGAATGAGGGTCAACCGATTTTACGTTCTAAAATCGGTGAGGAAGGGATTCGGGATCCTTTTCTGATCCGCGATGAGAAAAAAGACTGCTTTTATTTGATTGCTACTGACTTGCAAATACACAAAGGACGCGGTTGGGAATACGCACAAAAAAAAGGTAGTTTGAATCTAGTCGTTTGGGAGTCGACCGATTTGATTTATTGGAGTGCGCCGCAACTTTTGCCGATCGATTTACCAGAAGCCGGCAATGTCTGGGCTCCAGAAGCAATTTATGATCAGGAAAAACAAGCCTTTCTCGTTTTTTGGGCCTCAAAAACGCAGGGCAAACAAAAAATGTATGCAGCCTATACCACGGATTTTCATAAGCTGACCAAGCCTTTTCTCTTTATGGAAAAAGAGCAAGATGTCATCGATAGTACCATCGTTTTTTCCAAAGGCAGCTATTACCGCTTTACCAAAGATGAAACGTCGGGCTGCGTTTTGATGGAAAAATCCCAGGCATTGACTGGGACTTACGAAGCGGTGGATTCACCGAGCTTGGCTCAAATCTATGGTGTGGAAGGTCCGGAAATCTACCCAGGTGAAAAGGATCGCTGGTTTTTGATCCTCGATGAGTTTATGAAAAATACCGGCTATACGATCTTAGTGACCGATGATCTGGGTACGGAAGATTTTAAACCTTTACCACAAGAGGCCTATGATTTTGGCCAAACGAAAAAACGACACGGTGGCGTGCTTGCGATCACAGATGCGGAATATGAACGGCTCAAATGTTACTATAAACAAGAAAATCCTGTCATCAAGGGCCTTTATGCCGATCCTGACTTGGTGAAATTTGGCAAGGATTATTACCTGTATCCGACTACAGATGGGGCAAAAAATTGGGGCGGCACGACTTTTTCCGTCTTCACTTCAAACGACCTGCAACACTTTGAGTCGGCTGGGGAAATCCTCGATGTCGCATCTGATCAAGTTCCTTGGGCAGTTGGCAATGCTTGGGCGCCTTGTATCGCTGAAAAAGAGGGCCATTATTACTTTTATTTCTGTGGTAAACGTCCCGATGGCAAGTCTTGCATCGGCGTTGCGACTGCCGAAAAGCCGACTGGACCTTTTATGGCCGATCCTGAGCCGCTTTTACCTTACGAGTTGATCGCAGAAAAGCAGTTGCCGCTAGCACAAATGATCGATCCAAGTATTTACCAAGAAGGTGGAGCTAGCTATTTGCTTTTTGGTAACGGAGATACGGCAGCCATCGTTGAATTGACTGAGAATATGCGCCAGATCAAACCGGAGACGATCCATGTCTATACGGGCTTGCATGATTTTAGAGAAGCGGTGACCGTCTTCAAACGCGACGGGATCTACCACTTCACTTGGTCCTGTGACGATACCGGAAGTGCTGATTATCATGTCAATTATGGCACCTCTGAAAGTTTGTGGGGACCTGTCGACTTTCATTACACGATATTGGAAAAGCGTCCCGATCGTGGGATCTTGGGCACAGGGCACCACAGTATTTTGCATGAAAAAGATACAGATACTTACCATATCGCCTATCATCGCTTTGCGACACCGTTAGAAAAATTTGCGGAAAATGAGAAAGGCGTTAACCGTGAAACCTGTATTTCGCCGCTTGATTTTGATGAAAAAGGCTGCATCCGACCGGTGATCATTTAAAAGAAATTCTCAAAACAAAGGATTCAAGAATAGCCGCCCCACAAATGGAAGGCAATCGATGAAAGTGGCCAAAAGAAACGGAAAGTGTTGTCCGCAATCGGCGAAAGCGGCAAAAGAAACGAAAAATAATGTCCGTACCATACGGATCAAATGTGGCAGAAGAAATGTAAAGTTTGCCCCACAAATGCGAGATTTAGTATAAGCTTAAGGCAACCTTAAAATGAAACGTCAAACAAATGAACACATGGCGTCGTTTTCTTTAGAAAATGATCGAAAAGAAAGGAAGATGAAAATGAGTCATTTAGAATTTGCCAAAACCCCGCCCATGGGTTGGAACAGTTGGGATTGTTACGGAGCCTCGGTGCGTGAAGACGAAGTGCGCGCCCATGCCGATTATATGGCGAAAAATTTGAAACAATATGGTTGGGAGTATATCGTGGTCGACATCCAATGGAGCGAACCTACTGCCTCATCGACTTGGTACCATCCTTTTTATCCCTTACAAATGGATGAATTTTCGCGCCTGCTCCCGGCTGAAAATCGTTTTCCTAGTGCGGCCAATGGAGTTGGTTTTAAAGCGTTGGGGGATTATATCCACAGTCTCGGCTTGAAATTTGGCATCCACATCATGCGCGGGATCCCCCGTCAAGCCGTTCATCAGAACACCGCGATTAAGGGAACCACTAAACGGGCTCGTGATATCGCTCTGAACAACATTTGTCCATGGAACTCGGACATGTATGGCGTCAATATGGAGCTTCCGGAAGGGCAGCTTTACTACGACTCGCTGATCGAACTCTACGCCTCTTGGGGTGTGGATTTTCTCAAAGTCGATGATATCGCCTATTCTGCGCTTTATAACGACGCCCATAAAAAAGAAATCGCCGGCATCCATAAAGCCATCGAAAAATCAGACCGTCCCATCGTCTTGTCACTCTCACCTGGTCCGGCCCAGTTACAAAATGGCAGCTTTTTCCAAGATCAGGCCAACATGTGGCGTTTGACCGATGATTTTTGGGACCATTGGGACGCCCTTTACAAGATGTTCGACCGCACTGCCGAGTGGGCGCTGTTTGTCCGGCCTGGCAACTGGCCTGATTGCGACATGTTACCGCTCGGCCACATCGGCGTGCGCGCCCATGACGGCGGCGGTGGCGATAACTGGCCCCGCTTCACATGCGATGAACAGTATCTTTTGATGAGCCTTTGGACGATCTTCCAATCACCACTCATGTACGGCGGCACGCTACCTGACATCGACGACTTCACCCTGAGCTTGTTCACGAATCAAGAAGTGTTGACCATGTACAAGACTCTCGTCGATCGCCGCCAAGTCTATCGCGATGACACCTGGATCATTTGGCAAGCCCATTCTGAAGAAGGTAAATACCTAGCTATTTTTAATGTCTCCCCAGAAAAACAAGCCCTGCCGCAAACCTTGATCACAGACTTGTCTGTTTCAGCCTTCCGCGACCTCTGGGCTCATACAGACGGTGATTTTAACAGTGATTTTAGCGTGAATTCCCACGGGGCGCGCTTATTACGAGTGAGATAAAAGCAAACAAAGCTCTAAGTACTTACTTGGAGCTTTATTTGTATAAAAAACAAATATTTCTGATAAAAATAACAGTCAGACGCGACAGTGGCCCTTAAAAGGTAAAAGTGAAGTCCACATAGCACCAAAAACCAATTATGACTAATCAGAATAAAAATTTCCATGTAAAGAAGATTTTTTTCTATCGCAAGAAAGACTGATCGATGCTATTCTTTGAGCGAATCGATCAAGAAAGAAGGAAATAACTTGAAAACAAATTCAGTAACCGATTGGCAGTTTCATTTAGGCGAGCAAAAACTGGCCTATCAAAAAGATTTCGATGATAGTAACTGGCAACAAGTGACCGTCCCCCATGATTGGAGTGTCCAGCAAGATTTCACCCGCGCGGCCGCAAGTGGCACGGGCTATTTACCGGGAGGAATCGGTTGGTATCGCGCCCATGTCGACTTAAAGGAGTTGCCGCTAGCGCCGACGTTACGACTGGTTTTCGAAGGCGTTTATAAAAAAGCGCAAGTTTGGGCCAATGGCTATCATTTAGGAAGCCGCCCCTCTGGTTATGCGGAATTTTCTTTTGATCTCAGTGAAATCATTAGTTTAGCCCAAGATGATGAACTAGTGATCGCAGTCCGGGTCGACCACACAGATATCGCGGACTCCCGTTGGTACAATGGCTCCGGCATCACACGACCCGTCCGTCTGGAAAGTCATCAAGAGGTCCAGTTGGCTGAAAACGGCACTTTTTTTGAAACCATTACTTGTAACGATCAAGAAGCGATGATCCGCATCACGCATGAAATTGTGAATCGTTCTGATTACAAGCAAGAAGGCACGATCCGTGAAGACTTGCAGTCTTGCCAAACCGGGATCGTCTATCCGATCGAAAAGCAGATCAAACTGGCACCCCATGAAAAAATGACCGTTGTCTTTGAAGAAGTCATCGCCGATCCCGAGCTCTGGTCGCATGATACGCCTAATCTTTATCATTTAAAGACGACTTTAGGAGCTGACAACGACTATGAAACAACAGTCGGTATCCGCACGATTCAGTTTGATTCTGACCAAGGCTTTTTCATTAATGGGCAAAATGAGAAATTGCGCGGCGTGTGTTTGCATGAAGATGCGGGCTGTTTTGGGACCGCAGTACCAGCAGTCGTTTGGCTCAGACGTCTGTTGACTTTAAAAGCAGCCGGGACGAACGCCATCCGCATGGCCCATAATCCCCACAGTCAAAGCTTGTATCACTTGTGCAACTTACTGGGCTTTTATGTTTTTGATGAAGCTTTCGACGAATGGGAAAATCCCAAAAATAAATGGTGGCAAGGTCACAATGTTTATCCGCCTAAACATGAAGGCTATGCCGAATTTTTCCCCAATTGGCATCAAGTGGACCTGGAAAATATGATCGATGTCCATAAAAACCACCCGTGCGTGATTGCTTGGAGCATCGGTAATGAAATCGATTATCCCAACGATCCTTATGTCAATCCACTCTTTAATGAAATGACCGGCAATAATGACGCCGCAAAACCCGTGGCTGAACGCATTTACAATCCGCAAAAACCAGATACCCGGCGTTTGGCGACCCTAGCGGCGGAACTTTCGATCCTTGCCAAGCGTAAGGATCCGACGCGGCCCGTGACTTTGGCAGCGGCCTTTCCAGAATTGTCTAGTCGAACTGGATTCTTAGACGCCATCGATGTGATCGGCTACAACTATAAAGAATTTTTATATGAAGACGATCATAAACGGTTCTCCGATCGACCTTTATTAGGTAGTGAAAATGGCTATGGTTATACGGAGTGGTTGGCCGTCAAAGAAAATGATTTTATTTCTGGTCAGTTTTTATGGACCGGCATCGATTATCTTGGGGAAGCCCATGGTTGGCCGATCCATGGCTCCGGTGCCGGAATGCTGACGTTGGCAGGACTTGCGAAAAGTCGCTACTATTTGCGCAAGAGTTGGTGGAATAACGACCCCATGCTGCATTTGGAAACAAGGCTAAAAACCGCAGCGTTCTATGCGCCGACTAGTCGACGTTGGGATTACAAAGCTGGACAAAGCGTGGAAGTCTATGCCTTTTCCAACTGCGAATCAGTCGCTTTAGTGATCGACAGTCAAGAACAAAAAATGACCTATGATCCTGAAAAAGGTTGCTTTACGGCTGAAATCGAAGCTTTCGCTGAACCTTTACAAGCCGTTGGCAAAACAGCCGACCAAGAACTGAGGGATACTTTGACGCCAGCTCTGGGAGCGTGTGAAATCGCTCTTGAACAATGGCAAATCCCTGCTGAGGTCGACCATCAAGAATTCGAAGCCATTGCGCAAGTCGTTGTGACCTTACTCGATCGTAATGGTCAGAAGAGTTTTGAAGAAAAAATGCTCCAAGTCAAAGTCACAAATGGCGAGCTTTTGGGTATCGAAAATGGGGATCTAGGTGATGTCACGTCCTATGATCAAGCGATGCGCAAAACCTATCAAGGTCAAGCCATTATTTATGTCAAAGTTGAAAAAGATAGCATTTTGCATGTCAACGCAGAGGGATTAACGGATAAAGATTTATCTTTAGGGTAATGAAATACTAAAAATAGCAAAAATAGTTGAATGATTAGCTAAATTCATAATTTGTAAGCTTGACATTTATTAAAAATAAGCCTATAAATAGTAATTAATGAAACTATTTTTGAAAGGAGAAGACACATGCGAGTAACGCTCTCAAAAGAATCACTGCCCGTCTTTGATGCCATTGCTAGTGCGACACGTATCGAGATCATTAATTTATTATCCAAAAAGCGCATGAATGTCAAGGAGCTGGCCCAAGCGTTGAATCTAAGTAGTCCTGTTACGGCGAAACATGTTAAAATTCTAGAAGAGGCTGGGATCATCAAAACGGAACGCATCCCTGGTAAAGCGGGTATGCAAAAACAATCGATTTTAAAAGTCGATCTGATCGAAATCGAATTTCCCCGCAAGGTGTATCCAGCTTACGAATTTTACGAAGTATCTGTGCCAATCGGACAATATATCGACTTCTTGGTCGAACCGACTTGTGGCTTAGCATCGACTGTTGAAAAAATCGGCGAATATGATGAGCCTAGATATTTCGCGGATCCACGCCGTTATGAAGCTGGCGTTCTTTGGTTTACCCAAGGTTTTGTGGAATATAAAGTCATCAATCCTTTGGCGAAAACCGATCGTTTAGAAATGGTCGAAATCACCATGGAGTTATCTTCAGAATTTCCAACGGGGAATAATAATTGGCCATCGGATATCCATTTTACTTTGAACGATGAAGACTTAGGAACATGGTTATCACCGGGCGATTTTGTCGATGTCAAGGGCAAGTACTCTCCTGACTGGTGGCAATCAACTATGAATCAGTATGGCGTCAAAGTCACTATTCGTATTACGAACCACGGCGTTTGGATCAATAATAAGCAAACGATTTGGTGTCGTATGAAAGATCTACATCTAGATCGTTTGATGTATGATTTGAAAATTGCCGTCGAAGAAGACGCGGAACATGTTGGTGGCTGTACGATCTTTGGTAAAGGATTTGGTAATTACGATACCAATATCGAGTTTAAGTACTACTATAGTGAGAAAAATGATATTGAAGATGACATGCTACCACCAGAGTTACCGGTGGAGTCTGTATAAACTGAAAGAGTCACAAAAAATGTGGCTCTTTTTTAAAAAATAAATGTATCCGTTTTCTAAAAAGGAGGAACAAAATGAGACTTGACTTTATCCAATCAACAACTAGAAAAGCACAATTATTAGAGGTCTCCTCGCATCAGATAAAAGCTTTATTTGATCATTCTGGTGGTGGGCTCTCTCTTTCTGGGATCAAACCAACCGACCGCTATTTGATCGGTAGTATCGAAGTTTTAGAAGATCATGCTGTCGCTTTGATGTTACGCTTTTACCTATCTCATGAAACGAAAGAGCGGATCACGATGCGTTTTGGTTTGTTACCCAAAGTGAAAACCCTGGTTTGTTTTGATTTAGCACTTTTAGATGCGCATTCGATCTATACCAATCGTACCCCGGGTCTACTCAAATTAGTAGTGCATGGTAATCGAACGGACTTGAAAGACGTCACTCGTATCGAATTAGGCATTGAAGATACCTTTCATGATGTCACGATCCGGTTGGAAGATTTTCAGACTTCAGAAAAGAGACCAACAGTTTATCCTTTGCCCGATACCAAGTTAGTGGATGAATTTGGTCAATGGAAAGCTAAAGATTGGCCGGACAAAACACATTCTTTTGCAGAGATGGCAACCATGATGCAGGGACAAGAAGGCCCGGCAGCCTATCCCTTTTCGACTTGGGATAAATGGGGCGGTGCTAAAAATCGTAAATTGACGAGAGGTTCAGGCTTTTTTAGCCGCCTAAAAACCGATGATGGACGGTGGCATTTGGTCGATCCAGCGGGCTGTGATTATTTTTCAGTCGGACCATGTGGCACCAATCCTGGTGATTCCTATCGTGTCGATCATTTGGAAAAACTTTGCGATTGGCTACCTGACGAAAATGATCCTGAGTTTAAAAGATTTTATAGTCAAGGGACCATGCAACGGATGCCTTATATGGAAGCTGAAACGTTTAAGAATTTCAATTTTCTGCAAGCGAATCTATTTCGCGTGTACGGCAAAAATTGGTACGAAAAGTGGCAAGAGCTGTCTTATCATATCTTGATGGGAAATGGTCTTAATACGCAAGGAAACTTTCCCGGCCTAGATGTGAACAATGGTCATGGTAAACTACCTTATGTGCGTGAAATGGCTGATTTTCCGTTGACGGATACCTTGATTTTCCGCGATTTTCCTGATGTCTTAGCGCCGGAATATCACGAAAAAAGTGAAAAATTTGCCCAACAATTGCTCGCTTGGCGTGATGATCCCTGGTTGATCGGCTATTTTTTAAGAAATGAACCAGAATTCAATTTTGTGCCCGATTTGTGTATTGCCAATGAAGTCTTGCATTGTCCAGAGCATACTTATTGTCGCCGCGGTCTGATCGAATTTCTTAAAGAACGCTATCAAACGGTTACACAGCTGAATCAGGAATGGGAAAGTGATTTTGCCGATTTTACTGACTTTGAAGTAGGCATAGAAGATTGTATGGCAACTTACCCCAAGTCAGAAAAAGTTTTGCGCGAGTATTCGATCGTTTTGATCCGCGAATATAGCAAAGTCCCATCTCTGGCCTGTCGTGCGGTCGACCAAAATCATTTAAATTTGGGCTTACGTTGGTCGGATGCGAAAAACAAAGATATGATGGCCGGTTGGGAATATTTTGATGTCTTTTCCCTTAATTGTTATGCCTTCGATCCGACATTTCAGATGGATTTTGTCAAAGAGGCCGGTGTCGATTTACCGATCCTGATCGGTGAATTCCACTTTGGCGCCCTTGATCGAGGATTACTGGCAACGGGTTTAAAGGGTGTTGAAAATCAAGTCGAACGCGGCAAAGCATGGCGACTTTACGTGGAAAAAATCGCCGCACATCCTTATGGCGTCGGTGCACATTGGTTCCAATTCAACGATCAATTTTGCTTAGGACGTTTCGATGGTGAGAACTACCAAATCGGCTTGGTCGATGTCTGTATGCACCCACACGAAACCTTACTCAGTGCTGTAAAAACAACCTCAGAAAGGATCTATCAGGTGAAAAATGGCGAAGTAGAGGCGTTTGACCAAATGCCTCGGAAGATCCCGATGATTGGGTATTGAATCCTTTTATAATCTGTTTTATATGGTGGTTATCCTTTATAGTAATGTAATTCGTGGAAATTGTTCTTATAGTTACTTGAAACGATAATTCAAAATAATATATTTAAATACAAGTAAGTAAAAAGACAAATTAAAGGTTTACATTTTGATTTGCTTATAGTATAATGATTGTTGAAAACGATGACATTGCTTTTTAATCTTCTTTGTATCAAAGTATCTTTTAAAGATAACTTTAATGTCCTACTTAAGTATTAAAAGAGCTAATGTCATAAAAATGATACAAATGGAGGAATAGACATGAAAGCTTCAAAATGGATTAGTTTAACAGCAACATTGGCATTAAGTACTCTGGTAATTGCTGGCTGTGGCAGTGGGGATGATACCAGTAGTTAGTGATGGCGGAAGTTCAAAAGATGCGGTAACGATCGATTTTATGCACTGGGGCGGTGATGAAACTTTTGAAGGCGATTATAAAGAACGAATCGAAACCTTTGAAAAAGATAATCCAGACATCAAAGTAAATGTGCTCACAGTCGCTGATGACTATGACACTAAATTACAAACGATGATTGCAGGAAATGAAGCACCAGACGTTGCTCAAGTTGCGGAAAACGGTTCTGGTTTTGCAACAAAAAATGCTTTTATCGATTTAAGCGATCGTATTGAAAAAGCTGGGATTGATATGGATGCTACTTGGGGCGCAGCCATCGATCTTTACAAAAACGATGATCAAATCTTTGGACTACCCGACCGCGGTGGTTCTTCGATTCTTTATTACAATAAAGATATGTTTGATGAAGCTGATCTAGACTATCCAGATGCAGATTGGACCTTAGACGATTACTACGCAGCTGCTGAAAAATTGACCAATGATGAAGAAAGCGATGCCAAGCGTTGGGGTTCTACAGCAGGTGATTACCAATTAGTATGGGGCAACTTCTTAGCTACTAATGGTGGTGGTATCATGGATCAGGATGGTACAGTTATTTTTGATTCTCCAGAAAACTTAGCCACTTTAAAAGATTATAATGATGCTTTCCAAAAATGGAGTGTTGACTACGAAACAGGTGAAGATGGTGTCAACCGTTTCCAAGCTGGTGTAGTTGGAATGAACATGACAGGATTCTGGGATATCAAATCAAATGCAGAAGTGGAAGGTCTTAACTATGGGATCGCACCTATGCCAGTTGGAACAGAACCAACTTCATGGTCAACGGGCTCAGCTTTAACGATTTCTAGTCAATCAAGTGATGAAGAACAAGAAGCGGCTTGGAAATTTATTCAATATATGACCGATGAAGATGCCCAACAGATCCTTGGTAAAGGGTTGAACGACTGTCCTGCTAACTTAAAAGTATTATCAAGCGATGAATTCTTGAATCAAAAAGTAGGAACACAAGATTTAGATCTTTCAAGTATTGCGACAGCGCAAGAACGTGTAGTGATCGACGGCTTGATTGCAGGACCTTGGTACTCTGAAGCAAATGATGAAGCAAGAGCTAAAATCAAAGAAATGCTTTTAGGCAATTTAACGCCTGAAGAAACAGTGACAACAGTCCAAACAAACTTAGAAAAAATCGTAGCTAAATATTAATCAAATCATTTCTTACCGGCATGATTTTTGTGCCGGTAAGTCGACTAAGGGGGATTTATATTGGAAACGAAAAAAAAGCAAAAAAAAGAGAAAGTGAATAAGCAATCGATGGGTTATCGTCGCATGAAGAGCGATCGTCGTTGGTTTTTCTTCTTCATTTCACCGTGGTTGATCGGCTTCCTACTATTGACAGTTGGTCCGATGATTTTTTCATTTTTCATGAGTTTTACCGATTGGGACTTACTAACTAAAATGGAATTTATTGGGTTAGATAATTATAAGAATCTACTTCATGATGAAATTTTCATTCTAGCTATCAAAAACACCTTTAAGTATGCTATCGTGTCTGTGCCATTAAATTTATTGATGTCGCTAGGAATGGCTTACTTACTAAGTTTCAAAATGAAAGGAATGCGGTTTTTCCGTACTCTCTACTATTTACCAGCTATTGTTCCGGCAGTTGCCAGCTCCATTTTATTTAAAAATATTTTGGCTAAAAATGGATTACTGAATAAAGGGCTTAGTTTTTTGGGAATCAATGGTCCTGCTTGGTTATTAGATAAAAATGCTGTTATTTATGGCTTTGTCTTTCTAGCTGTTTGGGGCGTTGGTGGGACCATGGTCTTACTTTTGTCTTCGATCAATAGTATTGGCGATGAAATGTATGAATCGGCGGAACTTGATGGAGCATCTCGTTTCAAGATGTTTACAAGCATTACGATCCCACAAATCTCACCCGTTATTTTCTTTAACTTGATCACTGGGATCATCGGTTCTCTACAAACCTTTACTCAAGTTTATATGATCACATCTGGTGGACCTGACAATGCCAGCCAAATGATCGTACCTTACCTATACAAGAACGCCTTCTCATTTTATAGAATGGGTTATGCTTCCGCCATGGCCTGGGTCTTGTTCTTTATCGTGATGATTTTGTCAGTGATCGTACTAAGATCTTCGAGTGCTTGGGTATTCTATGAAGAGGAGATGAAATAATGTTAGATAAACACATGTCGTTACCGAAAAAAATAGCTACTTATGTTGTTTTGATCTTCT
Source organism: Tetragenococcus sp. (assembly GCA_041859945.1). Lineage (GTDB taxonomy): Bacteria > Bacillota > Bacilli > Lactobacillales > Enterococcaceae > Tetragenococcus. Next base: position 18,243 of record JBFLGC010000049.1, read on the forward strand.
TTGGTTTGATTTTGTTTTCACCATTTTTATACATGATTTCCATCTCTCTGGCTTCAAAACAAACCAATGCTTTACAAACTTTTACAATGATTCCACGCGAATTCAATGTACAGAATTTTAAAGATTTGTTTGCTAATTTATTTAGTGGGAGTCGACCAATGGGGAAATGGTTCTTAAATACCATGTTTGTCGTTGTGCTTAGTATTATTGGACAGATCTTTTCAAGTTCCTTTGTCGCTTATGGTTTTGCGCGGATGCGTTATAAACACAAGAATGTCTTTTTTTTTGATTTTGTTAGGAACGATGATGCTACCTGGACAAATCACCTTGATTCCTGTCTTTGTTATTTTCCGTAATTTAGGCTTGTATAACACTTTGTGGCCACTGATCATTCCCCAATTTTTCGGCTCAGCCTATAATGTCTTCTTTACCCGTCAATTTATGACCGCTATTCCAGGCTCTTTATATGAAGCTGCCGAAATGGATGGTTTGAATAATCTTGGTATCTATCGCACAATTGTATTACCTTTAGTCAAACCAGCTTTAGCAGCGATTGCGATCTTTACCTTTAACTGGGCTTGGGGCGACATGATGGGACCACTTATTTACTTGTCAGATTCAAATAAGTATACTTTGGCTTTGGGTGCCGCCAATTTAAGTGCCTCAAGTAATCCGACTGGGGATATCAATACTTCTTTGGTCATGGCCATGTCGTTGTTGTTATCGATCCCCCAAATTTTAGTATACTTCTTCGGACAAAAGTATATGTTCCAATTAAATCTTGGAATTGGTAACAGTGGGACAAAATAGTTAAAATTTAGGTGATTTCAATGAGTGATAAACGCAATGAACGAATGTACAAGATGTATCATTATATAAGTAAGCTAAATTATTTGATTTGGCTTTTAGAAGCAAATGTCTTATTTATGATCAATAATCTGCCTTTATTGATTTTGATCATGGTGGTCCCGATCAGCTTAAACTCGGTTCTATTTTATGTCCTTGCTTCAGTGACTGTTTTACCAAGTCTCATTTGTTTAACAAAGACATTGGTTCAATTGCGAGCAGGCGATGAGAAGATAGCTAAAAATTATTGGCAAAATATCAAAATCTATTTTGGGCTTTTTTTAAAGAAGACACTGCCTATCTTTTTACTTACTTGGGTCGTGATCACTAATTTAGTTATTTTAAATAATGTCATGGATAATAAAGCTTTGTATGTGCTCAACTTTATCTTATTATACATCGTGCTTACTTTTTTGCTGAATCTTTTATTGGTAGAAGCAACTTGGGATCAAAATATCAAAGAAGCTGCTAGCTTGACGGCCAAATTGAGTATCGTTCGTTCTTTTCGCATTCAACTAGGTGCTATGATCACGATCGGTTCTTTGTTCCTATTTAGATATGTTCCGATTTATTTGTTGCTTTATGGAGTTGCGGTAACTATTTTCTTGTGTTTGTTAAACTTTCAGCCAGTTGTTGAATTTGTTGAAAGTAGAGAAGAAAATGGCTCAATCATAAATTCTGTGGGATGGTGGATTCCTTACGTACGTTTTACGACTCATATCGAATAACTTGAGGAAGAAGTATTCATCATCTGGATAGCCATACCCTTGTCGACGTAATGTCTTAATCTTGTTGTTGATCCCCTCGATTTGACCATTCGAAATACGGTAGGTCGCATAAGCTATAATCCCTTCAAAATGTCTGTCCATCAGGCGCCCAAACCACTGCAGGTGCTCATTCTCCGAGGCATAGCATACTTCCATGACCTCCGTGATCAGACTAGCCATTTCCGGCTCACTGGCGGCCTTGTACGCCTCCGAGAGCATCTCTTTGACGAGATCAACTGTGAACAGAAGCTGGTT
>JBFLGC010000004.1:0-85515 GCA_041859945.1 Tetragenococcus sp.
TGCCGGAAAACTCACTGATGGAGGCAATGGCTCAGGACTTACACGCCGATCTATCATCAGGAAAGGAGCTAGCCGAACAGCTCCAACGTTACCCCTTCTTATTACCTGAATTTCCTGTGATCATTTTTCAAGGAGAGATCAAAGGACATTTGGGCGATGAATTATTATTGTATAGCCAACTGTTGGTTGATCGTTTGGTAGCTGATGCCCAACGTTTGATCCAGTGGTTGCAGCCCTTGGTTTTTTTGCTTGTCGCGGCCCTGATCGTCGCGATCTATGTGGCCATGTTTTTACCCATGTATGGGAATATAGGAGGAATACTCGAATGAAGAAAAAAATGATGTATTCAGGATTTACTATACATGATAGAAATGATGATTGTTTTGTTGATCATCAGCATTTTGATTTTATTGTTTGTACCAAATTTGAGCAAGGAAAAAGATAAAGTCAATGACAAGGGAAATGAAGCCGTAGTAAAAGTGGTGGAGACCCAAATCGAGCTGTATCAAATGGAAAAACCAGGAGTGGATACGGAGAAGGCTTTAGACGAAATCACTGAAGATGGGAAGATCACTCAAAAACAGCATGATATTTATGTTGCTCATAAGGACGATAAACCTGATGATGACAAATGACATCCTTCTATAAAGGGTTCACCCTTATTGAATCGCTACTCGTGTTATTCGTCATTTCCGTCTTTTTAGCCGTTCCTACGATCGTGGTCAAAGATAGTGTGGCAGAATTAGAAGTGGCTCGTTTTTTTGAATGTTTTGAAAAAAGTATGCTGGCGACCCAGCAAGCAGCGATTTTAGAGAATAAAGAATCTAGAGTGGACCAGTTTATTGTAGAGCCACAATCTTTTATTCGTTTTAAATTTGCTACGGGCGCAGAAATCGTCCCTACTCTCTATGTACCAGAGGAAATCACCATGTTTCCAACTGAGAACACCTATGTTGCTTTTTCAGGCGGGGTGGGGACAAATAGTCGCTTACAGACAATTACTTTTGATTATGCAAAGGAGAATAAGCGGATCAAGTATCATTTTTTATTGGGAAAGGGGCATTATGACAAAGAAATTACGAGCCTCAAATAAGTGGCAAGGTTTTATGCTCTTAGAAGCCATCGTTTCGTTAGGGATCCTATCGATTTGCGTCTTTGTTTACTCGACTAGTCAAGTCCAGGCAGTCAAGCAGAGTCGTCAAGCGGTGGCACAAATGCAGCTGCTACGGGTTGCTTATGAAGAGGCAAGGGAGCATCGTTACTACCCGGTCACAAAACAAGAAGAACAAATCGAACGGGATGGCACTTTTGTGATCGATTATTCTGGCGCTCCACAAAGTCAGCTCACGATCACAGACGCAAATGGGGAGAAGCAGGTGATCGCGCGTGTCCCATAAAGGATTTACCTTGATCGAATGTGTCTTGGCACTAATGGTGATGAGTCTATTTCTAGTTGGCACCACGGGAATAATCGCCCAAAGTCGTGACCTACGTGCAAAAGTTTACGACAAGCGCGAGCAAGAATGGCAAATTTGCCTATTTCATATGGAAGAAAAATTGGCGGAGGGGACTTTTGAGAGCATCGACAAAAATCACTTGTACTTTACAAAAAAGAGCGATAGTGGGGATTCTTATAGTTGTTCGATCAAGTGGAGTTCCAATGTTCATCGGCTGGCGATCAGTGAAAAGGGTGGCTTTGAGCCGATCCTTTCGCAGGTTCGCGATGTTAAATTCACACAAGAGGGACAAAACGTTTATTTGACTGTCAAATTTATGGACGAGGAGGAAAAACATGCCCAATGGACGATCCCAAAAGAATAAAGGAGGTATTCTCCTGACTGCCGTTTTTTCGGTATTTATCATGAGTATCTTGCTGTTATTTTTAATGGATGATATGCGGATCTTAACGGATTTTTCTTATCGGACGCGTTGTGTGTATGAAATGAAGATCATGAAAGAACTTTTCTTGACGGATTATCTAGCTCTTCCGGAAGAAAATCGTGCCGAACGAGGAGAGGTCACTTATACAAGTGGGACACTCAACTATCAACTGGAAAAAGATGAATTAAAGATCACGGCCCTAGTAAATGGCTACCAGCGGACCTTTTCTGAGAAACTTACCAATGATACGACGTCTTCAGAAAGTTCGACTGAAACGGGTCATTCCGAGAGTACGACTGCGTCAAGTCAAACGATAACTTCACAAACTTTATCGACGACTATAGAAACGCATCTTTCAGGGAACAACTGATACAGCGAAGACGGCTTGAAAAACAGGTCGAGCCGTCTTCGCTTTTTTTGATAGGGCAGAGAAAAAGCTTAAACTATGAAAAGAAGTTGAAAATAAAATGAAAACAAGTTTCTTGAAAGACTGTGGTTGCATCTTTGGGCGAAATCAGCTAAAATTATACAGGTATAATGATTGTTACAGTCTGATGGAAAAGAGGTGCAGATGTATTTGGATAAAATAGAAGAGGCTTTTTATCTCTATCTTGAAGGAGTCCAACTTCTCCAAGGCGCATTGAAAACTTCTTTTTTAGATGCTTATATCGAAAATATCGAAAATATCAATGATGAGTATCAAGTACGGATCCTTGACGGTCTTCCTGATCAAGCGACCGTCGCAAAATTGCAGACTACTTATCAAAAAATCAAAGCTATCGAATTATTGCCTGAAGAAAAAAGAAAGCTATCACAATTATTGCTTTTAAAAGGCATGCAAACCGAGCCACTACAAGCAAATCATCAATTGACACCAGATAGTATCGGTTTTTTATTTGTCTTTTTGATCGAACAATTGTATCCAGATAAGACAAAATCCTATCATCTATTGGATTTGACAGTAGGCATGGGCAATTTGTTATTGACGCTTTTGACTAATTTAAAGCAAAGTGGCTATCAGATAGAAGCAACTGGCGTCGATAATGATGAGACCTTACTAGCGATCGCTTCTTCTAACAGTCAATGGATCGGTGCAGCAGTCTCTTTATTTCATCAAGATAGCTTACAAGATCTTTTGGTCGATCCTGTTGACATGGCAGTGGGCGATTTGCCGATCGGTTATTATCCGATCGATGAGAATGCCCAACGTTTCATGACAGGTGTAACAGAGGGGCATAGTTATGCCCATCATTTATTATTGGAACAAAGCATGCACTACGTCAAAGAAGAGGGCTTTGGGCTCTTTTTGCTGCCAAGCAATTTTTTAGAAACAGAACAAAGTGGACAGTTCAAAGCCTGGTTAGCTGAAAAAGAGGCCTTTTTACAAGGTGTCATACAACTACCAGACGAACTTTTCAAGAGTAAAGCCGCTCAAAAAAGTATTTTGCTTTTGCAACGAGCGGGAAAGTCTGTCAAACAAGTACCAGAAGTCTTAGTGGCAAAATTAGAAACCTTAAAGGATCCCAAAGCAGTCGTTGCTTTCTTTGATGAATTCAAAGCTTGGCAACAAGCCAATTTGCAGTGATCAAAATTCGATAGAAAAAAGGAATGAGGAAAAAATATGTCAAAAACAATTTCAATCAACGCTGGGAGCTCTAGTTTAAAATGGCAATTATATGAAATGCCTGAAGAAAAAGTGATTGCCAAAGGGATCACTGAACGCATTGGCTTGAAAGATTCGATTTTTACCATCAAATATGGTGACGGTCAAAAGTTTGAAGAAATCCTTGATATCCCCGATCATGAAGTAGCCGTCAAAAAATTATTGGATCAATTGATCGAATTAAAAATTTTAGGTTCCTACGATGAAATCACCGGTGTTGGTCACAGGGTCGTCCAAGGGGGAAAATATTTCCCTAAATCAGTTGTGATCGATGATGATGTCGTGGCTAAGATCGATGAATTGGCTGCTTTTGCACCGTTGCACAATCCCGCTCATTTGATGGGGATCAAAGCTTTTCGCGAACTTTTGCCAGGCGTCTTGAATGTGGCTGTTTTTGACACGTCCTTTTTTGCCAACATGCCAGAAGTAGCACAATATTATAGTATCCCTAAAGAATACCGCGAAAAATATGATGTCCGCAAATATGGCGCGCATGGCACAAGTCATCGCTATGTCGCGCAACGTACCGCTGAAATTTTAGGCCAACCGATCGAAGACTTAAAAATCATCACTTGCCATATTGGTAACGGCGCCTCAGTGACGGCCGTCCAAGGTGGGAAAGCAGTTGATACTTCGATGGGCTTCACCCCGTTGGCTGGCGTGACCATGGGTACCCGTTCAGGCGACATCGATCCCGCTGTTTTGCAATTTTTGATGCACAAATTAGACATCGATATCGATGAAATGTTGAATATTTTAAATAAAAAATCAGGGTTGCTTGGTTTGTCAGATGGCTTTTCCAGTGATATGCGGGATATCAAAGCCCGCCGTGGTGAACCAGAAATCGATACGATCTTGGCTATTTTCTATGACCGCATCCGTAAATACATCGGTAGCTATGTGACCGTCATGAATGGTGTCGATGCGATCGTCTTCACAGCCGGTATCGGTGAAAATGATCAATACACACGTGAATATGTCATAGATGGTATGTCATGGTTCGGTTGTGAACTCGATCATGAAAAGAACTTGCAAAATGGGGTTGAACAAGTGATTTCAACGCCGGAATCTAAAATCAAAGTCTTACTAGTCCCAACTGACGAAGAATTAATGATCGCACGCGACGTCGAAAGTTTACGTTCATAAGTTAAATGACTAAAGAGCGCCAGCCGTAACTTAGCTGGTGCTCTTTTTTTGTAGATACGAAAGTCCAAATCCAGTCTCTAATTATAAATTTATGGATACTGAATTCGGCTTTGGGCATCCACAAATTTATTTCGCTGTTGCTGAAACGGTGGGCATCGAAAAAATCTATGGTTGTTAAAATAGGAAAGTAACAACCATAAACTTGATGCAATGACCGAATAAATATTTTTGTGAAAAAACAAGCATAAAGAGAAATATGTGTTATAATAAATTGCTGAAAATAGTTTGAAAGGAAGAGAAAAATGAAGAAAAAGTTCGCTGTATTAACAATGGCACTAGCCATCTTGTTAGCTGCTTGTGGAAATAAGACAGATGAAAGTAAATCACAAGAAAGTACAGGAAAGAGCAATGATATGGCCAAAGTCGAAACGCTCAAAGTCGGTGTGATGCCTTCTGTGGACAACATGCCTTTTGTCATCGCCCATGAACAAGGCTTTGATAAAAATCATGGTGTTGATCTAGAACTGCAAACTTTTAAGGCAGCCAAAGATCGCGATGCCGCTTTTCAAGCCGGTGAATTAGATGGCATCAATGCGGATCTAGTAGGTGTGGCTACCTATCTACAAGGTGGTATGGATATCAAAGTCACGAGTGCCACTTACGGTCAATTTGATTTGATCGCAACGGCTGAAAATAAATCAGTTTTAGATTTGAAAGGCAAGCAAATCGCTATCATGAAAAATCAAGGACCTGAATTTTCGATCGACCAAATGCTGCAAAAAGCCGGTCTATCAGAAAGCGATGTGACTTTAGTCGATGTGCCTGCCGTACCGAGCCGGGTAGAATTATTAGAAAATGATCAAGCCCAAGGTGCCATCGTTCCAGAGCCTTTTGTCACGATGAGTGAAGAAAAAGGTTTGGTTTCTTTAGGATCGACTCGTGATTTCGGCATAAATCCCTTTGTACTGTGTTTCACGACGGATACGATCGCTAACAAAGCAGAGGCGTTAGTAGGTATGTATGATGCCTATAATGAAGCCGTCGATTGGATGAAAGAACATGATAAGTCAGAATATCTCGACCTATTCGTAGAAGAAGTCGGTTTCCCAGCAGAATTGAAAGATAAGATCGAAGTGCCCGATTACCCACATATAAAACAAGCAAGTATCGCTGATGTGACTTTAGCTTTTGATTGGGCCAAAGAGCATGAACTTTTGACGGATGATATCACACCAGCTGAGGTTTTGAGCGATGTCTACTTCAAATAAAACCTATCGCTTAGAGCATATTTTCTTTACTATTGGTGAAAAAGTGATCCTCGAAGATATTTCGCTCTCCTTAAATGGGGATGAGATCCTTGCGGTGATCGGACCTTCTGGCGCGGGCAAAACGACGTTATTACGTTTGCTGGCCGGACTGGTTCAGCCGACAAAGGGAACGATTTTATTGCAAGGAAAACCGATCAAGGCAAGCACGATCGCTTTGGTTCCCCAAGATTATGGGTTGTTACCTTGGCAAACAGCACGACAAGCCGTGGTAAAAGCGGCTGAAATAAGTCGTAAGCAGAAACTATCAGAAAGAGAACAACAAAAGGTGGCAAAGCTGTTTGAGCAAATGCAACTGACGGAAGTTGCGGACGCTTATCCTGCCCAATTAAGTGGGGGGCAACGACAACGGGTCGCAATCACTCGCGCCTTAGCTAGCAAAAGTACGGTACTACTTATGGACGAGCCTTTTTCAGCACTCGATGCCTTGACACGGGAAAAGGCCCAGCAATTGTTTCTTTCGGCTTGGCAAGAAGCACCACGTCTGACGGCCTTTGTCACTCATGATATCGGGGAAGCCTTGCTACTGGCTGATGAGATCCTAGTGATGCGTGCAAACGGTACGATCAAGAATAAAATTGCTTCGCCTTTTGCTAAAACACAAAATTTAGAAGAAAGACGCCACTCTGAGCAGCTTTTTCACGCCATCGCGCGCTTGCGTAAGGAGATCGAAGCATGAGAGTTAAATTTGCTAAATTCATTCAAAGCTTGTTAGCGGCGCTGGCACTTTTTCTTGTCTGGGAAATTGCTAGTCATTTCCTACAAAAGACACTTTTACCAGCGCCACTCGTTGTTTTGCAGAAGATACCGGTATTATTTCGTGAAAAGAATATTCTATTACATCTACAGGCCAGCTTTGATCGGGTCATACTGGGACTGTTTTTTTCGGTCATCGGTGGGTTTGCCTTAGGTATTGTCATGGGCAGTTTTAAAAAGGTGACACCATTTTCGAATGCTTTGATCTATCTCACCTATCCAATCCCTAAAATGGCACTGCTTCCGATCGTGATGCTCTTAGGAGGCTTGGGCGATCGGTCTAAAATCATCATGATCGTCTTGATCGTTTTACCGCAAGTGACGATCGCGGTTCGCGATGCCGTTCGCGATATCCCTAAAAATTACTACGATGTTTATCGGACACTAAAAGCAAGTAAATGGCAGTGCTTTCGTTCGATCACATTAACGGCGACCTTGCCAGCCATCTTTAGCTCGGTCCGAGTGTCATTAGGGACAGCCTTATCGATTTTATTTTTTACCGAAAATTATGGTACGGAATATGGCTTGGGGTATTTTATCATGGATAGTTGGACACGGATGGATTACCCAGCCATGTACGGTGGGATCTTGGTGTTAGCTGGCTGTGGTTTCCTACTATTTGTAGTGATCGATCTAGTAACCTATTATTGGTTTAGTTGGCAAGAAAAATAATTGCTGAGTAAAAAGCGACCGACTTTTTCTAATGAAAGAGTCAGTCGTTTTTTTTATTTTGTTAAATAGTAAGTGTTGATCAAGATGTTTTGGTCATGGTTACCAAAACCTTTGCCAAATAAAGTCATGCCGCCCTTATTTTTGGCGTCTTCTTCTACTTCGAAACGTAACTTCATCAGTGGATGGTCGTGCAAGTGCAAGTCGTCGACCGTGATATCAGAATAGTGCTCACCATCGATGCCCGTGTCCAACTTATTGATGCGCACGTGTTTCAATAGACCGTATTGACTAAAACGATCGTTCCACCAACCGGGAGTATAACGCCCGCGCGTATCTGAAAAATTGCCCGGTACGGTGTAGGTAGCAACTTTTAGATCATTGACAAAAATCGAAATATCACTCGGCCATTTATTATTGGAGATCGGGAATTCAGAGGCAACTTCAAAACTCAATTCTAGCATTTCAGGCTTTTCTTCTTCGCGTAGGAGGTTGGGAAATTTATATTCGACAAACCCTTCACTGAACCATAATAAAGCAGCATCGACGCGATTGGTGTCTAAAAAGTATTTAGGATCATCTGATTTGCCGACGATTTCTTTTTCAGTTGCCAAGCCGCAAGTTGGTTTGACCGAAAAATCCGTGAAGTGGCCGATCTTTAAGTCAGTCGCATGTAGTTGGAATTCGGGATAGACTTTTTCTGGGAAGGTGATGTGGATGTCATCGACTTTCAAATAAACCATTTTCTTATTGCGATCGGTGCCGATCCCACGTTCTGATCCTAGTAAGCCACAGTCTTCCATCTGTTGAACGTGTCGTGTAGTAATAGCCTTGCTGATTTGTAAAAATTCCGCAATTTCGCTGATACTCTTTTTTTGATTTCCTATAAAACGGATGATCTGTAGACGTGTTTCACTTGCTAAAGCTTGAAAGACCTTACCTGACTCCTTGCTTAGATCTAATTCCATCTCTAGTCCCCCCTTTAACTAATTAGTTTATTTATGAATGTTCGTTTCAATTATAACTTACTTATTTTTAACTGTAAAGTTGTTTTTGAATAAAAGCCTTAAAATAGTGTTGACATCGGTTACAGCACATGATAATTTGTGTATGTAAGAAAAACAAAATAAAAAGAATTACTAATAAGTTAAATATAAATACGAATAATTAACTTTTTAGTAAACACGGGGGTATTAGAAATGCAGTTCAAGAAGTTTGCAAGTATGGTTTTGTTGACTGGCGCAAGCGTAGCATTATTAGCTGGTTGCGGAAATTCTTCAGGTACTTCAGATTCAGGAGACTCTTCTAAAGGAAGCAGTAGTAATGAAATCGTTTTTTGGAATCCATTTACGGGCCCGGATGGTTCAAACATCAAGGCTATGGTCGATGAATACAATAAAACAAATCCTGAGTTCAAGGTGAAAAATGTTTCCATGAAAGAAGGAGACATGTACACAAAAATCCCAACCGTTGTTAATTCAGGAAAGAACATTCCCGATTTGAACATTGTCCACGCAGAACGGATCAAACAGTACAAAGATAATGATATGTTGGAAAGTTATGATGATATTTTAGCTGATTACCCAGAAATCAAGGCTGATAATTATGTGGCAGAAGCATGGAATATTGGAGATTTAGATGGTTCTCGTTATTCTATCCCACTAGATATCCATACTTCAGGAACTTATTATAATAAAGAATTAGTTGAAAAATATGCACCTAATGCGTTAGATGACAACATTATTACCTATGATGAAATCAAGGAAGCCGGCGAAAAAGCCAAAGATGATGGGATTGCCGGTGTTGGTGTGACTTGGATGAAACCACTTTTGCTTTCATTATACAAACAAAATGGTGGCGAATTGTCAGAAGATGGTGTTGCACCAACGCTTGACAATGATGCAATGACGGATGCTATCCAATTATGGACCGATATGTATGCTGATGGGATCACAACGAAAGATGGGGAAGATCCTTATCAATTGTTTGTTGCCGGCAAAGTCATTTTCTATCCAGAAGGTATTTGGATGAGAAATGATGTCAACGAAGCTCAATTTGAATGGGGCTTGACCAATGAACCACAAATTTCTGATGACCTGAGTCAAGCGGTCAACTGGTCTTCTTCTCACCAATTCGTGATGTTCAAGAATCCCGAACGTTCAGCTGAAAAAACCAAAGGGATCGCTGATTTCTTGGAATGGGTCCGTACGAATTCATTAGAATGGGCCAAAGCTGGCCAAAACCCTGCTACTTTAGATCTTTTGAACAATGAAGAATACACGAGTATGCCTCAAGCTGTCTTCATCAATGATCCTGAGGAACAAAAAACGTTGTCGATCTTTGACTATAAATACAATGGTTATGTTGCTGAATACATGGATGCCCATGCTTTAGATGTGATCTTTGGCAAAGCAGAAGTTTCTGATTTTGGACCTTCAATGCAAAAAGAAGTAGCCGATAAAGTCGCTAAAGACAAGTCGAATAATTAAGTCTATTAAGAAAAAGGGAGTCGTAACCAGGCTCCCTTTCTCAAAATAGAAAGGAGTGGGAACCAAATGTCTTTATCAAAAAAAGAGAAAAAAGGAAATCGGGGACAAAGTAAAGCCTTACCTTGGCTGTTCATTGCCCCGCATTTGATTATTTTTGCTATATTTTTCTTGATTCCCGTTGTTTTTGGGATCTATATCTCATTTACTGATTGGGATTTAGTATCAAGCCCTAATTTTGTTGGTTTGGCAAACTACAAAGAGATTTTCATGGACAAAGATTCTATTTTTTATACACAATTACGTAATGGTCTGACAAATACGTTTAAATTTGTAATTTTTACTGTCCCGTTTTGTATCATTATTCCGTTATTACTAGCGGTCGCACTAAATGCTAAACCAAAGTTGACGAAATTTTTTCAATCGTTGTTTTATTTACCTAGTTTATTTGCCATATCAGCGGTAGTTATTGTCTGGACCTTGATGTTCAACGTGAACTATGGTCCTATCAACAAATTACTTGGTACAACAACACCTTATACAAGCACCATGCCGTTTTCTTGGGTCACCTTGGTCGTTGTTACAGTTTGGTGGACGATCGGCGGAAACATGATCATTTACCAAGCTGCTTTGAATGGGATTCCGCAAGATTATTACGAAGCGGCTGATATCGATGGTGCGACCGGTATCCAAAAATTTCTTAAGATCACTTTGCCATCAATCAAAGGACAAATTTTATATACTTTAGTCACAACCACGATTGCTCAGTTCAACGTTTATGGACAACCTTTGATGTTAACAGGTGGTGGTCCTAATGATGGGACGAGGGTATTATTGATGTATATCCAACAAAATGCTTTTGGTTCTGGCCAATCGATTGCAGGTATCGCATCGGCGATGGCAATTGTTTTAGGAATTTGTATCATGATCGTATCAGCTATTCAATTCAAGCTGTTAAGAACCAATGATTAAGGGGGAAGAATGATGAAAAAAAGACAAACATCAAAAATCGTAGCTTTTGTTTTTCTGGCATTGATGGCTGTGATTTGGATCGTCCCCTTACTATATGGGATCTTTACATCCTTCAAATCACAATCTGAGCTTTTAACAGAAGGGGCGCGTTTACTACCGATAGATTGGGTGTTGACGAATTATCAAGAATTATTGGTCGATAATACCAGTACACCTTTAGTCCATTGGTTCATGAATTCTTTATTTATAGCCACTATGAATACCTTACTTGTTCTATTTGTCGTTTCACTTTCGGCGTTTGCCTATAGTCGGCTCAATTTCAAAGGGAAAAATCAAATTTTTACCTTTCTACTAGCAACGATGATGTTTCCTGGTGTTGTCAACTTGATCCCGCTTTATAAGATCGTGGACATGCTTGGTTGGGTTAACACGCCTTGGGCTATGATCGTCCCAGGAGCAGCGGGAGCCATGAATATTTTTCTTGTGAAGCAATTTATGGATGGTATCCCTAAAGATTATGACGAAGCAGCACAAATCGATGGCGCCAGTGAATTGACGATTTTCCGTAAAATAATTTTGCCACTTATCAAACCGATTTTGACCGTTATTACCTTGTTTACCTTTACTGGTTCGTGGAATGACTTCTTGTGGCCATCTATTGTCTTCAATGATATCGAAAAAATGCCGATCACGTCTGGCTTGCAATTGCTACAGGGAATGTATCAATCGAAGCCGACACTACTTATGGCAGGTGCTTTGATCGCAATCGTGCCAACCTTTATCATTTATTTGTTTGCCCAAAAGTATTTCTTAGAATCGATGTCCTTAGCAGGTGGCGTGAAAGGTTGATGATTTATGAGTAGAAAACAAGAACGTTTATTGATCAAAATCATGGGTATTTGGCAAATCATCGATGGTTTGATCACCATTATTTATTATGGGATCTTCCAACGTGGACACGGACTACTAGGAGTAAGTCCGGCCGTTTATCCTAATGGGTATATGATGGTGATCACCGGATTTGGCGGTTTGTTGATGGCTTTGGGTATCATTAATTTACTTTTAAGTACCCGATATATCAAAGATGATCAAATTTATTGGAAAATCGGCTTTTTTCTACTTGTTCAATCGATTTTATCCTACATTGTTTTAGATGTGATTAGTGCTGTACTTGGTATGACAGCCGGAATCATTTTGTTAGCAAAAAATAGAAGTTTAAAAGTAAATCGAGAAAAGATTAGGAGTTAACTGTATGTTAAGAAACGAGTACCCGAGACCGCAATTAGAACGAAAAAAGTGGACCAATTTGAATGGTCCTTGGCAATTTGCTTTTGATGATCAAAAGGAAGGAATCAAGGCGAGTTGGTTTACCAAATCGGAAGTCTTCAATCAAGAAATCAATGTTCCTTTTGTTTATCAAAGTCAGGAAAGTGGCGTAAACGATCGAACACCACACGATGTGGTTTGGTATCGGCGCGAATTTGACGTGAGACCAGGAAAACAAGAACGTGTCATTCTCCATTTTGGCGCGATCGACTATGAATCAGATATTTATCTAAATGGTCAACATGTGTGTCATCATATTGGCGGACACACTTCATTTGAAATAGATATTACGGCTTTTTTGAAAATTTCCGGCAAGCAAATCGTGACCGTTCGTGCCTATGATCCGCATTATGATGAAACGATCCCACGTGGTAAGCAGTTCTGGGAAGATGAATCAAGAGGAATCTGGTACACGAATTCGACAGGAATTTGGCAAACGGTATGGTTTGAAGTGGTCCCTTGCGAATATATCCAAGAATTGAAATTGACGCCGCGCTATGATGAAGGAAAAATCGAAATCGAAGCCCTTGTTAGTCAATTGGCCAAACAAAGCACCTTGGCTTATGCCATCAGCTTCAAAGGGGAAGCCATCGCTAGTGGTGTCGTTGATTTAGTTACAAATAAAGTGATTTTTGAAGTGGAATTATTGCAAGATCATATTTTCCGTCATAATTATCATGGTGAAGGCTGGTCGTGGACGCCAGAAACGCCGAATTTATTTGATTTAGATCTCAGTCTTCAAGAAGCAGGGCAAGAAATCGATTGTGTGCATTCTTATTTTGGCATGCGTAAGGTACATGCTGAAGAGGGTATGGTCTATTTGAACAATAAACCATATTATCAAAAATTGGTGCTCGACCAAGGCTATTGGCCAACTGGATTACTCACGGCACCTAGCGATGAAGATTTTATAGCCGATATCAAACTGGCTAAGGCAATGGGCTTTAATGGTTGTCGGAAGCACCAAAAAATGGAAGATCCCCGTTTCCTTTATTGGGCCGATCAAATGGGCTTCATCGTTTGGGGCGAATGTGCGGCACCACCAGTTTATACCAATAGCTCGGTGGAACGCTTGATGATCGAATGGACCGATGCAATCAAACGGGATTACAATCATCCTTCGATCCTTACCTGGGTACCGGTCAATGAAAGCTGGGGCGTTCCCAATATTTCCTTTGATCGACAACAACAACACTTTTCACAAGCCATTTTCCACTATATCCATTCCTTGGATACGACTCGTTTGGTCATTTCAAATGATGGTTGGGCCGCAACAGATACCGATATCGTTGCCATTCACAACTATGCGCATGGCCAAAAAGATGAAACGGCTGTGTATGATCATTATAAAGAGACCTTGGCGACAAGAGAAAGTTTATTGCATAACCGCTCGACGCCATGGCCTATTTTTGCCAAAGGGTTTTCTTATCGCGACCAACCAATCCTTTTGACGGAATTTGGTGGCATCGGCTTTGATGTTTCTGGTCAACCGGGCTGGGGCTACACGTCGGTCACTTCAGCGGATGAATTTGTATCAGAATATGGTCGGGTCATGGCCGCAATCTATGCTTCAAAAGCCTTGTGGGGCTATTGCTATACGCAAATGACCGATGTGGAACAAGAAATCAATGGTTTGGTGACTTATGATAGACAGCCAAAGTGTGACTTGCGTAAAATCAAAGCAATCAATGATGGCTTTCATATTCCTACCGTAGAATAAGTAGATAAACACTAAAAAGAGACATGTTTTAAAAGAATGAGTGCCGAAAATGAGGGTAAGGCAAAACTTTACTTCAGTAAGAACTTTCGTGGCCCCATTTTTCTTAACATGTCTCGTTTTTTGATGAGGTGAAGAAAAAGTGAAAAAGAAGACGAAAGGTCTGATTGCTGGCACTGTATTGGCAGGAATCGCGATCGCTGTTGGAACAAGAGCTTTTATGCTACAAAGAGATCCTTACAATGCCAATTTTTTTAAGGCAAAAAACTGGGAACTTTACCAAGGCGAAGGCGATGCCAACTGGGAAAACGAGAAAGGAGTGTTGACAGTGGACGGTGGTTCAGGAAACAAGGCGATTTTTAAAAATGGCGACTATGCTGATTTTCAATTTGATACGGAGGTGACGATTGCAAGACCAGCACAAAAAGGTTATGCGACAAGTGAGGAAGGCGGAGTTTTGTTTCGCATCCAAAATCCCGAGGCGGGCGTCGATGGCTATGACGGCTATTACTTTGGTATCGATGTCGACAAACAACAAGTGATTTTAGGAAAATCCAGTACAGAAGGCGAACCTTGGACAGAAATCGCCACGAAAAAAATCTATCTAGAATATGACAAACCTTATAAATTAACGGTCAAAGCAGCTGGCGAGCATATTCAAGGCTTTGTCAATGAAAAGGCGGACAGCTATCCGCAAATCGATGTGATCGATGAAGACTATACAAAAGGTCAGATCGGTGTACGTAATCGGTTGGCCAACGTGACTTTTGAGAATATGGCGATAGCGCCTTTTAAAGAAGAGCAAAGCAAAGGGGCGACTTACACCAATTCTTTAGTCCCTGAAGCCGCTGATCCAGATGTGCTCTATGATCATGGCACTTATTATCTCTATCCGACCACGGCTGGTCGCAATATCGGTGGTATCAAAGTCTATACATCGACAGATTTGGTCAACTGGACCGACAAAGGTTTGGCGATGACGGCGGGTTCCGATAATTGGGGCACACAAGGCTTCTGGGCACCTGATCTGATCGAACGTGATGGCAAGTATTATATGTATTATACGGCCAATGAACATCTTTGCGTGTCGATCGCCGCTTCGCCACTCGGACCATTTACGCAAAAAGAAGTGGCTCCATTACATGAAGATACTAAGGAAATCGATGCCCATGCCTTTAAAGATGATGACGGTCAGTATTATTTGTACTTTGTTCGTTTTACCGGTGGCAATGTCATTTGGGGCGCTAAATTAAATGATGATATGACCTCGATCGATGAAAGGACTGTCACGCAAATTGTGGCGCCCTCGCAAGCTTGGGAAAAAGATATTGCTGCTGTCAACGAAGGCCCTTATATGCTGAAAAAAGATGGCATTTATTATATGACTTATTCCGGTTCCCATTTCGAAAGCCCCATGTATGGTGCCGGTTATGCAACCAGTGCCGATCCATTAGGGCCGTTTGAAAAATATGCACAAAACCCGATCATGCAATCCAATTCGTTGGCACATGGCACCGGGCATCACGCAGTAGCTGAATCGCCGGATGGCAAAGAAATGTTTATGGTTTACCACCGGCATGAATCGATCTGGAACACCGATCCGCGCGAATTTGCTATCGACCGCATGCGCTTTACCACTAATGAGACCGGCGAAACGATTTTGGAAGTTCATGGCCCAACAGTCACGCCACAGCCAGTTTCCTCAGGCGCCGTGGATGTAGATAACTTTATTGCTTTTGACCCAGCTGACTTGCCTGCGGTCAGCGTTAAAAAGAATACAGCGCCAAAAGACTGGCAATTGCCGGAAGAAGTGGGACTACTCACTTCGAAAAGTTTACCAGGTGAAAGTCAAAAAGTAGCTGTCGCTTGGCAATTGCCAGACACGATAGAAACGGGTGAAATCACCATTCAAGGGAAAGTTGTTTTACCAGAAACAGTCGAAAACTTAGGCGAATTAGCGCTGACACCAGAAATCAAAGTGACGATCCAATAGGAGGTCGATGGGGTGAAGAAGAAAACGTATGGCTGTTTGCTAGTGGCGATGCTGGTCACGTTGACGGCTTGTGGGAAAATATCTGCTAATAAAGCGCAAGTCACCGACTTTACGCCGATCATCGATAATGATGGTGCCGATCCTTGGATCTTGCAGGACACGGATCATTATTATTATGTAAAAACGACAGGTAACAATGTCACCTTGCAGCGCTCAGACGAATTGACACAAGTGGCAACTGGCGAGAAAAAGATCATTTTTGAAGCAGGAGCTCAGTTTGAAAGTATCTGGGCACCAGAAATCCATTATTTAGATGAGACTTGGGTCTGCTATTTTGCCGCTAATAAAGCTGGGGAGACCCAGCGTATGTACGCCGTGACCAACCCAGCAGCGGATCCTTTTGAGGGCGACTGGACGTTAACAGAGATCGCTGGGATGGACGACAAGTTTGCTATCGATGGCACGGTTTTTGAAATCGGTGATAAGCGTTACTTTGTCTGGTCTGGTTGGGAAGGCTATGAAAATGTCGCTCAAAATCTGTATCTTTCTGAAATGCTTTCACCAACAGCAGTGAAAACTCAAAAAATCAAACTTTCACAACCTGAATTTGATTGGGAGAAAAGACAAACGCCATGGATCAATGAAGGCCCCCAAATTTTAGTCCATGATCAAAAGATCTATTTGGTCTATTCTGCGAGTGGTAGTTGGGACAATGATTATTGTTTAGGTTTGTTGACACTGGATGAAGGGCAGGACCCACTTGAAGAAACGAGCTGGCAAAAATCAGCGCAACCGATTTTCAAAAGTGACAATGACGTTTTGGGACCGGGGCATAATGGTTTTGTGAAATCAAAAGATGGTAGCGAAGACTGGTTGATTTATCATGCGGCACGTTGGGATCACAGTGGCTGGAACCGCTCGATCCGTTTACAAAAAATCACTTGGACAAAGGTTGGAGAATTAAGTCTAGGTGCACCCTTAGCCGAAAATGAACTACGACCCTTGCCAAATGGAGAGCCACCACGCTATCGATTGCTAGCTGATCAAGCACAACAAAGCGGTGATTTTGAGGAAATAACGGATGAGTGGTCTTTGTCCGAAAAAGCGATCCGGGGCTTTTTTAGCCCATCTGATAGCGTGACTTGGGAGTTTCAAGCACCGCATGCTGGTCGCTATGATTTGTTGATTTACTTGAAACAAGAAGACGCCCCTAGTGCGGAAACGAATAGTTGGATCGATGTGACCGTGGCTGACCAAACCGAACAGCTTCCTTTGCCTGCCGCTCAATATTATCAGCCGATCCAAGTGCAGATGGATCTAGCAGAAGGCACGAATGAAATCACGATCCAATCTGCAATCGGCATCGATCCGCTTTGCCTAGATCGTTTAGAAATCGTACCGCGGTCGTGAGGACTGTTGAAATTAATCATAGAATCTAGGGTTATTGGTAGTCAAAAGCAACGACTATAAATCTAAATTTTTAATACTGAATACGGCAAAAGGAGCTAGAAAAACAAATTCTAGCTCCTTTTAGTTATTCTTTTGGAAAGAGCGGTAGTTCGGCTAAATATTGGATATCTTCACGTTTGCAAGCATCACCTTCTGCTAACAAGGCGATCTGATCGATAACGGTGGCTCCTGCTGTTTCGACTAATTTTTTCAAAGCCGCTAACGATTCGCCGGTGCTGATGACATCATCGATCAAGACGACCCGTTTGCCGTTTAAAGCAGCGGCATCCTTGCCATCTAAAATCAATTCTTGGCTATTTTTCGTGGTGATACTAGTGACACTGACACAAAGCGGTTCTTTCATATAAGCCTTGACGGTTTTTCTGGCCACGTAATATTTCGGGTGGCCAAAACATTGAGCGATACATTGGACTAAAGGGATTCCTTTTGCTTCGGCAGTCACGAAGTAATCAAAATCTGACGTTAATTTTTTGGCTAACTCCGAAGCACCTACACTGGCTAATTCGGTATCACCAAGCAAGACAAAAGAAGCAATCGAGAGTTTCTCATTTAAAGGAATGATCGGCAAAATCCGTGTCAATCCGGCGATTTCCAAGCGATAAGTTTCCATGTTATAACACCACTCCTAACAAAGGCAAAATGAATTTCACGACAATGCCGGTGACCATGCCAAAGAAAGGATCGGCGAAAAAGCTAACGATCATCGTTAGGCCTGTTGTCATAGGGGCAATGGCTGCTCCTTCGGCAAAATTTGAAGGGGTCGTTACAATGGCACCCAGCACAAATAAAAAGCCCGCGATCGATTCCATGGGAACGAACCGCCCTAATTTTGGTAAAAGACCTAGCAATAATAAAGCGGCCATGATGAGCATCATCAAAACGCCTGCGAAAACTGGATGAGGGGCAGAACCTGTCGCCGAAATGATGGATTCGAGCGGTGCACCACCAAACAGACCACTGACCACATCGGCAATCGAACTGACAACGGTCAAAACATCGACATTGACCGGATTTGTCGTTTGTCCGGTCATGGAGCCGGTGATCATGCCAAAAGAAATGTTTGAACCGACATTCAAACAAGCTAAAGCCAAGGCGCCGCGCACGATTTTGAGATTCAGCGTTTGCGGTTTGATGAAAGTCAATTTACGTTCGGTCACATCTTCGGATAAATGAAAGAATTGCTTTTTATAAAGGCTCGAATAAAGCGTGGCTAAAACGACAGAGATCACGATGGTGTAAACGAGGTTTTTAGTAAAGACATAAGTAAGTAAAGCGGAAGCGTAAGAAATAATGCCAACGACACGTTGCTTTTTCAGCATATCGATCGAGGCTCTCACTAAAATCAAACCGACCCCAGCCATCATGCCAGAAGTGATCTCGGTCCCAACAAAGGCCACTAATTTATCCATCCAACCAAACAAACCGACTGCCGTCATGATAATTGCGGCATAAAAGATGATCGAGATCCGCTCGCGCTTGTTGTCGCCCATGGTCCCAGCTACGGTGATCGTTTCTACTTGAAAAGAAACCGGAGCGACCGAGCCAGTAAAAGCATTGACTGCCGCTGAAAAAATGAAACCAAGTGCTGTCGGAAATGCGGCAAATCCGAATGATAAAGCTAAAATACCTTGGGGAATCCCGTTGATGACGACACCGATGGCCGCTAGTAAATCCTGAATAAAGTCCACTTTAGTTAACTCCTTTTTGATGTTTTCAACATCTTAAGAATAACTTTGTCTTGACTTGAAATCAATAAAAACTGAATGAAAATTAGATATATTTCAGTGATTGTTCGTGTTTTTGATTTTGAAAAGAAAATAAACTTGCTTTTCAAAAAGGTGCTATAATGACAAGGAAGAGTTTTAGAAAATATGTAGGAGGCGTTTTTTTGGAACAATCAACAACAAAATTGACTCGTAGCTTCATTTTACTTTTAGCTATTACTTGTGGGGTCGTCGTGGCCAATATGTATTATGCGCAACCGATCGAAACTCAGATCGCCGAAAGTTTTCATGTTTCGGCAAGTGCAGTTGGTGTGATCCCGATGATGACGCAGATCGGGTATGCTTTAGGTTTAGTTTTGATCGTGCCCCTGGGGGATCTAATGAATAAACGGAAGTTGATCATCACTATGGCGGGACTGTCGGCGTTTTCGCTTTTAGCCGCTTTTTTTGCACCGGGTTTTCGTAGCTTTATCGCCGCTTCTTTATTGATCGGCTTACTTTCGGTCGTGCCGCAGATCATTATTCCTTATGGCGCCGTTTTGGCAGGCCCCCAAAAAAGAGGTCAAATCATGGGAACCTTATTAAGTGGTCTTTTGACAGGTATCTTGTTATCGCGAACTTTTTCAGGAATCTTGGCGAGTGTTTTGCCATGGAAGACGGTCTACCTCATCGCTCCTTTAGTGATTGTAGCTTTGACTCTTTTTTTAATCAAAAAAATGCCACAAGATGTCTGGCAAGCCCCAGCACTTTCCTATATTGAAACATTAAAAAGTATCTGGCCGTTGATCAAAAAACAAAAAGTCTTACGCGAAGCAGCCGTTTCTGGTTTTTTCATGTTTGGTACTTTTTCACTGTTTTGGGCGACCTTGGTTTTTTACATCAGTAGTCCTGTCTACAATTGGGGGACTTTTGAAGCGGGGATCTTAGCCGTTTTTGGGTTAGCTGGAGCTGCGGCCGCACCGATCGTAGGGCGTTTGTCTGATCATTATTCGCAACGGACGATCGTTTTAATGGGACTATTGATGCAAACAACGAGTTTTATTTTGCTACGGTATGCAGGTGGGCACTTGCCGATCTTGATTTTGAGTATCGTGTTACTGGACGTTGGCAATCAATTTGGTCAAGTGGCCAATCAAACACGTGTGCAAAGTCTGGGCATCACTGCTAGCAATCGAAATAATACCGTCTTTATGTTTTCTTATTTTATCGGTGGCGCTTTTGGTTCGTTCATGGGGACAGCGATGTGGGCGGCTTACGGCTGGTCTGGGGTAACGATGACGGCTTTATGTTTCCAATTAGCCGCTTTTTTGTGTCACTTGCTAGTGTTCAAACCGAAAAAGGGGCTGTGACATAGGTCGTTTTATTACTCCAATAAACGAATTAAAAAACATAATTTTATTAAAATGTTTGTTACGAAGTTTCATTATTTGATTACAAATACTAATAGAAAAACTTTTCCAAAACAAAAAAGATGACTTGAATTTCCTAAAGTTCGGAAATTCAAGTCATCTTATTATTTATGTCACAGCCTCTTTATTTTTCGAATTTTTTCATCCAATAGGAAAGCGACTCACTGATCGCCGTTGGTCGCACGATATAGTTTTCTTGGGCCAATTCATTGCCGATGAAACTGTGAAGATAGACAGCGGCATTGATCGTTGCTGTATTTTTTTCAAATTGAGCTAAAAAAGCCGTTATGATCCCAGCTAAAGTATCGCCCATGCCGCCGGTCGCCATGCCGGGATTACCAGCGATATTGCGAAAGCTGCCTTCATTTGCGTAGATTTCTGTTTGAGAACTTTTTAAGACGATCGTAGCTTTCATGACTTCTTGTACTTTCTGATTGAAAGTTTCTCTTTGATCCTTGATCGCAAGGCCACTAAGACGTTGCCATTCCATTTGATGTGGCGTAAAAACCGTATGTTCAGGGTAAGGTAGTTGGTAGCGATGATTGGCTATCAGTGTGATCGCTGAGCCATCAATGACTAACCATTGTTTATCATTTTGATGAGACAGGACCCATTCTAACAAATGAGCAGCAGTCGTTTCTGTGCCCATACCGGGACCGACCAAAATAACATCCGCCTCCGTGAATACAGTTTGTAAACTTTTTGTGTCTGTCCAATCCACGACCATGACTTCAGGTAGACGTGCATGCAAAGCTGTTTGGTTGTTGAGATCGCAGGCGACCGTTGTCAACCCAGCCCCAGCATTGACACAAGCTTCTGCACTCATCATGATCGCCCCACCATAACGTGCGTTGCCGCCAATGAGTAATGTTTTACCGAAAGTCCCCTTATGCGAATGAGTCGGGCGTTTCTTAATCACCTCTAAACAAGCTTCTGTTAATTGTTGCATCCGTATCCCTTCTTTCTAAGTTCATTATACAATAATCGTAGGCAGGATACACAGTTGTATTGTGAAAAATCAAATAGTCAATCCTTCTTTCCAATTTTGAGTAAAGCCGTTTGTTTGAAAGTCAAAAAAATCTTTACTATCTGTAATTGTTTCATCCAAATCATCTATGAAAGTGTTCCACTGTTGATGGATTTTTTTATCTGGAAAAAAGGAGATTATTTTTTTCTCTGTAAATAATATTACGAATAAATTATGTTTATCATTATTTTTTATGCCATATTTTTTTAGATCTTCTTTCGGTAGAGAGGGGGCGACGACAAAGTTTTGACAATAGAATCGTGAATAATGTGCAGCCATGTTTCTTAAATATCGGGCGACATTGATCCAACTGATTATGAACTTTCGATTTTCTTTAGTGAATATAGCGTCTATCCATTGATTTTTACAATCAGTATTGAGCTGTTCTATAAAAGTAGTAAGCTGTCCGAAAGTAAGCTCTTCCATTAAAACCCAAAAAGGTATGCATCCGTGTCTTTTTTTATGATGATGTGAGATAAAGACTTCTTTGCTATGACTTATAGAATCAGCAAAGTTAGTTAATGTTGCTTTTCCAAATTCTTTATTAGTATAGATTTTTAAGTCTAAATAAAATTCAGCTCTGGCGTATTCAGATGAATTGTAATTAAGACAAACTACATTACAAAGTGTAGTTTTTAGCCATTCGATAAAGTCCATATAATTGTGTAAAAGATAAAGAGCCATGTAAACGCCCTTTTTACGGTACAATGTTTTTAACGACAAAAACATACCTAGGAGGACTTTACATGACCCAAGTACATTTTACACTGAATAGCGAAGAGCTTCAAAGCATTATTGACTATTCTGTCCAAGGAGATGCCGCAAAAAATATTTTGACCACCGTATTTAACCAATTGATGGAAAACCAACGGACTGATTATATTCAAGCTGAGGGCTATGAACGCTCAGAAACACGTCAGAGTCAGCGAAATGGTTACTATGAGCGAACGTTTACCACGCGTGTTGGAACTTTGGATTTAAAAGTCCCTCGAACCCGAGATGGCCAATTTTCACCATCGGTGTTTGAACGTTACCAGCGAAACGAGAAAGCGCTACTCGCTGCTATGCTTGAAATGTACGTCTCGGGTGTCTCTACCCGTAAAGTTTCTAACATTGTTGAAGAACTCTGCGGGAAATCGGTCTCAAAATCCTTTGTGTCTAGTCTTACTGAACAGTTAGACCCGTTAGTTAACGACTGGCAAAACCGGTCTCTCACAGGAATCGATTATCCTTATCTGATGACCGATGTTCTCTATCTTAAAGTGCGTGAGAATCACCGTGTGCTTTCTAAAAGCTGTCATATTGCGATTGGTATAACAGATGACGGTAACCGCGAGGTGATTGGTTTTATGATTCAAGATGGAGAAAGTGGCCACACTTGGACGACTTTTTTTGATTCTCTCAAAGAACGTGGTTTACAGGGAACCAAGCTCATCATTTCGGATGCCCATAATGGGTTAGTGTCTGCCATACGTCAGTCGTTTACCAACGCGAGTTGGCAGAGATGTCAAGTTCACTTCTTAAGGAATATCTTTGAAACTATCCCTAAGAAAAATTCTAAACCGTTTAGAGAAGCCGTAAAAGCCATCTTTAAATTGACAAATATTGACAGTGCGAGAGAGGCTAAAAACCGTCTCGTTAATGACTATGTTGACCAAACAAAATATACAAAGGCCTGTGAAACCCTGGATGACGGCTTCGAAGATGCCTTTCAGTACACTGTCAGCGGTCATGGGCATAACCGACTGAAAAGCACCAACCTTATTGAACGTTTAAACCAAGAAGTTCGTCGAAGAGAGAAAATCATTCGCATCTTTCCTAACCGTGCTTCTGCCAACCGATTGGTTGGTGCTTTATTGATAGATACCCACGAAGAATGGCTTGGCTCGACCAGAAAGTATCTTAAATTTGATCAGTGAGAGAAGGTTGAACATTGTAGTGTATTTTACACAAGATTATGGACTTGACTAGCCATTCCTCTATAATTCCTGAAAAGTAATGTAGTCGCTCTCTAATAAACGAATCTAAATTATACAGATAATAAACATTTGTAAAGGTTCGTTTTTCATCTGTTCTGATAAGTCGTGGAAAAATAGAGAACCTATAGTATCTGGTGTATTGAAAAAAATTTATGGCTAATTCGGTTTCTTTCTTAGAAAAGATAACTTTATGCCCCATATCATCCCCGCTTAAAATCTCTATGAAATCTTGAGGAGCTTTCGGTTCTTTCATACACTCGTTTACTTCAGAACTTTTTTTAAAATATGTCCAACTTGTATCTATGGGGCGCTTGAGGTTAAGACTATGTTTTTGATCCAATTCACTTGCTCAAAAAGGAACATATGTTCAATCCTTTCTTAAAAAAAGACTCGCCGTGGTCCGCTGGCTAGGGCTCGCGTGGCAAGTTCTGGTACATATACAATCCTTCATATTTTTAAATTTGTCAAACATTTAGTTGCTAATAGAGCTACCTATTCCTCATTGTAACAAACGATTAGTTTATCTTATTCAGATATGGTCACAATATTTTTTCACAGCGCCGTTATTTCATGGTATCATGAGAAGGAAAAGAAAACAGACGCTAGCGTCTTTAAAACGAGGAGGAAATCAGATGACAATTGATTGGCAAAAAGAAGTTGAAGCAAGAAAAGAAGACTTGCTCAATGATTTAGTTGGTTTGCTAAAAATCAACAGTGAACGAGAAGATGATAAGACTAGCGCAGATGCGCCTTTTGGTCCGGGACCCAAAGCAGCCTTATTACATATGCTGTCCTATGGGGAACGTGATGGTTTTGTGGTCAAAAATGTCGATAATTATGCCGGTCATATCGATTTGGGTGAGGGCGATGAAACGCTAGGTATCTTTGGTCACATGGATGTGGTACCTGCTGGCGATGGTTGGGAAACAGATCCTTATGAACCAGTCATCAAAGACGGTCGTATTTATGCACGAGGCTCATCTGATGATAAAGGACCAAGTGTCGCTGCTTATTATGCGATGAAGATCATCAAAGAATTAAACTTGCCAATGTCGAAAAAAGTTCGCTTTGTCGTAGGTTCAGACGAAGAAAGTGGCTGGGGCGACATGGACCATTATTTTAAACACGAAACCGCTCCTGACTTTGGCTTTTCTCCCGATGCCGAATTTCCGATCATCAACGGGGAAAAAGGCAACGTATCGATCGGTTTGAATTGGGAGGCCACTGATACCGGCAATTATAGCTTACAAGATTTCCATGCTGGCTTGCGGCCGAATATGGTACCTGGAACAGCTAGAGCTATCGTAAAAACACCTGATGTGACCACAGCTGATGCGATTTGCGAAGCTTTCCAAGTTTATTTGACCAAAAATCATTTGACCGGATCTGCAACACCCAATGAAGCTGTGGTTACGTTGGATCTGATTGGCAAAGGTGCCCATGGCGCGAGTCCACAAATCGGGACCAATGCTGCTACATTTTTAGCGGTATTCTTAGATGACTATGACTTTGCCGGTGGGGCTAAGGATTTCATTAAGTCAATCGCCACTTATGTTCATGAAGATTTTTATGGTGAAAAATTGGGCGTGGCACACACTGATCCCAAGATGGGACAATTGACCATGAATGCTGGCCTGTTCACTTTTATCCCTGAAAAAGAAGCCTTTGTGAATTTGAATTTCCGCTATCCGCAAGGAACTGATTTAGAAACGATCCAAGCAGGGCTGGATAAAACAGTCGGCCAACATGGGGCCAAACAAACAGTGGCAGGACACCATATGCCCCCACACTATGTACCTAAAGATGATCCATTGGTACAAACCTTACTGGATGTCTACGAAGCTCATACTGGTGAAAAAGGGGAAGAACAAATCATCGGCGGCGGGACTTATGGCCGCTTGTTGAAACGCGGTGTTGCTTATGGGGCAATGTTCCCAGGCTATACCGATACCATGCACCAAGCCAATGAATTCATGGAACTTGAAGATTTGTTCCGCGCCACAGTAATTTATTGTGATGCGATCTATCGATTGGTCAAATAGGGCGATTTATACAATTGATAAGAGAAATAAGCAAAAGATATAAAAAATTTGTGGTATGAATGACTAAAACTCCTGAAGCTCTGACGATTTTGATCGCCAGAGCTTCAGTGTAATAAGGCTACATTTGGAAACTAAAAATTTCTCTTATTGGTGATGGAAAGAGGGAAATATATGGATACCAGTACAGTATCGATTAGAGAGATGAAACATACTGATTATGAAATAATGGCTCAATGGTTGAGTACCGAAGAGGTCTTAGAATTCTATGGAGATGTAAACTCTCCATTTACATTGCAACAAGTTAAGGATAAATATAAACCAAGAGTAAATAGGAAAGTTTCTGTAACACCCTATATTGTTGAGTTAGCTGGCTCTCCCATTGGGTTTATGCAATACTATATATTGGATGAGAAAATACAAGAAAAATTCGGATATCCGACAAATTTAACTGTGTTTGGGATTGATCAATTTATCGGTTATCCTAAACTCTTTAATAAAGGCATTGAAACAAAAATAATAAGATTATTTATTGAACATATCTATCAACACAAACATGTAGATTTCATTATTTTAGATCCCGCTATTTCAAACACTAGAGCAATAAGGACGTATGAAAAATGTGGATTCAGAAAGGTAAAAAAATTAATGATGGTACAAGTTGGTTAATGGAATACAAAATTAACTATGGATAACCTTCTTCTTTAAAGCTAACCTCGTTGAGTTCGACGGGGTTAGCTTTAGTTATCCACAGTTTTAAATACAGATGCTTTTTAATCCGTTACTAAATTTCTTGTCACGTCCAACACGGTGCCTGTTTTGGCGTCGGCTAAAAATTCATAGCTGACCAGTTTTCCGTCTTCAAGTCGGGTGATACCGCCTGTGTAGCCTTGCAGTTTTACGGCAAATTTACGGACGTTTTGTTTTTCAAAGTTGATCCATGAGCCTTCGATCGGGCCTTCTGTCAAGAAAGCGCGTTTGACTTTTTCTAAGATCGTATCGGGATGTATATTTTCTCGATTTTTTGCCCACACGGTAGAGGCGATCCCGCTAGCCAGACCGATGCCGGCACCAAGCGCTAGTCCTCCTTTAAAATAGTTGAAGCGTTCTTCGATTTCCATAGAGAGGCTCCTTTCCCTTGCGTTTTTTATTTTTTATCTGTTATAAGGTCTCCTTCATTTTACCATAAAACTAAAAAATCAGTTAGAAAATGTTCCAACTTTCCTAAATTACGTTATACTAGATAAGAAAGCTCAATTAAAGGAGGACAGGTTTGGCAATTGCCAGACACTTATTATGGAAGAAAAAACATTTCAACGCATCAAGGAATTGACCGAGTTACAAGGCACTAGCGGCAATGAAGAAGATATCCGCAGCTATATGCGACATGCAATGACACCTTTAGTCGATGAAGTCCGTCAAGATGGTTTAGGCGGTATTTTTGGGATCCGTCAGAACGAAGATCCTGAGGCGCCAACAATCATGGTCGCAGCCCACATGGACGAAGTTGGTTTTGTTTTGACACAAATCACTGATCGCGGGTTGTTCAAGGTCAGTCCTTTAGGTGGCTGGAATCCTTTCGTTGTTTCGGCCCAACGCTTTACCTTAAAGACCCACCTTGGCAACTATCCTTGTATTTCTTCATCAGTACCACCACATTTACTACGGGGCAAAGGGTCACAAGCCACGCCTGATGTCAAAGATATTTTGTTTGATGCTGGTTTTGAATCGCGTGAAGAAGCGGAAAGTTTTGGCGTACGTCCCGGTGATACGATCGTGCCGCAAGTAGAAACTGTCAAAACGGCAAATGGTAAAAACATCATTTCTAAATCTTGGGACAATCGTTATGGCTGTACTGTTGTTTTAGAGGCCTTAGAAGCTTTACAAGGCGAAAAATTAGGTCATACCTTAGTTGCCGGTGCCAATGTTCAAGAAGAAGTCGGCTTACGTGGTGCTCGTCCAGCGGTCACTAAATTCAAACCAGACTTATTTTTTGCGGTTGATTGCTCAGCTGCTGATGATACCGTTACGAAAAATGGCACATTTGGTCATCTCGGTGAAGGCACGCTTTTCCGTTTTTACGACCCTGGTATGATCATGTTACCGAAGATGAAAGAATATTTGCTAGATACGGCTGAAACGAACCAAATCCCTTATCAATACTTTGCTTCAACTGGTGGTACGGATGCGGGGGCTGCCCATCTATCAAATGAAGGAATCCCTAGTGCCGTGATCGGTGTTTGTGGGCGTTATATCCATACCCATCAAACCTTGTTTAGTATTGCTGACTTTGAAGCGGCCCGCGAAATGTTGATTCAAGTTTTACGCGGTTTGGATAAATCAACCGTTGCCACGATCGTTCAGGGGGCCTGAAACTAGAAACAACTTTTTATCAATTAATGATTCAAAATGCTATACTGATGATAGAAAAGATAGAAAGTAGGGAAACTTATGATCATTCCAAAAGATGTCGAAGAATTAGCCACTTACGTCGAAAAAGGCAAGAATGTTTTTTGCTTTACTGCTGATTGGTGTGGTGACTGCCGATTTATCAAACCATTTTTCCCAGAAATCGAAAAAGATTTTCCGGAATATACTTTTGTGGAAGTCGATCGCGATAAGTATATAGAAATTGCCCAAATGTGGAGTATAATGGGGATTCCTAGTTTTGTCGTCGTGGAAGACGGCAAAGAAGCTGGACGTTTGGTCAATAAAAATCGCAAGACTAAAGAAGAAATCGAAACATTTTTAAGTAGTATCAATTAGTTGTAGGAACGAGGAGGAACTTTGTTGATTTTTGCATATAATCCCTTACATGTCGGTGATACCTTACTGGTCATTGTCGCCGATGACAAGCATATGGACCAACAAGTCACACGTAAAAAAGATGTGGCCCGTATTGAAACAGAAGACGGACGGGTGGTCGGTTGGAATTTTTTTGCTATTTCACAAAAAATGCCCATTGTTGGTAACGGCCAAGTTATGTTATCTGATGAACAACTAGCCACATTAAATGATTTACTTGAACAGGCTGGCTTTGCCGAACGTTTAGTGGCTGATCGAAAACCAAAATTTGTCATAGGCTTTGTCGAAAGTTGTGTGGCTCATCCCGATAGCGATCACTTATCGATCACTCAAGTCGATTTAAAAGATGAAAAATTACAAATCGTCTGTGGTGCACCGAATATCCGTCGCGGCCTAAAAGTCGTAGTGGCAAAACCGGGTGCGATGATGCCTGATGGTAGTCTGATTTGGCCTGGGAGCTTACGTGGTGTGGAAAGTTTTGGGATGATCTGTTCCGCGAAAGAACTGCAGCTAGCTAACGCCCCCTTAAAGCGTGGCATCCTTGAATTATCACCAGATGCTGAAGTAGGTGCCGACTTTTGGTCGTATCGAGAAAATAAATAGCTAAAAAGAGCCAGATGCCTGATCAAATAAGCTTCTGGCTCTTTTTTTGTCGAGAAAATCTGGTCAAAGCTGAAGTGACGTTAGAAAGGAAAAGCAATGTTATCGGACATGTTTTGTTTTAAAATGTGTTCGATACTGGACTATTGAACATGTTTTATTTTAAAATGTGTTCGATACTGGACTATTGAACATGTTTTATTTCAAAATATGTTCGATACTGGACTATTGAACATGTTTTATTTCAAAATGTGTTCAATACTCAACTATCTAACATACAGAAAGAATTCTGAACAAAGGTTTATAAGTCTGCGAAGTGATCTAAAATTTCAAAAGAAGGAACGTATGAAGCTGAGAGGTGATCGAAGTTTAAAAAAATTACAAAGTGCTATTATTCATAATAGATTCAAACAACTAAGTATTGCCTTGTAGCAAGTACTTTTGCTATGGCCTCGTAATATTAAAGAAAAACAAAATACGATAGCTATAAAAAAAGCTCCTACATCAATTTAGATGTTAGGAGCTTTTGTAACTATTTTATTGATTCAAAATCGACTGGTCGACTGATAAGGTCACGGTCGTGGTATCTTTGTCTTCACCACGGTAATAGGTGACTTCCATCGTATCGCCGACTTTCTTTTGATACAAATCAGCACGAAGATCTGTGATATCTTCAATGGCTTCACCATCGATTTCGGTGATGACATCGTATTGTTTCAAACCGGCTTGTTCAGCTGGAGTTGCATTATTGACACTTGTGATCACAACACCACTGGTTAAAGAGTCGGGCGTTTTGAGAAATTGTTTGATCTGTTCGGCACTGATCGAACTCAAGTTAGCCATCGTGATTCCTAGTGCTGGACGTGTCACTTTACCGTCTGTTTCCAATTGATTGATGATGGTCGTGACGTCTTTACTTGGAATCGCAAAGCCCATTCCTTCAACACTGACACCATTTGATCCGGAGCTTGCGATCTTACTTGAGTTGATTCCGACGACTTGACCAGCGATATTGATCAGTGGTCCACCAGAATTTCCGGGGTTGATGGCGGCATCTGTTTGAATGGCGTTGATGCTGACGGATTCGCCAGATTCATTCGTGCTTTCAACCAAACGATTCAAGGAAGAGATGATGCCCTGGGTGACCGAATTGGCATAATCAGAACCTAGTGGTGAGCCGATCGCAATGGCTGGTTCACCGACTTTTAGCGCATCAGAATCACCAAATTCAGCGACACTGGAGACTTTTTCACTTGAAATCTTAAGTACTGCTAAATCCGTATAAGCATCAGTACCAACCAGAGTCGCTTCTTCTTTGGTCCCGTCCGCTAATAGGACTTCTAGACCTTGTTGATCTTCGACAACGTGATTGTTGGTCACGATATAAGCAGTATCGCCCTCTTTTTTATAAATGACCCCACTACCTTCACTGGCGGCTTCTAAGGATGAATCAGAATCGTTAGTTCCTTCATTTTGGTCTGTTCCGAAAAGCCCGCCAAAAGGATCATTTTGCGATACGTTTTGTAAATTGATGATCGAAACAACGGAATCCTGCACTTTTTCAACAGCGGAAGTGACATCACTATCGACATCATATTTCACATTACTGACTTGCACATTTCCTTGTGAATCCGTGTTTCCAATAGTAGAGGTCCTATCAGTTGTATTCATGCCGGTCGCGTAATAAAAAACACCGATTGCTAAAGCGCCCCCAATGAGCCCACCTAAAAGACCGATTCCGAATTTTTTGAAGCCACTATTCCTTTGTTTCTTAGGTGTAACATCTTTTCTATCCATTTCTTTTAACCCCCTATGCTTCTTTCTTAGTATTAGTATAATATCTCTTGATGATTTTAGTCTACTGTAAGACTTTGAAAAAATTATGAAAAACTTGCGCCAAAATAGATGCAAATTTATGAAATTTTAAAATTTATCCACAAAATAAGCGTGAATAAAACGTGCATAACTTATACACATCCTTGTGGATAAGGTGGATATTTTTTGTGTAAAACGTCTGTTCTTATCTAAAAAGGCGTCAAAAGAGCACATTATGCACAAAAATCTGTGGATAAACTTGTGGGTAATGTGGATAACTTTGTTGAAAAAAGAGAAGAAATTTAAGTTGCTCTTGTGTATACTAGGAAATAAGGAAGTGATCCGAATGAAAATAAAACTAATTTGTGTGGGGAAATTAAAAGAAAAATATTTAAAACAAGGCATCCAAGAATATATCAAACGTTTGGGGGCTTACACTAAATTCGAAATCATCGAAGTAGCTGACGAGAAGGCACCAGAAACGTTAAGCCCTGCCGAAATGGAACAAGTGAAAGAAAAAGAAGGGGAGCGAATCTTAGCTAAAGTAAAAGATCATGATTATTGTTTTGCGCTTGCCATTGAGGGTAAAAATCCGAGTAGTGAAGTTTTTGCTCGCGAGATCGATCAACTGATGCTCCAAGGCAAAAGTGATTTTTGTTTTATCATCGGGGGATCACTGGGATTAAGTTCTGATGTGTTAGCGCGCAGTGATGCGAAGCTTTCTTTTGGTAAGATGACTTATCCTCATCAGTTGATGCGCTTGATTTTGGTGGAACAGATCTACCGGGCTTTTCGGATCAATACAGGAGCTCCGTATCATAAATAGCGAGTTCCTGTATTGTAGCCATCTTTATTGTCTTTTCCGTTTGATTTGTTGATTGATTCGTTTCATGCTGATGACATTTAGCAGATATAAGATTCCCCAAACCAACAGATATATCACTAGCATGATCAAGTTCAGAGAAAGTAATTCACTAGTGACAAAGCTGACCCAGTGATTAGCCAACGCAGTGATATTGACAATGCAAAAGATGAGCAAATAATGCATCATCGTGTTCAAATAAAAATTTCCTTCACGTTCAAAAATGAGAGAAGCAGAACCAATCAAAGCACTCATGAGCCAGTTGACCCAAATGTCTTTGGCTGTGAAGATAAAACCCTCTCCCAAAAAGAGTACAACTAGTAAAAAGCAGAAAGAACCGATCAATATTCCAGAAATGAGATAGTTTATTATTTTTTTTATCATCGTTTTCCCCTCACATTCCTAAAGCAGCTTTCAACTGCGGTAGATAGTTGCGACTGACACTGATCTTGATCTTTTTTGTCAAAAAAGCAGTCATGCTGCCAGAGAAAGCAGCTTCCATCGATTGTAAATGGTTTAAATTGATTGCTGAGTTTTTAGACACTTGAATAAAATCATCGGGTAGTCGCTTAAGTATTTTTTTTAAGCCCCCTTTTGTGTAATAAGTTTCTTGCATAGTATAGATAGTCAAATCATTTCCTAAAACTTCAAGGGCAATGATCTCTTTTGTTGTGAGTAGGACGACCCGATCCGCCACTGTGACTGGTAGTAGATCATGATTTTGCTGCCAGTTTTCTATATATTGCATGAGTTTTGCGACTTCAGGGGTCAACTGTCTTGCTTGGACTACCACGTGGATGTCATCTTTGGGTAAATCAGTTGGCTCAAAATGAATTTGCATAAGAATTCCTCACTTTTTGTTCACTGTTCAAATGTCTAGAAACGAGTTTTCATAAAGCTTGTTAACAGTATACTACTAATGAGAAAAAATAGGCTAAAAAACAACAGGATACCGAGATTCTCTTGCCAAGAAGTCAAATGAGATAGTTCGATTCCCACACCCATATATGTCTTAAAGTCAGTGATAAGTTTTACTGGCGCATGCTTAAAAGAGTGAGCAAGGGCATCTTTCATTAGAAATTGGCGATATAAGGCGGCATTATAGGGAAAAGGTGTCCATTTGATCAGTGACTGTGCAAATGACGGCATCACACCGATCGGAAGATAAACACCAGCAAAAAAACCGGCTGCAGTTCCTAGGATTGTTTCGATATGGCCAAGTGAATCGGCTTTTTTGACAAAGGAAAGAATAAAGGCATTGCAAGTTGTCCAAACCATACTACTGAGGAAACTAAGCGCGATCACAGACAGAAGCCAGGAAGGATCAAAAACTAGCGCCTGCGTCAGCCCAAAGTAACCGCTCATAAAGAAAAACATGATCATTTGCATCAAAGTACCGATAAAAATCGCGGTGATCGCATAGGTGAGCTGGATTACATTCGGTATGATCCCGGTCAATTGAAAGTCAATGATCGCACCTGATTCCCTGTCGCGAATCATTTGGTCTAAGCCATTAAAAGTCGTGGTCGCCGCAGTGACTGTCAAAGTGCCACTGATCAACCAAGGAGACAACAAAGTCTTGGCATCGGAAACTTGTGACCAACTATCGACCATCGTATTTTTTAGAAAAAGCAAATAAAGTAAGAAGGAAATAAGCGCACCTAATAATGATAAGAAAAGCAAGCTAGGATTGCCGAAATAAAGCAGTAAATGGCGCTTGATCAAGTTTTTCATCTTAACGGATCTCCCTTCCAGTCAATGATAGAAAGATATCGTCCATGGTGCCTTGGCGAAATTCAAAATGTTCGATGGCTTCATGCACTTGATTTAAAAAGGGGATGACTTGTGTCTCGTCTTTCATTGTCAAGGTCATTTTTTGAGGCGTCTTTTTAAACTGCCAATCTTTGGGGAGTTGTGTCAGCACTTTTTCTGGTTCTTTTGTTGTCAAGGTCAAGACACTGGGCGCGAATTTTTGTTTTAAGCCTACGCGTGTGTCTTGGACAATGATTTTGCCATGGTCGATGATGTAAATATAATCGGCGATCTCGGCTTCTTCCAAATAGTGGGTCGTCAAAAGAATAGTTAGCTTTTTTTCTTGGCGCAGTTCATTTAATAGTTGCCAGATGGCACGACGCGTCTGGATATCAAGCCCGGTTGTCGGTTCGTCTAAAAACAAGAGCGAGGGTTCGTGTAACAAAGCACGCGCGATATCGACACGACGCCTTTGTCCGCCAGAAAGAGTTCCATAACGTTGCTTTAGAAAAGGGGTAATCCCTAATCTTTCAATGATGGGGTGCGACGGAGAAAAGTTGTGACCTTGATACATGTTGGTTCGATAGGCTAGATTTTGTTGGACACTCAGACGGTCATCAAGGATGCTTTGTTGGAAAACCACACCAATATTTTTCTTATAGTCTGAGCAATCGGGTGTTTGTCCAGCAATCGTGATCGATCCGGAAGTGGGAGCCAAAGCCCCGATGAGCATATGGATCGTCGTCGATTTACCTGCCCCATTTGGTCCCAGAAAAGCCAGTAGTTGGCCTTTTTTCACAAGTAGATCGATATGGTCGACCGCAAGTTTGTCTTTAAAGGTTTTGGTGAGCTGCTTGACTTCTAATTGTGCCATGTGGATCCCTTCTTTCTGTTAGCTAAAGTGTAGCGCCGTTTTTTTCTTTTGTCCGCACTTATTAGTCAAGTGGTTATTTTTGCCAGATGAGACGGGCAAATCATGCGATGAAATAGCAGCTTATTTTTCCTTGGACATGACTTCTGCTATACTAACGGTAGAATAAGGGAGGAAGTTTCTTATGGATTTTTATAAATACAGCTATATCACTCAGCAAAGTAACCTCAATGATTACATCAAATATGCCATTATTATTTTAGCCTTAGTTCTCTTCGTTTTTGTTTTTGTCTTGTATCGCAGAAATCATTTTCAAACGAAGTATCGTGATCTGAGTATTTTATTTTTTCTCGTCTTGTTGTTCATGTTAGGGATCGAGTATACGGATTATCAACAAAATCAAGACAATTATAATCAAACATCGCAAATGGCTAATTTTATGCAAAGTGTGGCTCGAGAATATGGGCTAAATAAGCAAGAGATATTGGTCAATGGGACTCAATTAAAGGAGGGCGTTATTGTAAAGCTCAATGACGACTATTTTAGTGTCCATTTAAGCGATGATCAAAAATCGTATGAATTGTTGCCAGTCTATTTAATGGATGGAACGATCCATATCGTCGAGTAGGAAAGGAGCAAAACAATGCAAGTTTATTATCCAGTCATGATCAAGTTTGTGGTCGGGATCATCTTTTTTGTGATCCAAATCAATATTTCGGGCAAAGGCAATCTAGCTCCCTCATCGCCCATGGATGCGATTCAAAACTATGTCTTAGGTGGCATCATTGGGGGAATCATCTACAATCAAGATATCACTGTCTTGCAATTTATTTTAGTATTGATCATTTGGACGTTCTTAGTGATTTTGGTCAAATTCTTACGGGAACACAATCGGTTCGTAAAAATCGCTATCGATGGCAGACCAGTAAGCCTGATCGAAAATGGCGAAGTGAAGGTCCAAGAATGTCTACGTGTCGGGATGTCAGCTAACGAATTGATGTTCAAATTGCGCAGTAGTAATATTTATGAAGTCAAGAAAGTCAAACGAGCGGTCCTCGAACAAAACGGTCAGTTGACGATCATTGAGTTTGGCGATGAAAACATCCGCTATCCGATCATTGTTGATGGCTTGGCCAATGAGGATGTCTTGGAATTGATCCATAAAGACAGTGATTGGTTACTAGAACAAGTACAAAGTGCGGGTTTTGCTAGTATTTCTAACATCTATTTAGGGGAATATGTGATGGGTGAGTTACGGCTAAGTGGGTATAAAGCTGAAGGAAAATGAGCTTTTGAGGAGGTTTTTTCAATGAATGCAAAGAAGCCGTCACTTACGGCAGTGGTATTTGATGTAGTTGGGACTTTAGTGGATAGTCAAGGGACGATTTTTAGGGAACTGGCGGAAGTATTGGAAAGAAATGGTATAAAGACAGAGCGAGTAGCTAGCTTTAAGCAAAAGTGGAGCATGGAACAAGATATGATATTTGAAGCGATCCTTGCCGGTAAACATCCCTATATCATTGAAGATGAGGTGCGCCGGAAAAGTTTAAAGACTACTTTGGCAAAAGAAAAAATGGTGTTGCCCACAGAAGATTTTGAACGGCTTGCGACAGTGGGGACTCGTTATACCCCATGGGAACAGGTACCTGAACAGTTGGCAGCACTTTGTCGTAAAGTCAAAACAATCGGACTCACCAATTCCGGATTGGGCCAGATCGTAGAAGTAGCGGCCTTAGGGAAATTGCAATGGCATACTTTGCTTTCAGCTCAACTGGTGGCTTCTTATAAGCCTGATCCTAAAGTCTATCGATTTGCAATCGAGTCATTAAATTTGAATCCTAAGCAGACTGTATTTGTCTCCACCCATCCATGGGATCTGCGGGCGGCCGCTAAAGCCGGTTTTCAAACCGCCTATATCCCTCGAAAATATGTAGCCGGGCCTAAAGAAACGGATCACTTCGATTGGCGGTTTGACTCTTTGGATGAACTGGTGGCACTTTTTTAACTATTAAGGAATTATATATTTTGGGTAACGTTCAAAACTTGGTATATCCATTTTATTAGTACGGAAAAGAAGCTTGAGCGGTATGCTTATGGCGGAAAATAACCTAAAAAGATGAGAAGAAAAGTATTGGAAATTAAAAAGCGAGTACCTGTCGTATCCACAAAATAGCAAAAGAAATAACAACAGAAGTTATTGGCTATCAAACTGTGATTTTTGGTATCCACAAAAAAATAAATGGCTACCGAACCATAAATTATAGTATACTTGAAGAAAAGGAGTGAACGCATATGGAAATCAAACAAGAAGCAAATCGTGTCGTGATGATTGGTAATGACGGTAAAGAAGCCGGCGAATTGACGTGGAGAGAAGTAGAAAAAGGAGTGGTCGATTTTAACCATACCTATGTGGACTCGACCTATCGTGGCCAAGGCTTGGCAGGAAAATTGATGCAAGCCGCAGTAGAACGGGCTAGAGAAGAAAAGTGGCAAGTGATCCCAACATGTTCTTATGCCGTAAAAGCTTTTGAAAAGCCAGAATATCAAGATGTTCTAAAAAATAAGTAGAGCCTTCTTTTAGTTGACTTTGGAAAAAGCGCTTGACAAGGTGCAGAAATTTTTGCTATAGTGATGAAAATTCAATAAGTAAACACAGTGAAAAAGAAAGTAGAAATTTTATTTTTTCTTAGAGAGTCTCGTTGGGTGAAAAGAGATAAAAGATGATTTTTTGAAAATGGCTTTTGAGTGGATCTTCTGATCGATTAAGAAGATACGGGATGCCCCGTTAATGAGCAACAGTCTCCAAAAAAATTGGGTACTGGTAGAGGTAGTATTTGTGAAAATACTATAAATAAAGGTGGTAACACGAGAGGATCGTCCCTTTGTCAAAGTTTGTGACTTTGATGAGGGGACGTTTTTTTATTAAAAATAGGAGGGATCATATGACCAAGCAAAATACAGGGATACGCACGAGTTCACCTTTCCGTTATGATGTGGTGGGGAGTTTCTTGCGACCAGAAAAATTAAAGAAAGCCCGGCAGGAATTTCAAGCAGGACAAATCGAAAAAGCGGAACTGAAAAAGGTGGAAGATGAAGCCATCATCGATCTGATCAAAAAAGAAGAAGAAGTGGGTTTAAAAGCGGTGACTGATGGCGAATTTCGTCGCAGTTGGTGGCATTTAGATTTCTTCTGGGGCTTAAACGGGATCTCCTTTAAAGAGCCTAAACATGGTTACTTATTTGAAGGAGAAGAGACACGTAAAGCTACCGTGACAGTTACGGGGAAAGTAGCTGGTGTCGATCATCCTTTTGTGGAACATTTCAAATTTGTGCGCGACCATGTCAGTGCAGGAACACCAGTCAAGCAGACCATACCTGCTCCGGCGCAGATCTTAGGAGAGGTTTTTCGACCAGAGAATCTCTCTGATTTACGCCAAGTTTATGCGACCGATGCGCTTTTTATCACGGATTTAGTGGTCGCTTATAAACAAGTGATCGCGGATCTATACGCTTGCGGCATGCGGACTTTGCAATTAGATGACTGTACTTGGGGAATTTTGGTGGCACCATTTCCCGCTGATTTCATCGACCCCAATGATCCACGCAGTGAGGCTGAGATTCGTGCTGACTTAAAAGAACTTTATGTTTCAGTCAATAATGCGGTGATCGAAGGACTTCCTCGTGATTTAACGGTGAACACGCATGTTTGCCGCGGTAATTACCATTCCACCTGGGCCTTTTCAGGAGGCTATGAGGCAGTAGCTGATCCATTGTTTACGAAAGAAAAAGTCCAGGCCTATTATCTGGAATACGATTCTGATCGCTCAGGTGGCTTTGAACCCTTACAGTTTATTCAGCCAGAGCAATTGGTTGTTTTAGGCCTGGTTACTAGTAAAGATGGTCAGCTAGAAGATCGCAAGCAAATCATTTCGCGAATCAAAGAAGCCAGTCGCTTCGTACCTTTAGAACGCTTATGCTTAAGTCCGCAGTGCGGCTTTGCTTCAACAGAAGAAGGAAATATTTTGACAGAGGATCAACAATGGGAAAAAATCCGTTTGATCCGTTCGATTGCCGAAGAAGTCTGGGCAAAGGCTTAAGATAGGAGGAAAATCATGGCACAAGTAGAAAGTTTCACCTTAGATCATACCACGGTAAAAGCCCCATATGTGCGTTTGATTGCTGAAGAAAGGGGAGCTAAAGGGGATGTGATCGCTAATTACGACCTTCGCTTTGTTCAGCCTAATGAAAAAGAGATCCCGACTGGCGCCATCCATACGCTAGAGCATCTGTTAGCAGATTTGTTGCGTGATCGTATCGAGGGGATCATTGATATTTCGCCATTTGGCTGTCGCACCGGCTTTCATTTGATCACTTGGGGCGTCTTTAGCCCGACCGATATTGCCCAAGCCTTGACTGACGTTTTGACTCAAATTGTCGAAAAAATCGAATTTACGGATGTCCAAGGCGTTTCTGAAAAAGAATGTGGTAATTATCGAGATCATTCGCTCTTTGGTGCCAAAGAATACGCTAAGCTAGTGCTCAAAGCTGGCATCAGTGATGATCCCTTTGAGCGGCATGTCGTGAGCTAGAAGATAAACAGGGAGCTTTGTTGTATGCAAGTAGTCACATTGCGAGAATTATATGATCAAATGTATGAAAAAATGGGCCCTCAAGGCTGGTGGCCCGCTGAATCAAAAGTGGAAATCATTTTGGGAGCGATCTTAGTCCAAAATACCAATTGGCTCAATGTGGAAAAATCGTTGGCCCATCTGCGTCAGGTAACAAACTTTGAATCGGTGAAAATCGTCCAATTGAAGCCAGAGCAGCTGATATCACTGATCAGACCGAGTGGTTTTTACAAGAATAAAAGCAAAGCCATTTTAGCGGTCTTTCAGTGGCTACAAAAATTTGCTTTTAATTATGAAGAAGTGCAGCGCTGGTATGGAAAAGGGCTACGCCAAAAATTACTTTCTTTGCGAGGGATCGGCGAAGAGACGGCTGACGCTCTTTTGTTGTACGTTTTTGATGAAAAAGTTTTTGTAGCTGATCGCTATGCGCAAAAATTATTTACTCATTTAGGTGTTGAAGCGGCCACGAACTATCGTTTGTTGAAGCAAAAAGTCCCAAATTTGTCAGCTTTCACACTCGAACAGGCACAGGAATTTCATGGCCTGATCGACGAATTTGGCAAAGTTCATTTAAAAAGTGAAGCAACCTTTTCGCGTAGTTTTCTGGCTGAAACAAAACTTAGGATCCCCTTAAAATAAACGAAGCGCGCCCGATGTGATCAGGCACGCTTTTGGGGGACTGTTCTATTTTAATTTTTTCCATGTCCAGTTTTCAACTTCGGGAATATCTTCGCCATTTTCACGGATATATTGATGGTGATAAGTAACCATATCAGCCATCTTTTTAGCAAAATCGGTCGCTTTTTCACCAAGTACAGCCATGGCTGCATCTTGTGCTAAGTGGAAACGATCCATTTCGCTCAAAACCCGCATATCAAATGGTGTTGTGATATCGCCGTTTTCACGGTAACCATGAATATGCAGCTGATGGTTATGACGTGTGAAGAAAATATCGCGGATCAAGCCTTCAAAACCATGGAAAGCAAAGATGACTGGCTTATCAGAGGTAAATAATTTATCAAATTCTTCATCAGAAAGACCACGGGGATCGATCGAAGGGTGACGTAATTTTAATAAATCAACGACATTGATAAAGCGGATCTTCATTTCTGGAAAAGCATCATTTAAAATCGTTACGGCAGCTAAAGCTTCTAAGTTCGGTTCCGTACCGGCAGCCGCAATCACTAGATCAGGTTCTAAGCCTTGATCAGTACTTGCCCAATCGATGACTTTCAAACCCTGATCAACTAATTCTTGGGCCTCATCGGCTGAATAGAATTGGGGACGCGGATGTTTGCTAGAAACGATCAAATTGATGACTTCTTTTTCTTGCAAGGCTTTGTCCATGACAGCCATTAAACTATTGGCATCAGCGGGTAAATATTCGCGAATGAATTCCGGTTTCTTTTCAGCTAGATGTGTCAATACGCCAGGATCTTGGTGCGTATAGCCATTATGGTCTTGTTGGAATACCGTCGATGTGGCGATCACATTTAAGGAAGGATATTCTTTACGCCAAGCCTGTTCTTTGGCTTTACGTAACCATTTGAAATGTTGGGTCAGCATCGAATCAACGACGCGTAAGAATGATTCATAGCTAGCGAAAAAGCCGTGGCGTCCGGTCAAAACGTAACCTTCAAGAAAGCCTTCTGCTTGGTGTTCAGATAATTGACCGTCGATCACGCGACCGACAGAAGATTGCCATTCGTCATAGCTTTCTTTTGGTTCTAACCATTGCCGGTCAGTGACTTCAAAGACATTATTCAAACGATTCGATTTCGTTTCATCTGGACCAAAAATACGGAAATTATTCGGGTTTTTGCTGATGATATCGGCTGCATGTGAACCAAAGATGATCATATCTTGAGCCATCACAGATCCTGGTTTACTGGTATCGACTGCATGCTTGCGCCAATCAGGCATGTCTAGAGATTTGGGAGCTAAGCCACCATTTGTGATCGGATTTTTTGACATCCGTTTGTTACCTTTTGGAGATAATTCACGGATTTCTTTTACGATCGTACCATTTTCATCAAATAATTCTTCAGGATGATAGGAACGCAACCAAGCTTCTAATTGCGGAGCATCGGCCATATGTTCAGCATCGACAGGGATCGGTACTTGATGAGCTCGGAAAGTGCCTGCAACTTGTTCCCCATCGACGACTTCTGGACCGGTCCAACCTTTAGGCATACGGAAAATGATCATGGGCCAATGAGGCATTTTTGCGTCTATCGCTTTGCCGATACGCGCTTTTGTTTGAATCGCTTTGATTTCTTCGATCACAGTATCCAAGGTTTTAGCCAGATCCGGTGAAACTTGCTTGGGATCGTCTCCTTCTACAAAGTAAGGTTTCCAGCCTAGACCTTCAAAATATTTTTGTAAATCTGCATCACTTTTACGTGAAAGGATGGTTGGGTTGGAAATTTTAGCACCATTTAGATGCAAGATAGGTAAGACCGCGCCATCATTGACAGGGTTGATAAATACATTTGAGAACCAACTACCCGCTAAAGGCCCCGTTTCAGATTCACCATCGCCAACAACTGTGGCCGCAATCACATCAGGATTATCCAAAATCGCACCCGTCGCATGAGAGATAGAATAGCCTAATTCGCCCCCTTCATGAATAGATCCAGGCGTTTCTGGTGC
Organism: Tetragenococcus sp.; assembly: GCA_041859945.1. GTDB lineage: Bacteria > Bacillota > Bacilli > Lactobacillales > Enterococcaceae > Tetragenococcus. The sequence goes on from JBFLGC010000004.1 coordinate 41,568, forward strand.
GGCATGGGAAGCGATGCCCCCAGGAAATGAGAAAATTTTGAAGAGCTGTTTTAAGCCAGCTTCATCTTGCGTCACTTCAGGATAAATTTCTGAGTAGCTGCCATCGATATACGAATTAGAAACCATCACTTGACCGCCATGACCAGGTCCTTCAATGTAAAACATATTCAAATCGTATTTATTGATCACTCGATTGAGGTGGGTATACAAGAAGTTTTGCCCTGCGATCGTACCCCAGTGGCCGATAGGATGATGTTTGACATCTTCTTTTTTTAGTGGCCTTTTTAATAAGGGATTATCTTTTAAAAAGATTTGTGAGACGGAAATATAATTGGCAGCGCGCCACCAGGCATCCATTCGTTCTAAATATTCGGGAGAATCGTAATTGTTCGTCATAATAAACTCCTTTTTCTTTTTGGTATTTTTTACTCAAATGCTTACAGAGCTACTATAGCGTGAATTTCAGAAAAAGTAAAGTATATTTCAGTAAAAAGTACGAAAAGTTTTAGAAAAAGAAATTTGCAGTCGGCATCACTTTGACAATGTCATGTTTATGATCGTACCCAGCAATAAAACTCCAGCATACTTATACTCATGTCCAAAACTGCGAGTATAAGACACATAAAAGAATACTTAAGGTTAGTTTCGCCAGTATCACTTTAACAGGGTAATACTTATGGTGCTATCTGTGAGTATTAGTTTGAAAAATTTATGCTAACGATGGATCACTCAATAACCAAATATAGAGGTAGAAAAAAAGTTCGCAATTGGAAGGGAAATTAGTTCAGTTAAAAGTTTTGGTTGCGACTATTAAATTGAATACGCGCTTGTGTCAAAGGAATATAAAACTTATTTTCGCACACAGTAGTACCTATTGATGAATAAAGGATCTCTCTAAGTAGTAGATAAGATTCACTTTGATCATTTTGGATTTTTCTACTAAGAACAGAATCAGGAACATGGACAAATAATAGTTCATAGTGTGCTTGTAGTGCTTTCTGGTAAATTTCTTTTTCTAAAAAATCGAGAAGAACAGTCGGTTCAGTGGATACATTAGAAGCTTCGATAAAATGTGGATCGATGATTGATTGACAAAAAGCCACAAATTGTTCTTCACTTTGATACCAGCGTGTGGTTTTGATGATGGTTGCTGAAGTTGTTTTAAGAACTGAGCAATCATGTGAGTTACTGAAAGTTGTTGTCAAATCGATAACTACTTGATCAATGGAACAAACGATCGACCGATAGAGTGGATGAGTCATTTTTTCCAAACCGACAAGACTCTCATCCGTCAAGTCCTTAACTACAAAATTTCCTTGACCCCGTTTGCCTTTGATAAAGCCGTCTTCTTTTAAGATATCTAAGGCTCGACGGATCGTTACGCGACTGACCTTGAATTGTTCAGCTAATTTTTCTTCTGTAGGTAAAGCATCTCCATAGGGAATTGAACCAGTCGCAATCAGTGAATAAATCTTGTCATAAACTTGTTGGGCTTTTGAGCCATCTAACATGAAAAAGAACTCCTTTTGTGCTAAACACGAATATTAAATAAAAATATAATGTAATAATACATAATTTACTTGCAGAAAACTAGTGATTTAGGCTATTATTCCGGTAGAAAGAATACTTATAAGTATTAAAAGAAAGGAAGAAAGTCATGCCTGATTTTTTGTGGGGAAGTGCGACGGCGTCTTATCAATGTGAAGGAGCTTGGAATGAAGATGAACGTGTGCCATCACTATGGGATGTTTATTTGCATGAAAATAAGCTAGAAAATGGGGACGTCGCTTCTGATTTCTACCATCATTTCAAAGAAGACATCCGATTACTGAAAGTAGGAGGACAAACGAGTTATCGCTTTTCGATTTCTTGGGGTCGAGTGATCTCTGACAAAGCTGGAACGATCAATCCCAAAGGAATCGCCTTTTATCGCAAAGTGATCGACGAGTGCTTGAAAAATAACATCGAACCTTTAATTACGATTTTTCATTGGGATCTTCCTGATTTTTTAGAACAAGAGGGAGGGTGGCTTAATCGGAAAACAATCACTGCTTATCTAACGTTATGTAGGATTTTGTTTGAAGAATTTGGTCAAGATGTCAAACTTTGGGCCACTTTTAATGAACCGCGATATTATGTCTTTAGTGGCTACTTTATCGGCAATTATCCACCCGGTCTTCATGATGCCACAGCAACTGCTAAAGCTGCCTATTACATGATGTTAGCTAATGCCAAGGCGGTCGAGCTTTATCGGCAGATGAAACAAATCGGCAAGATTGGGATCGTCCATAGTTATGGTCCAATCTATGGAATAGATGAAACGAAAGAAACCAAACAAGCCATGCGTGACGGCGATAACTATTATAATAATTGGGTACTTGATCCAGCAATTCTAGGTTATTTTCCTAACGATTTACTTGAGAAGTTGACTGCCTCAGGAATCGATCTGTCCTTTATAGAGAAAGGAGACTCCCTGATTTTTCAAGAAAATACTGTCGATTTTGTTGGGCTCAATTATTATGCTAGAGTCATGATTGCACCTTACCAAGGTGGCGAAACGGTTCTTTCTATCAATAATAGTGGCAAGTCAGGGAAAGGGACCAGCAAGATCGTGGTCAAAGGTTGGTTCGAACAATTATTTGACTTGCCAGATGCAGAATATACGGATTGGGATGTTGAAATATTTCCGCAAGGTCTGTATGACGGTATTATGATGGCTCATGAAAAATACCATATTCCGATTTATATTACAGAAAATGGTGTTGGTGTTTATGAAGATGTGAGTAAGCCGGTAAAAGATGATTATCGAATCGACTTTTTAAACGATCATATCGATGCGATCTTGCGTAGTCGACGTGATGGAGCAGATGTCCGTGGCTACTATGTTTGGTCGACGATGGATCTGTATTCTTGGAAGAATGGCACAGAGAAACGGTATGGTTTGGTTGCTGTAGATTTTGCCAATAATTGTGAACGGACTCCCAAAAAATCTTACGGATGGTATACACGGGTTTGTCAAACTAATGGTGCTATTATTGATCAAACGCGTGAATATAAAGACGATCATATCAACACACTAACTCTTAAGCGAGGTAAAGAAAATGAATTTTGCTAAAATAGGTTCTGTATTTGAAGAAAAAATGTTGCCTATTGCTAATAAGATAGGCAATCAGAGACATTTAGTGGCTATTCGTGACTCCTTTTTGAGTTTACTTGCCATCAACTTGATGGGTGGGATTTTTGCTATCTTGAAAGCTCCACCAGTGACAGATACGACAAAAAATGGCTTCTTATTGGCCTGGAAATCTTTTGCTGAGACTAATGGGGCCCTACTTGATTGGCTGTATTCCTTTACTTTAGGGGCCATGTCATTCTATATTTGTCTAGCTTTGACCTACTATTTAGTCAGATCATACAAAATCGATGTGATTATTCCGATGCTGTTATCTCTAGTTGGTTTTATGATATTGGTCACTTTCCCTGTCGAGTTGACCTTTGATGTGAAGTCCCTAGATTTCACTTATATCGATGGGAAAGGAATCTTACCAGCCATGTTGATCGCTATTGTGACTAGCGAATTGTATCGTTTGATGATTCAAAAAGACTTTGGACGAATTAAGTTACCTGACAGTGTCCCTTCTAGTTTGACACAAGTGTTTGCGTCAATGATACCTGGAATGATCTTGATCAGTTTGTACTCAGTCATTTATACGATTTTTCAACACATGAGTACGACATTGCCACAATGGTTCTTTACAGTCATTTCACCAGCCTTTGAGCTAGCAGATAGTTTGCCTTCTGTGATCTTGATTTCGATCGTTGTGCATTTCTTCTGGTTCTTCGGTTTACACGATGCAGCTTTTGCCGGAATCTTAGGTCCTTTGCGTGATGGAAACTTATCGATCAATGCTTCTGCCCACCTAGCCGGACAAGAAATTCCGCACATTTTTACTACGCCTTACTATGTCTATTTCATTGTAATTGGTGGGGCCGGAGCAGTCTTTGGCTTAACGTTGTTGTTATCTTTTTCTAAAGTGAAACAATTAAAAATCGTGGGTCGCGTAGGCGTGCTACCTTCATTGTTTGGCATTTCAGAACCTATTATTTTCGGTGTTCCTTTGATGTTGAATCCGATTTTTTTTATTCCTTTTTTACTAGCTCCTACGGCCAATGCCATTATCACATATCTAACCATGTCGACGGGACTTGTGGCTAAAACTTTTGCCATGGTTTCTTGGAATATGCCGTCTATACCTGGAGCCTTCTTTGCGACCATGGATTGGAAAGCAGCTGCTTTAACAGTACTTTTGATCATTATGGATATGGTAATCTACTATCCGTTCTTAAAAATTTATGAAAAACAATTACTGCGAAATGAATTGAAAGATATTGACTAATAAGTGTTCCTACTTCTCTATTAAAGAGAGGTGGGATTTTTTCTAGACTTCTTTCATAAACTAAAAGGCATCAACTTTTCAAATCTAGCCTCTTAGTGTAAAATTTATTGAGGTAAGGAGGTAGACTAATAAAAAAGAAACTGTTATCCTAGGATAGCAATACCTCACGACAGGTACTATACAAAGGAGACAGTTTCTTATGGAATCAATTGTAACAGAATTAGTAGAGCAAATAAAGAGTAAAGAAACATTTTTAGAACGGGAACAGGCGATGATTGGCTTTTTTTCCAAACTTATTGAGGAAAGCGTGCAGCTTGCTTTTAGCAAATTAGACGATGAGTTATCCGTCGAGTGGAAAGAAAAGGGATTTAAGATCGATCGGAAAAGCCAACGAAAAGTGACATTTCTCTTTGGAGAGGTTGATTTTCAACGAAGACGCATGAAAAATGAAGCTGGAGAAATCAGCTATCCTTTAGATGAATTTCTAGGGATTCGTCGCAAGGTCCGCTATAGTTCGTTGGTATTGCGCAATGTCTCTGAGTTAGGCTCTATGATGGTGTATCGACATGTTTCAAAAGCTATCGATTGCTTGACTCCCTGGAGTATGAGCCATCAAAAGGTTCAATCCTTGATGGTCAAAACTGGGGAAATCGTTGAAGCTAAAGCGACCCATGAAATGCGCTATGATGCTTTAATAGAAAAGAAAAAAGTCCCTTATTTGTACATTGAAGGTGACGGCGTGATGATCAAAGGTCAGAAGAAGAAAAAATTGGAGATCCATCGCTTTCAAATTTGTGAGGGAAGTAAAAAAGTTGGTAAACGTACGGAACTAATCCAGCCCTACTTTGTGAGTAGCATGCGACGAAAAAAGGCTCAAAAAGAATTGATTCTTTATTTGCAGGCTACGTATGATTTAACAGATACTATCGTGGTGTCAAATAGTGATGGGGGTTCTGGATACGAGGAAGAAGTGTTTGCGGAGATTTGCTTAGGCTGTAAAAAACATGAACATTTTCGAGATATTTATCACGTTCAACGAAAGATCAAGGAACGCTTGAATTTTGCGCCAGAGCTTCAGTCAGAAATGATAGCTGCTATTTATAGTTATGATCGCAAGAAAGTTCAAGCGGTTTTGGATACGGCAGAAAGTTCGGTCGATGCCAATGAAGCGAAATGCATGGAGCAATTAGAGTTACTGACGGGCTATATTGACCGTAACTGGATCTTTTTAAAGCCGATGAAACAGCGGCATCTCAATGATTCTCATGCTTGTTTAGGCGCCGTTGAAACCACCCATCGAAAAATGACTTATCGTATGAAACGCCAAGGGCGTCTTTGGACAGAAAGAGGCGCCAGTGCCATGGTCCGTGTCATCGATAGTATCAGAAACAATGAGTTAGATGGCTGGTTAAATCAGTATTATGAACTACCTAATGAAGAGATTGAAAATCAAAAAAAATACGGAAAGATGAAACGTCTCACGTTGAAAAAGCCGAAATTTATAGCTCACGAGGGCGTCCTTAAAGGAAAAATTACTTCAGGATATGCTAAAAGCTCGCCCCTCGGGCAACTTTCTAAAGGCTTGAGTCAACTGAATACAATGCCAGGTTACCTGTGACTCACTTTTATGGCACTAATGAAGGAATCAGTCAAACTTTCGGTAACGGGTTGTCCTCAACGAGAATAGGCGAAGCGTACACTTGACCTGTCGTAAAAATGGCTTACAATGGTCATTTGAGAGGTGCAAAATATTTTTATTCTTTCGTATAACTGGGCGCCCTCACAAAGAAAGCAAGCCATTTTGTAGGCATGTCAAGTGCTATTCGGCAGTCTCTATCAATTATAGCTGGAGAATTAATGATAAGTATAAGAACATATCATAAATTCAAATAAATAACACCTGTTTGAGTTCTTTTGAAATAAAGTTTAAATAGTTACCTCAGGAAACTTGACACATACATCTAGCCTCTCTGCTTTGGTTCCAATTTGATTCTATGATAAAATAAATAGTGAGAGGGTGAAAAAAATGAATAAAAAAAGCAAAAATGCTATTTGGATCGGACTTGCGATCATTGTATTAGTGATCGGTGGGATGCTGATAACTACGTATAATAAATTGGTCTCTGCTGAAAATGACGTCGATGAGAGTTGGTCTCAAGTTGAAAATGTCATGCAACGACGAGCTGATTTGATTCCTAATCTAGTGGAATCGGTCAAAGGAAGTATGCAACAAGAACAAGAAGTTTTTGGCAATATTACTGAAGCTAGAAAATCTTATAATGAGGCCAGTACACCTGAAGATAAAGTGGCCGCCAATGATGATTTGACACGAGAACTAGCCACGATGGTCAATGTGATTCGCGAAAGTTATCCGGAATTAGGCTCAAATGAGAATGTCAAAACTTTGATGACCCAATTAGAAGGTACCGAAAATCGGATTTCAACAGAAAGACGACGCTATATCAAATCTGTCAACACCTACAACAAGTTATTGGTACGTTTTCCGAATAATCTCATTGCAAATCTTTTCAACTTCGAACGAAAAGATAACTTTGAAGCCGATGAGGATGCCAAAGAGGTGCCAGAAGTTGATTTTGATCTTGACACCAACGAGTAAGTAGGTGTTGGAATGAATAAGACAAATGCCAAAAAGTCCAAAACAACGAAAATTAAACGAACTGAAAATTATTATCAACAGGTCAAGAAAGTCAACACGATTTCAATTATGATTTGCGGCGTGTTTTTAGTTATCGGCTTGCTATTTTTTACTATCGGACTGCCTAAATGGAATGCTAGAAAAGCCGATCAAAACGTAGAGTATCACGAGATGATCGCCTATTATGAAGCGGAAAAAGAAGCAATAGAAAATGGCGAAAAAGCAACAGATCAACCTTCTTTTGAAGAAACGATCGAAAGTCAAGAAGAATATTATGAGGAATTTGATTCTAGCAAAGATACCTATGAGATTGATATCGATGACGTTGGTACGATCCAAATCAATCGGAACAATATTTTTGTATCAGATAATGCCCATATTCTATCAGATGATGTGAAAGAGCAGGTCTGGGAACTGAATCGGCAGATGAACGATACTGCTAACGGCACTCAACTTATGGTAGTGACGATCCCCGAATTGCCTGACGGAGAAAGCATTGAAAGTTATGCGACGGCGATTTTTAACACATTGGGAATCGGCAATAGCGAAGAAGATAATGGCGTCTTGTATTTGATGTCTATTGACGAACAAGAGACGCGACTTGAAGTAGGGTATGGCTTAGAGAGCTCTTTAACCGATGCGACTAGCCAAGATATCTTAGACGACGAGGACGTGATCGATGCCTATCAAGACGAAGATTACAGTACTGGCGTCGAATATACGCTAGCGCTGATCGAACCTTATATCAATACTAAAACACCGCAACAAGATGCAGCTATTGCTGACTACGAAGGTAAATTAGCGCTATTACCTTTTCTTTACGCGATTCCTGTTGTGATCATTGTTTTACTAACACTCTTTTTTGTGTGGTATCTCTCGAGCATTTTGAAATCACGTCGTCTTTTTGAAAAAGATCATCAGAAATTAGTGGCAATCGAAGAAAAAGAGGACGATTCACAAGCGGCAAATCGAGCAATCGAGCAGTTGGACCTGTATAAGTTAGCTGTTTATGGAACGGTCATTTGGCAAAGCTATCGCCATATCTTACGAGCCCGCGATTTAGGCAAAATCCTACAACGCCATCCTAATGGCAAACGTGTCGGTGGCAACGTCTTAGTGGGGGAAGTTCTCTATAATCGTAATGGACGCGTTTTGACGCACACCTATTCAGAATCTAGTTATAGTGGTCATTCCGATTCTAGTTCTGGTGGCTTTGGCGGTGGCTCTTTTGGGGGTGGATCGTCTGGTGGCGGCGGTGCCTCGGGTGGCTGGTAGAAAAAAATTCGTTTTTAAAAGTGTTCCTTCTCTACTTAAGGAGCACTTTTTTTTACTATTAAGGAGTATTTTTTGAGCGTCGATCAAAGACTGGTCTATCAATCTCCTGGCACTTTTATCTAGTGAAAAGAGTATATGAAAAATGGGATGAAAGAAACGGAGTGCTTGCACCATATTCGGTTATTTGGTGTAGAGTAGATAGGTAATAAAGCTAAATTTTCATTGATTGGTTGTCAAAAGAAATAATTGATTTTTAGATTAGAGAATTTGACTGGCTCTTCTTGACGAAAACTGGACAAATGAATCTGATTGCGCGAAAATAAAGGAAATAAAAATGTTAAAGGAGTAGAAAAATGAACCGACAAGATTGGCTACAAACGATGGATAAAATCGTTTATCCGGTATTAGAAGCATTAAGTAAAGAAGAATTACGCGAAAAATTACCCACTGACTTTCATCCAGAACGACAAAAATTTGCGATGTTAGAGGCTTTTGGGCGGACTGTTACTGGGATTTCTCCCTGGTTGGAATTGGAAACGGTCCAAGCGGATGAAGAGCGCGCTTTGCAAGAAAAATACCGTCAAATGGTGCGTCGAGGCCTTGACCATGCTACGGATCCGAATTCGAAAGATTACATGAATTTTAGTGAAACAGGTCAACCTTTAGTAGATGCGGCCTTTTTGTCCCATGGAATCATTCGGGCGCCACATCAATTGGCGGATAAGTTGCCAGAGAATATAAAAAAACAGGTTTGTCTCGCTTTGAAACAAACACGGGCCACCATTCCACCAAATATGAACTGGAATCTTTTTTCGGCCATGGTCGAAGCAGCCCTCTATGTGTTAGGTGATCCTGATTATGATCTGTTACGCGTGATTTATGCCTTACGCTTGTTAGATGACTGGTATTTTGGCGATGGCATTTATGGCGATGGCCCCCACTTTAATTTTGATTATTACAATAGCTACGTGATCCAACCGATGGCGATCGATTTAATCGATCTTTTTTACGAAAAAAATGAAGAGATCCGTCACTATCGCGACAAAATGATTCCGCGCTTCACACGTTTTGCAGCAATCCAAGAGCGAATGATCGCGCCAGACGGGAGTTTCCCAATCATCGGACGCTCGATCACCTATCGCTTTGGGGCTTTTCAAGCTTTGGCGCAAGCTACTTTACAAAATCGCTTAGCGATAGAGATCAGTCCAGCCCAAGTACGCTGTGGCTTGTCTGCTGTCATTACTAAAACGATGGACGCATCGCAAAATTTTGATCAAAAAGGTTGGCTGACTGCTGGTGTTTATGGAAATCAACCCGAACTTGCGGAAGGCTATATCAGTACTGGGAGTCTGTATCTTTGTTCAGCTGTTTTTTTACCACTTGGTTTGCCTGAGACAGCTTCCTTTTGGAAAGATCCAGATGAAGCTTGGACCGCCAAAAAAGTGTGGACAGGTGGTAAGATCAGAATCGATCATGGTGTGGATTAACAAGCAAATTGTTAAAAGTCGAGAACTGAAGTTTTGTTCTCGACTTTTTTCAGCTACTAAGGAAGTATATCTTTTTGGTGTCGTTTAAAGCTCGGCCAATCAGTCTTATTAGTGCGGAAAAACACTTGAGCGGAAAACTTATGGCGGGAAATACTTCAAAAAGATGAAAGGCACCAGAAATGAAAAAGGAAGTGCCTTTGATGACCCGTGAAAGACACCATAGACACGTAAGTAGGAATGTATGACGATTAAGAGACCATTGCTACGAAAGAAGGAACTTAGATAATAAATGAGTGTTTTTTATTTTTGTGAAGCAATTGCTTTCATATGAAAGCGCTAAATTTGTGGCTATCCAATTAAAATAGTGTCATTTCATTATGATTTCGCTTTCACTATAATAGCAAATGAAGGAGGAATGAAAATGGATACAGCAACAATAACCAAGGCGACAAACAAACAGTCTAAAAAGAAGAAAAGGGGTTGGAAGCAGGAATTCAAACGCAATTGGCCCTTATATGTTTTATTGCTTCCGGCGCTTATTTGCGTGGCACTCTTTAATTATGCGCCCATGGGTGGTCTTTTGATGGCTTTTCAAAATTATAAACCATGGTTAGGTATTTTTGGTTCAGAATTTGTTGGGTTAGAAAATTTCCGCCGTATTTTTGAATTTCCAGAATCTTATCAAGCTATTATCAACACAGTGATCATCGCTGTGTGGAAAATCGTTTTAGGACTTATTGTACCAGTTATCACAGCACTACTATTGAATGAAGTACGACAAGCAGGTATCAAAAAAGGTATTCAAACCCTCGTTTATTTACCGCACTTTTTGTCATGGGTCACTGTTGCTGGAATGTTGAAAGATATTTTAGGCCTAGATGGGATCGTCAATGTTTTTCTTGAAAAAATCGGGATCACACCGATTTTCTTCTTAGGTGAAGCTAGTATGTTTCGCCAAATCGTGATCGTGTCTGATTTGTGGAAAGGCTTTGGTTTTGGCATGATCGTTTATTTAGCGGCGATCGCAAATATCGATCCGAATTTATACGAAGCTGCTGAAATGGATGGTGCCAATCGCTTCCAGCAAACGTTGCACGTGACTTTACCTGGCATGTTACCAATGATCATTGTCATGGCGACTTTAAGTTTAGGAAATGTCTTGAATGCTGGCTTTGACCAAGTATTCAACTTATATTCGCCGCTTACCTATAGCACTGGTGATATCATCGATACTTATGTATATCGGCAATCGCTACTAAATGGACAATATAGTTTCGGGACGGCTGTCGGCCTCTTCAAGTCAGGGATAGGTCTGGTTTTAACGGTCATCTCATATAAAATCGCCTATAAAGTAGCCGGATACCGCATCTTTTAGAAAGGAGGGAGCCAGATGTATCATCAATCGAAAAGTTACAAAGTTTTTTCTGTGATCAATATCATATTTCTTAGTTTACTTGCTTTGCTCTGTGTTCTTCCTCTGATCAACTTATTTGCGCTTTCGTTAAGTAGCAAAGCGGCTGCCAATGGGGGATTGGTTACTTTTTGGCCGATTGATTTCACCGCGCAAGCTTACGTAAAAACCTTCCAAAATGCTAATTTTGTTCGCTCGATCGGTATCTCAGTAGCGCGGACAGTCATTGGGACGGTTTTTAGTATGTTTGTGATCACCACAGCGGGTTATGCCTTATCTAAAGACTTTCGGGGCAGAAATACGATCATGTGGTTACTCGTTTTCACGATGTTATTTGGCGGTGGGTTGATTCCTTCCTACATCGTCAATACTAGCCTAGGCTTGAAAAATAGTTTTTGGGTCTATATTTTCCCAGGAGCTTTTAGTTGTTACAATATGATCTTGATCATGAACTTTTTCAAATCGATCCCTAAGGCTTTAGAGGAAGCGGCCTTGATCGATGGCGCCAGTTTCTTTACCGTTTTTCGGAAGATCTATTTACCACTATCATTGCCTGGCTTAGCCACCGTCGCTTTGTTTATTATGGTAGGTAATTGGAATGATTGGTTCACTGGGATCTTGTATATGTCAGACACGAAGAATTATCCATTGGCCTCATTCTTACAAGTGATCGTCGTTCAAAATAATACTCAAGATTTGGCGCTGGATCCAACTTCAGCTGAACAAATGTCACAACGGACGATCAAAGCAGCACAAGTTTTTATTGGCGCTTTACCAATACTTATGGTTTATCCATTTTTACAAAAATATTTTGTAAAAGGGATCGTCATGGGTGCAGTGAAAGAATAAAAATTCTAGGAGGAAAAATTGATGAAAAGAAAGCAAGCTTTGGTATCGGTACTTTTGTGTTCGGCTGTGATGCTAGCGGCATGTGGGGGCAATGATAAGACGACCGAAAGTACGTCAGCAGCAGAAAAAGATTCATCAGGAAAATGGTCCGATATCACGATCACGACTGCTAAACAATTAGATGAAAATGCTGGTAAATATGATAAAGGCGACGATATAAATAACAATCCAATGACACGTCTTGGCGAAGATAAAAAAGGCATAAAAATCGAAACGACATTATTAGGTGGCGATGCAGGGAATTACACGACTAAATTACGTTTAGCCTTAACTGGTTCAGAAGATCTACCGGATGTCTTCCCTGTTTATGATACGCAAATGGCTGCTGATATGATCGAATCTGGGCGTGTGAAAGCCATCGATGATGATATTGAAAAATATATGCCTGATCGGATCAAAGAAATCTATGATAATTATCCAGAGAGTTTCTATCCAGTGACAGAAGATGGCAAAACCTATGGGGTCGCCAATGCACCGGCGCTAGATAATGGTCAGGTGATGATCATTCGGCAAGACTGGTTAGATAAATTAGGGTTAGATGCACCAACGACTATGGATGAATTTGAAAAAGTGATTAAAGCTTTCACTGAAGAAGACCCGGATGGCAATGGTAAAGCAGATACGTATGGTTTTACTTACGCTGGTTCAGATATTTATAACACAGGTTGGGTCGCGGATCCAGTCATGCTCTTTTCCGCAAATTCAGGAAAAATGTTCCCAGGAACTTGGCAAGAAGATGAAGATGGCAACTTACAATATGGCTCGATCGATGAAGGTAACCGCACGACTCTAGAAAAAATGGCTGAATGGCATAAAGCCGGTTACTTATTTAAAGAAGCGGCCTCAACGGGTGCTTGGGATGCTATGAATGAGTTCACAGAAGGCAAAGCCGGGATCTTTATGGGGCGTGCTTGGGCGATCGGCTCGGTTAATGATTTGGTCGTCAATAATCCAGATGCGGTCATCAAGGCTTATCCGACTTTACGTCAAGATAATGGAGATCCTTCTTATCAAAATGCCGCAACAAATGATGGGTATCTAATGTTCAATGCAGACTTCAATGATATGGAAGCTTTCTTCGACTATTATGACTGGCTGTATGGGGTTGCTTTTGGTGATGAAGAATTCAAATATGGTTATATTCAAGGTTTAGATTATGATATTGTAGACGACAAGGTAGTTTTTGATTCTAAATTATTCAATACGCCGATAGATGATCCATTTTCTACAGGAAAAGCTTTGTTAACAAAAAATACGCCACAAATCGATACTATGAAAGCTTCTTATGACATCGTGGTGGAAAAGAAAGAACCAGAAACAGGGCTAGAATTAAAAGCTGCGGCTGGTCTTGAAACGAATTCGGCTCAAGAAACAGGCAATGCCCTTGCTTATGAACATCGTGAAGAACAATTGCCTACCTTATTTAATGGGGCTCCTACTGAAACGATGCAAAAAAACTGGGAACAATTACAAACGATGGAAAAAGAAACGTATACCAATATTATCTATGGTAAACAAGACATCAGTGCCTTTGATGACTTTGTAAGTAAATGGAAAAGTCAAGGTGGAGATCAAATCACCGAGGAAGTCAATGAATGGTATCAAGGTGTCAACAAATAACAGGAAACAAGCTAAGGTGGAAAATCTCTTCCACCTTTCCTTGTTTTCAATGATATAATGAAAACAAAAAAAGGAGTCAAAATGTTTATGAGAGAGACGCTACGCCAAAATGGCGAACTTTGGTATGATACAGAAGGTCGAGCAATCCATGCGCATGGTGGATGGATCTTAAAAACGGCCGACTATTACTATTGGTACGGTGAAGATCGCCGCGCAAATTATTATGTTTCTTGTTATCGTTCCAAAGATTTAGTGGAATGGGAGTTTCGTAATCATATTTTAACGACTGATTCCAAGACGGCTCAGATCCGGGTGCGGACGAGGTGTCAATTACTTAATGAGTCTGGTCATAAAGTCAATTTAGAACGACCAAAAGTCATCTACAATGAAAAAACGCAACAATTTGTATTGTGGATCCATTTTGAAAACGGTCAAGATTATCGTGATGCTGCTTGCGCCATTGCGACCTGTTCAACACCAGATGGCGATTTCACTTATCACGGACATTTCAATCCTTATGGCTATATGTCACGCGATTGCACGCTTTTTGTCGATGATGATCAAACAGCTTATTTTATTGCGGCTGCTCGTGATAATGCCGATATGCATGTGTATCGGCTAAGTGAGGATTATTTGAATATCGACTGTTTGGTCCAACGTTTGTGGCAAGGGGAATATCGAGAAGCTCCGGCAGTGTTCAAGGTGAATAATGAATATGTCATGTTATCTTCATTTTGTACGGGTTGGACGCCAAATCAGGGTAAATATGCAGTAGCAAAAGAAATGGCAGGCAAGTGGTCAGCGCTCACTGAAATCGGGGATGCGACCACTTTTGGAAGCCAACCCGCTTTTATTTTAAAAGCCTACGATCAATGTCTTTATTTTGGGGATCGTTGGGGTGGCGATGAGGGCTACTTTGAATCAGGTTATGTCGTTTATCCTTTAAAAAAGGAAGGCACACGATGGATCTTACAGCCTGCAGATGAAGTGAATTTTACCGAGCAAGGGCTCACGTTCATAAATAAATAAGTATAGGGAGAATGACTCATGAAAAAAACGAAGAATTTTTTATATATTTTCGCTGTTTTTTTAGTAGTCATTCTTTTATCGATCATTATTTTGTACCGCTTTACCACGCAAGCGCTTAGTCATAGTTATACACAATCAGCGGAAAATCAATTGGTTTATGCTAGCAATAACTTAGCTGAAAAGAGTAAGGAGATCGAATTATTGGCAACTTCGGTCTTGACCGATGATACTGTTCGCTTTTTTCAGAATAAAATAGCTGCGGATTCTCTGGATGACTATGAATATGTCCAGACGTTAAAGGCAATTCGCGAACGCATCAAACAGATCCAGTATAATTCGATCGGGATCGAAGCTGTCTATGTTTATTGGCCCAAAGAGGATTTGACCATCACGACCAAATCGGCGGAATCTATCAAAACCGATCCTTGGTTCAAAGAGTTGCAGACGAAAAGGCGCAACTGGGGCAATCATGACGAGGTCCTCTATTTCTCAACTTCTTATCCTTATGTGGCGATAGATGAGGCACTCCCTGATTATTGGGTCATCGTGCAAATGAAAGATAGTTATTTACGGGAAATCAAAACGAGTGCCACAAATCTTGAAGACTCGCATGCCGTTATCCGGATGCCGGATGGAGCAACTTTATTTGAAGCAAACAAAACAGATAAAGCGGTAGTAGAAAAAATAGCGCAATTAGATCAAAATGCCGAAATCAAACTTTACGATCAACGTTTTAAAGTTTTGACTCGATATCTCGATAACAACCGTATCCAGGTCATCAGTTATTTTGATCTGGGAACGTTTATGGGGCCAGTGACATGGCTCAACGGCTTGACATTTTTCGCTACTTTTTTGATCTTGCTATTAGGTATGATCATCATGTATCTTTTCTACAAAGATATTTTATCGCAATTAGATGTCTTAGTCCGAAAATTTAAGAAAGTAGAAAATGGGGATCTTTCGACGCGAATCGACACGAAATCAAATAATGAATTTCGCTATGTATTCGATCAGTTCAATCAAATGGTCACGGGTATCGATCGGCTGTTGCTTTCTTTAAACAGTGAGTATCAGAGACGCGACACGGCGGAACGCAAACAATTACAAGCACAGATCAATCCGCATTTTTTGTATAATAGTTTGTTCTACATCATTTCAGTGGCAGAAGATCCGCCAGCTATTCGGGCCATGGCAAGTCATTTGGCAGAATACTATCAGTATCGGACAAGGTCTAAGGATCTGGCTGCTTTAGAAGAAGAAATCGCTTTTGCACGCTCCTATTTATCTATTATGGCGATGCGCAAATCGATCCACTATGAGATCCATGTCGCTGAAGAATATCTTGATGAAATGATCTTACCGCTTTTGATCCAGCCGCTACTAGAAAATGCCGTCCATCATGGTATTGAAGAAAAAGAAGGCGCCCATCAGATCTTTCTCACTATTCAGCCAGCAAGTTTGGGCTATGAAGTCAGTGTAGAAGATGATGGGAAAGGCTTGAGTGAAAAAGCCATGATCCAATTGACGAAAAAGATTAACCAGCAACATCATAAAGGCGAAGAAAGCGTCGGTCTTTGGAATGTCAATCATCGCTTGATCAATTATTATGGCTCTCAATCAGCTTTACGAATCGAGGAAAGTCAACGTCTAGGTGGCTTGAAAGTAAGTTTTCAAATGCAAGGAGAGGAAAGCAGATGAAGGTACTGATCGTGGATGATGAACAGCATATCGTGGAATACTTAAAATATGTCGTTTCTTGGAAAAGTCTCGGCTTTGAAACGGTCCAAACCACTAGTTCGAGTAGTGCTGCCAGAGAGTATTTGTTAGCAGAGAAACCAGAGCTTATGATCACAGACATTCGTATGCCCGAGTTTTCAGGACTGGATTTGGCTGAAATGGTCTATAAAGAAGGTTTAACGACTAAAATCATCATTTTGTCGGGATATAGCGATTTTTCTTATGCACAAAAAGCCATACATTACGGGACGATCGACTATTTATTAAAACCGATCACAAAGAATGACTTATTACCTGTGATCGATCGTGTCAAAGCTTCTTGGCAAGATGACTTACGAAAAACTGAGCTTCCCTTAGAAAGTAGTTCAGAAACCGCCCCAGAAAATGATTTATTAGAAGCAACGAATGATGAAGCAACGCGTTTGGCGATGGTGAAGATCATCACATATATTAGGGAACACTACCCAGAAGACATTACCTTAGATGTCTTAAGTGAACAAGTTTATATGCATCCAGTCACGATCTCGCGACTATTCAAGACAGCTACAGGGATAACAGTTACTGAATTTATCAGTCAGATCCGCTTAGAAGCGGCCGCTGATTTGTTAGAACACTCGAATCTTTTAGTTAGTGATATCGGAAATCTGGTCGGCTATCATAAGGCACAATATTTCATCAATTTATTCAAGAAACAATATGGGACGACACCACAAAAGTATCGTCGCAAGATGCGATTAGAAGGAGTAGAATCATGAACTTTGGGAAACAAGCGAATTTTATAGGGACATGGGTCTGGCGTGTTTTACGCGCTAGTTTCTTTTGGATCATCGGCAATATCGTCTACGTTTTTTTAGGCATGAATTTTTTGATGGCAGAGACGATCGATGAAATGGGGACTTTGGTTGTCACTGGTTGGCTGTTGATTCCATTTCTATTTGCACCAGGAACGGTAGCGGCTTTTAGTTGTGTGCGTAAATTTTTTGATGAAACCGAGCCTGCTCTTTTTCAAGTGTATAAAATAGCCTATAAAAAGAACTATAAAGCTGCGATGCAACATGGAATCGGCTATGTTTTGATCAGTTTTATTTTATATGCCGCTTATTGGTATTACGGGCGTTTTGGCTTTGTGGGCAAATTGATCCCGGCTTTTTTATTGGTGCTAGTGACACTTTTATTTGCCTTTATCTTAGCTTATACGAGTGACCGCAAAGAAAAGTTGATTGACTATTGGAAACTTGGTGGTTTGCTACTGGTCAATCATCCGCTCTTTGTTTTATTCATGACAGCCGAGATATTTCTGGTCCTTTATTTTTGCCATTATATCGGGGCCTTACTTTTGTTTGTAGCACCGGGGGCCGTGCTTTTGATCGTTCATTATTTTTACCAAGAGTGTGTCAAGGCCGAAGTCAAAAAACAAGCGAAATGAGAAAGGAAACAAGGTATGGAAAAATTACTAGAAACCAAAGAAAACTGGCTGTTATCGCCCTCAGGTAGTCAATGGGAGTTAAGAGAAATGGATTCGTTGGCTTGCTATGAAGAACTTCAGATCCGTTTGAAAAATACGACACCATTCACTTTGACGTTAGATGTCCGTTTTGTGGCAAATAGCGGTCAGGACCTGAGGATCTCCTTTGATACCTTGCCGGAGACAGAAGTGACCGTGCCTATCGCTTTGTCTTATTTAGACAGTCAACAATTGTTCCCCCCGCGTACGGATGGTCGTTTACGGATGATGGTTAACGGCTTGCCAATAGAAAAAGCAGCTGTCAAATCGCTTGTGATCAGTTCGCGTCCTTGTCATGAAAAGCGTAGAATCGAAAAAATTTCCGTTTCTTTGTCTGAACAAATAACCAAAGGCGTGATCCATGATCCCCAATGCTTGATTGATCACTTGGGACAGTGGTCAAAAAAAGCCTGGACTGGTAAGGTTTTTGATAAAGGAGCTTTGAAAGAGCAATTGACACAAAGAGTTGAAAAGATGCCAGATAATCAGGAAATAACCTATCAAACAGGCTTTTTTCATCTTGAAAAAAGAGCGGGTCGATGGTTTTTACTAGATCCTAATGGACAAGATTTTTGTTCGGTAGGGATGGACTGCGTGGGGCCATCGATGGAGTGTAATATTGAGCCAATCAAAGCTTTGGTGCCACCAGAAGATCAAAAACATGCGCGGATCGACTATGTAAAACGTAACTTAAAGGAAACTTTTGGTGCGACTTGGTATGAAAACTGGCAAAAGTTGATTGCAGGCTACTTAAAAGAATGGGGAGTCAATACGATTGGTGCTTGGTCGGATCTAAGCTTTGTCCATGACCAACACTTTCCATACGTGGTCGTTCTAAGTAGTCTAGGAAATAGTGGCTATCCAGACACTGACGTGAAAATATTTCGTGATTTTCCGGATGTTTTTGCGCCTACCTATGAAAGGCGTGCCAAAGAATATGCCAAAGCGATCGTTCCCTTGGTCGATGATTCTTTCTTCATCGGCTATTTTATGCGGAACGAACCACAATGGGCCTTTGAATATGAGATCGACCTGGCCACTGAACTGTTAAAAATGACCGAAAATAGTTATACAAAGCAAGCCTTGATCCATTCTTTAGAAAAGAAATATGAAAATATAAAGGATTTTTGTGCTGCTTGGTATCTTTCGGGTGATTCGATCAAGGACGTGATCGAACATACTCATACGACGGAACACCTATCGTTGGTGGCTATCCAAGATCTACAAGACTTTAGTCGTGAAATGATCCGGCAATATGTCAAAGTGCCCGCTCAAGCGATCCGAGCCCTAGATTCAAATCACTTGAATCTAGGTATGCGCTATGCCTATCTAGCTAACGAAGCGATGGCAGCAGGATGCGACTATTTCGATGTCTTTAGTATCAACTGTTACCAAGAGGATCCGACTGATAAAATCGAACAAGTGGCCCAAATCACAGGCAAACCCGTCATGATCGGTGAATTTCACTTTGGTGGGCTCGATAAAGGGCTGACTGCGACCGGCATCAAGGGTTGTCAGACTCAAAAAGAGCGTGCCCAGGCATTTGATCACTATTTGGCTAAAGCCAACGAACATCCCAATTTCATTGGTGCGCACTATTTTGCTTTATATGATCAGCCTTGTTTAGGGCGTTTTGACGGTGAAAATTATCAATTCGGGTTCTTAGATGTCTGTAGCCAGCCTTATCAAGAAATGATCGAAAATAGACAGTTAAGTGCAACGAATCTTTTGGAGATCCACCAAAAAGGTCGTTCAAATGTGAGAAAAGCGGCGCTGATCCCATCAATTTACTGCTAAAGGAGAAGAGAATGTCTGACTATTTTAAGTTTGAAACGCAAAACGATTGTCTAGTAAGCTTGCTACACCCAGAGGACCCAACTCATATGAATTGGGTCAAGGCAGGTTGTCATTGGGGCAAGGTGGTGACGGGATTAAAGCTAGCTATTGAAGTAAGACGACAGATCAAAGGTGGATTTTTGCAAGAGACCTATGCCTTTACCAATCCGACTGAGGTACCGATCTATACGGGTATCAAAGATATCAAGATCGAAATCCCTTTTCCTGATGAGTATGTCAATGCCAAAACTTCGCTGACTAAGCGGTGCCATACGCATATTTGGTGTGGTGAAAATAGTAGTTATGTGTTAGGACTAAGGATGGGAGGAGTAGCACCTCATCTAGGATTGATCCTAAAAGAGGGCTCTTTAGCAGCCTATAGCGTGCTCCGCGATCAGGAGCAACTCAGTAATGATCGCGGGGTCTTTTATCTACATTTGGCGCCTATGATTTTAGCGCCGGGTGAAACAAAGCAGCTTATTTGGGAGCTGCATTGGGTCAAAGACAAGCTTGATTTTGAAAAGATCCGCCAAAGTTATCCCAATCAACTACAAATCGATCTGGATCATTTTGTCACACTTGGTGAACAGCAGGTCCAAGGAAAGTTGTGGGTCTCTGAGACCCTCGCTTTCGATTCGTTAAGCCTCCAAGCAAATGGACAGATGATTGCTTTAAAGGCAACGGCTTTTTCATTGTCTGGTTTTGATCTAGGTGAGCAGCGTGTGGAAGTGAACTATGGCAACTATCATTCGCATTTTTGTTTTCTAGTCTATCCCAAATTAACGGAATTGCTTGATAAACGGGTCCACTTTATTGCTGATCACCAGCAGCACCAAGCATCAGAAGTCCCAGAACTAAATGGGAGCTTTTTGAGTTATGATAATGAAGAAGGCCACCAATATTATGATCAGTATAATGACTATAATGCTGGTCGCGAACGAGTGGGCATGGGGGTGATCATTGCCCGCTATTTACAAAAACACAAGGATGAAAAGCTCTATGAACAATGGCAAGCATATGACGCCTATGTGTTAAGGGAATTGTTCAATCCTAAAATAGGGGAAGTATTCAACGATTATGGTCATCGCTTTTATTTTAGGCTCTATAATTACCCTTGGTTGATCAACTATTTTTATGAAGTCTATAAATTGACGCAAGAAAATAAATACGTCGAGTATATGGATAAAGCGTTTAGGAAGTTTTATCAAGAAGGTGGCACCCATTTTTATCCGATCGGCTGGCATTTTTCCCGGTGGCTACCAGTAATCCAGGACGTCAAAGGTAAAACGACTGCTCAATTTTGGTTAGAAAAAATCGAGCAGCACGCGGATACCTTGGCTTCAGTCGGTTTGGATTATCCAGCCCATGAAGTCAATTATGAACAATCGATCGTGGCCCCAGCAGTGTCGGTGTTGCTAG
Organism: Tetragenococcus sp.; assembly: GCA_041859945.1. Classification (GTDB taxonomy): domain Bacteria; phylum Bacillota; class Bacilli; order Lactobacillales; family Enterococcaceae; genus Tetragenococcus. The sequence continues at coordinate 62,848 of JBFLGC010000004.1, forward strand.
AAGCTTATATGATTACTGAAAAACAAGAGTATTTAAATGAAGCTAAAAAGCATCTGGCTGTCTTAGAATTATTCAATGGCTTCCAGCCTGATCACCATCTGAACCAAGTAGCGATCCGCCATTGGGATGGGTATTGGTTTGGCAAGCGCAAAGTTTTAGGAGATACTTTTCCGCATTATTGGAGTAGCTTAACAGGATATGCTTACTTGCAGTATTATCAAATCACAGGTGAAAAAGACTACCTTGCAAAAGCGCAACGATCGATCCGCGCTAGTTTGAGTTTGATCGGCAGGGACGGAAGCGCTTCTTGTGCTTATTTGTATCCTTTTAAAATAAATGAGACCTTAGGAAAATTCTATGACCCTTTGGCAAATGACCAAGATTGGGCTTTATACTATGCTGATCTATTATTTGAAACTAAAATTTGATTTTTTGAGATCCCAGATCGGGGGCCTCTTGTTATTTAAAAAGTTTTTTTCCTGTGCTACACTGATTTTAAGACAAATGATAGGGGCGTTTCCACATGGAAAAAATAATTTATTCCTTTGGTGATAGTATTGTTAAGGGACACGTGTATGCACGCGGTTTTGTAGATGAAGTAGCCGATCGATTAGGCGTCTCACATCAGACCTTTGCAAAAAATGGGGCAGCCTTTTTTGAATGTCCAGTGATGGGTGGCAAAATAATTGAACAAGTAAAGACAGCTCCACGATTGGCACCTGATTTGATCATTTTTGATGGGGGTACGAATGATGCTGAATATTTAGAAAGTCATCCCGACATAAAGATCGGTGAAATTCCTGCAGTAAAAGGGGCGACATCGACCATTGCTAGTGCCATGGAGCAGGTGATCCAAGCTATGCAAGCAAAATGGCCCAATGTACCGATCCTCTATGTGGCGGTGCATAAACTAGCGGCGCGCGATTTTAAAATACAAGAAGCCTTGCATCAAATGGAACTGCAGGCTGTTAGAAAATATGACGTTTTTTTGACCAATTTGTATGATGATTCTGAATTAGATACCCGAAAACAAGTCATGCGTCAGAACTATTCTTTTGATAAATTGGATGAGTTGGGTATGCCGGGGAAAAATGGTTCTGGGACACATCCTAATTGGTTGGCTGTTGAAAAATATTATCTACCAGCTGTCTTAAGAACGATCAAGAAAGGAAATAAAGATGGAATTATATTTTGATAAACCGGCTCATGAATGGGAAGAAACATTACCGATCGGCAATGGTTTTTTGGGTGGCATGATCCATGGGGGGTTAAAAAAAGAGATCATCGGTTTAAATGATGAAGCGCTTTGGTCGGGATATCCTCGAGAAAAGCGCAATCCGCAAGCACATTGTGCTTTAGATGAAGTACGTGCCTTGATTTTGGCTGGCAAAAATCACGAAGCAGAGCGAATCATTGCCAATAACATGCTAGGCGAATATAACGAAAGCTATCTTCCGATTGGTAATTTGATCATCGAGACAGAAGATAGCACAACAACAGAAGCTAGCTATAAACGGAGCTTGTCGCTGGATCAAGCTGTGGTCACTGTGGATAATGGAAACTGTCACAGGGAGTATTTTGCGAGCTATCCTGAAAAGGCGCTCTTTGGCAAATGGACTAAAACAGATTCGCTTTTTTCAGTGGGACTTTCTTTTGATTGTGATTGGCTTTCAGAAAGCTTTACGGAAAATGATTGCTTATTTTTGAGTATTCAAGCTCCTGAACATATGGAACCCAATTATGTGGATCTACCTGATGCAATCGTTCAAGGTACCAGAGGCGGACATTTTGAGTATAGCCTAGAAATAATAGCTAGCGATGGGGAAGTCATCGCGCATGAAAATCAGCTTGAAATCAAAGATGCCCACGAATTTAGTTTTATTTTTCATAGAAAGGCTGATCAGGTAAGCAAGGATTTTGAAACAGCTAAGAAGGCCCATATCAAAGACTATAAACGGCTATTTGATACCGTCGAACTGGATCTGGGGCCGACTATTGATTTACCGATCGATAAGCGAATGGCTCACATGAAAGAAGGAAAAGAAGATCCAGCGCTTGTGGCCTTGTACTTTCAATACAGTCGTTATCTGTTGATCTCTTCCTCACGCAAAGGCAGTCTACCAGCGAATCTGCAAGGAATTTGGAGTTGGCAAAGACGCGCTCCTTGGTCCAGTAATTGGACGACCAATATCAATGCTGAGATGAACTATTGGGGAGCGGATATCGCTGGGCTTTCTGAATGTTTCGAGCCCTATAGCCAGTTTGTCGAAAAAGTCATTGCTTGTGGCCAACAAACCGCTCAAGATTATTATGGGGCTCGGGGTTCGTGTTGTCATCACAATGTCGACAAGTGGCTTTCGACCAATCCTGTCGGCTATCCCAAAGGAACAAAAAAAGCTTCAGATGGTGCCGTCTCTTGGGCAATGTGGCCACTGGCAGCAGTTTGGATGACGGCCGATTTGTATCGCCACTATGAATATATAAATGATCTGGATTATTTGCGTGAAGTCGTTTATCCGAACTTACGCCAAGCCACTTTGTTTTTGACCGATTATTTAGTCGAAGTAGACGAACTGTATCACTCCATCCCCTCTAGCTCGCCAGAAAATAAATTTTATGATACTGCAGGAAACATCGTGAGTGTGGATAAATCGGTGACAATGGACCTCTGTTTGATCAAAGAAAATTTCCACTTTTTTGTAGAGATCTGTCAAAAATTAAAGATCAAGGATGAGCTTTTAGAAAAAGTTTGTCACATAAGCAATCATTTACCAACAATCAAAATCGGTAGTCATGGTCAGATTTTGGAATGGCAAGAAGAATATCCTGAAGTTGAACCAGGACACCGCCATGTTTCTCATTTATACGGCCTTTATCCAGGTGAATTGTACGGTGAAGGTTACCAAACAGCCGCCAAAAAAAGTTTGGAGTTGCGGATCGAAAGTGGGAGTGGTCATACGGGCTGGAGCAATGCTTGGTTGATCAACTTGTTTGCCGTACTTGGCGATGGTAAGATGGCCTATGAACATCTCCTGACCGGTATCACAAAGGCTTCTTATCCCAACCTTTGGAGCAAGCATCCGCCTTTTCAAATCGATGGGAATTTTGGTGCTATTGCCGGTATTGCCAATCTCTTTGTGCAAGATCGCAACGGTCAAGTCAAGTTGCTGCCGACCTTACCAAAAGCATTTGCCAACGGACATGTCAAAGGATTGCGGATCAAAGGCCATAAAAGCGTGGAAATCACCTGGGAAAAAGGTGCCGTGGTGGAAGCAACAATCACAGAACTGAATGTATAAAAAAGAGATTTTAAATGGCACGATAGGTAATTTTTTAGAACAAAAGAAGGCTCAAAAACTGCTAAATTTTTATTATTTTTACTAAAAAATTCATTAGTTTGCTATAATAAAGAAAAAATTGTAAAGGAGAGGAAAATCATGTCAGTGAATGATTCATTGATCCAAGAAATAAAAAAAGCCAGTGACCAGTACTTGAAGGATCCACAAATTCCCGTTTTACCCTTGTCCGGTTATCGAAATTACTTGTCCATTGGGGAACGGTTGCCTTTTGAAAATTGTTATTTTGAACGGCGCCGCCAACTCGTCGTGTTAGCTCTGGATTTTTTGCTTAGAGAAGAAACGAAGGTCAAAAAGCAGTTAGAGCAAGTGATTTGGGAGATCTGCAATGAGTATACGTGGGCACTTCCTGCTCATTTACCGATCAAAAACCAAACGTTTACTCAAGCAAGCAGTCGCTGTATCGACTTATTTGCCGCCGAAACAGGCCAAGCTTTGTCAGAAATTTTAGAGTTGATGGGTAGTGAACTTGATCCGCTTGTTCAAAAGCGCATCTTTACCGAGATCGATGAGCGGATCTTTACGCCGCTAGAAGAAAATGAATGGGCTTGGGAAACTAAGGAAAACAACTGGAGTGCGGTGATTGCCGGATCTATCGGTATGACTGCTTTAGCTATGTTACCTAAAAATGTCTCACGGCAGTTACAGATCGTCAAGCGCTTAGATAAGAGTTTTCAAAGTTATTTGCGCGGTTTTGGCGAAGATGGTGCTTGTGTCGAAGGGGTTGCTTATTGGGCCTATGGTTTTGGTTATTATATTTATTATGCGCAAAAATTAGCGGAGACATTGGGTGATCAGACTTACTTGGAAATTCCGAAAGTTAAAAAAATCGCAGCTTTTCCTTACTATGCGATGACGATCGATGCGAACTTTTTACCTTTTTCTGATTATCAAACAGGCGAATTGCCCAGTGGTCTGCTGACATTTGTGCATGAGACTTTTGCTGTTCCGGTTCCTGAAGTAAAAAAAGCCAACTCACTGGAATTTGATCATTGCTATCGTTTTGCCCATGTCTATCGGAATTTGACTTGGACCAAAGAAATATTGACCCCGAAAACGGATGCCGTTCATTATTTTGAAGATGCACAATGGGCGGTCTTACGTTCACCTGAAAAAGATCTCGTTTTTGCTGCCAAAGGCGGACGTAATGACGAAAGTCACAATCATATCGATCTGGGACATTTTATTTTTGGTTCGACTAAACACTTGTATTTGACAGATCTTGGTAGTGGAGAATATACGCGCGATTATTTCAATGATGATTTTCGTTATAATTATTTGGTGACAAATGCCATGGGACACTCGCTACCTATCATAAACGGCGAGTATCAAAAGCCCGGCGCTGTGGCAGCTAAAAAGGCGTCATTTGATGGAGCCAATTTCTCGCTAGACTTGAGTGAAGCTTATCCGGCAGCACAGTCAGTAAAACGCCAATTGAGCCTAGACCCAAATGAACGTGCACTGATATTGATCGATCATTTTGAATTTACGCAAGCAGATAACCAAGTAGTGGAAAGCTTCGTTACGATGGATTCGGTCGTAATAAAAGACAAGTCTGTCAAAATCGGTACTTGCGAACTGTCTTTTGAAACCGAACAATTGATCGTCGAAAAAGTGTCCTATAAAGGCCATGATGGGGAAGCTTGTCAGGCTTATTTGATCCAAGCCAGCTATACTTGTAAACAAGAGGCGATCCTCACCGTGCATATCCATTTATAAAATTTAAAAAGAGCACTTCTCAAGATTTATGAGAAGTGCCTTTTTATTGCAACCAGCCGAGCTTGCTGGCATGAAGATCTCCCAATCGCAAAGAAAAAAGGACACCTTTTAGGCGAAGTGAAAGTGCTGTTTATTTTGGCCTATACAAAACCGTCCTCAGAATCGCATACTTCGAGGACGGTTGCTTTTTTAACTATTAAGGAAGTATATATTTTAGATGTCGTTCAGAGCTAGGTGTATCAGTTTTATTAGTAGGAAAAACGCGTGAACAGAAAGCTTATGGCGGGGAATAACCCCTAAGAAGATGAAAGGCACCAGAAATCAAAAATCGAGTGCCTTTGATGACGTGAAAGGTACCCGAATTGGAAAAGCGAATGCCTTTGATAGCCCTTCTCCAAGAATGCGTAAGCAGAGACGTAGGACGATTAGGAAAGGACTGGTACAAAGAATTGGACTTAGACTAATAAATGGTTTGGTCGCCAAAACCTTTGTTAAAAGTAAAACGGAGAACGAGGTTACTTATTTTTTGGGAACCGCGGTTGAACCGCGTTCTACTAGGTCTGTGGCTAGAAAGACGCGACGGGCAATACCGGCAGATAAAAACCGTTCGTGGAGCATATTGACGCCGGTTTCGCCCATTTCTTCGGTATAGGCGTGGACGGTCGTCAAAGCAGGCGTCAAGTATTGGGCAATCGATAAATCGTTGATGCCCATGATGCTGATGTCATCAGGCACACGAATGCCGTTTTCGGCTAAGGTGTGCATGATGCCGATCGCAAAGGAATCGTTCGCCGCTAAAATAGCTGTCGGCAATTTGTTGGCCCATTTTTTTAAGGCGTTTTTGGTCAAGCGTTCGCTAGTCTTGACATCAAGTTGACTATCATTTTCGACGATAAAGTAGTCTTCATCAAATAAGCCAAAATAATGCATCATGTCATAATAAACGATCGTAGTGGGTGTTCGATAAGGTCTGAAGCCATACAAATTTTTACTTTCTTCGGCTCCGATATAGGCGATTTTTGTATGACCTAGATCGAGTAAGTAGGAAAGGGCGATCTCGGTGGCTTGGGTAAAGTCCGTATTGACACAATCATAGTCATTCAGTGGAAAATTAGTGCCGATCACACAGAGATTTTGGGTAACGTTTTTTAGCTGTTCGATTTTCTCGGCGGTAAATTTTCCGATAGCTAAGATCCCGTCGACTTGTTGCATTTTCACTTCATCGATCTGTGAAAAATTAACGACAGAATAACCTAATTCGACTGCTTTTCTTTCAGCGCCCAAGCGGATCGACATATAATAGATGTCTTCTAACTCTTCTGCGTAAGAGCGCCAGGTGATGAGGCCGATCGCGCGGTCAGGAGCTTGGTTCATGATTTTTTGGTTCTCTTTGATTTTGTGTTTGGTCTTGTATTTGGTATAATTCATTTTTTCGGCTACTTCAAAAATTTTTCGTTTCGTTTCATCGGTAACAGAAAGGGTAGGATCATAATTCAGCACACGTGAGACGGTCGATATCGATACGCCGGCTTCTTTGGCAATGTCAGTAATAGTAGGCAAGAGAAAACCTCCTTTCTGTGTAGCAGTTTTCCTTTTATTACTACTATAATACGTTGAATTTTAGGAAAAAACAATAAAAAAAGTTAAACTTTAGTAAAAGTAAGCGGTTTTCGCAAAGGAGCTTTACTATGAAACCGAAAAAGATCGTTTTGCTGATCATTTTGTTCTGTATTTTGCTGACTGGAACGGCTTGTAGCTCATCGGAGGAAACACAAGCAAAAGAGCAAGATTTTACGACAACTGTTGAAACCGAAATCAAAGAAAAAGCGAAAGTATATACAGAAGTAGAATTTCAAACGGGCGATGTGCCTTTAAATGAGTTTGTGCAATTAAGTGGTCAGATCACTCAGACGGATAGCAAGAAAGATTCCTTGCAAAATGGCGATCGTTTCATTTTACATAGTGGTTCAAGCGACTATCAAATATTTAATCAACAAGATACTGCTTTTAAAGTTGGCGATATGGTCACTGTTTATGGAGAATATTATGGTTTTATCAAAGCAATCGTTATTGAAAAGGAGGAAGACAAATGAATCGATTTGAATCAAAACAAGAATTAGCAGAAGAATTGATGACAGTCATCGACCCTTTGCGCCCTTTTTTTGCAACAGGCCGGGTTGGTCGTTTGGATCTGGGGACCCACGGAACGGTCTATTCAGAATCGACCCGCCAAATAGAAGCCTTTTTACGCCCATTATGGGGATTGGGAGCTTATTTCACCACTCACGAAGATCCGTTGTTAGAAACTTATTTAGACGGGGTTAGCGCGGGAACGGATCCTGAGAATGAGGATTACTGGGGCGATATTACTGACAATGATCAGCTGATCGTTGAAATGGCTGCTTTGGCTACTTTTCTTCTATTAAACAAAGAAAAAACGTGGGAGCATTTGACTGTCAGCCAACAAGATCAGCTCTATACTTGGTTGATTTCGGTCAATGATCATACAGTCCCCAATAATAATTGGCATTTTTTCCGGATCTTAGTCAATGTCGCCATGAAAAAATGTGGCCGTGCCTATTCAAGCAAACAAATCGATGAAGATTTTACCGCTGTCTTTTCTTTTTATAAGAAAAATGGTTGGTATTCTGATGGACCTGACACACAGGTCGACTATTATGTGTCTTTTGCCATCCATTATTACAGTTTGATCTATGCGCATTTTATGGAAAAAGACGATCCGGAACGAGTCGCTGTGATCAAAGAGCGGGCGACCGAATTTGCACAAACCTTTAAATACTGGTTTGATGCGGATGGCGAGGCTCTTCCCTTTGGCCGTAGTTTGACCTATCGTTTTGCCCAAGTGTCATTTTTTAGTGCGTTGGTATTTGCCGACGTCGAAGCTTTACCTTGGGGACAAATCAAAGGCATCATCAGTCGGCATTTAAAAAATTGGTTCGACCAAGCTATTTTTTCGACGGACGGACTTTTAACAGTGGGCTATCATTATGAAAATCTAGTTTTTGCAGAAGGGTATAACGGACCGGGTTCGCCTTATTGGGCTTTGAAAAGCTTCTTAGTATTAGCTGTGCCTGAGAATCATCCTTACTGGCAAGCAAAAGCAGAACCACTTGAAATAAAAGCTGATCAGTTAGCCGTGCCAGAAGCCCGTAACTTTTTCCAATACAACAAAGATCGGCGCCATTTACAAGCTTTCCCGGCTGGTCAATTTATCAATTTTCAAAGTCACGCTCATGCTAAATATAGTAAATTCGTTTATTCGACGAAGTTTGGCTATAGTGTTCCGAAAAGTGATTATTGGTACTATGAAGGCGCCTATGACAGCACCTTAGCTTTGAGCAAAGAAGACCATTTCTTTCGCAGCAAAGGCCTCGATGAAAACTTTGAGATAAAAGCGGATCGGGTCATTCATTATTGGCAACCATGGGCAGACGTTGCGATCAAGACTACGATCGTCCCACTTGAAAATGGTCATATACGGATCCATGAGATCGATTCAGACAGTGTTTTGCTAGCCAATGACGGCGGTTTTTCCGTCCCATTAGAAGGCGAAATGCCTAATGCCGTAGATTTAGTAGCTAGGGCATCATCATCTATTGGGACGTCAACGATCACAGCCATCCAAGGCTTTGAAAAAGCTGATATCATAAGGACCGAACCCAATACCAATTTGCTGTATCCGCTGACGATCTTACCGTATCTTTCAACCAAGTTAGAAGCTGGACAGCATTGCTTGATTTCGCTTGTTTCGGGGATCTTACCTGATGAAACATTTGACAAACCAGAAATCATTGCCTCTGCATCGTCCGTTCTTATAAAACAAAACGACCGTTCGTGGCAAGTTGCGATCGGATAAGGAGGAAAAATGGAAAATTTAGAATGGCTGCCAAAAGCACTGGATTTTGCCGTTAGTAAGGTACGGGGAAATTTAAAGACATTTAAGGAAGCAGTGATCCCGGCAGCAAGTACTGATTTAGTGTATCAACCAGAAGATAATGTCGATTGGACCGCAAGTTTTTGGATCGGCATGTTATATTTGGCTAAAGAAGTAACAGGATCTACCGATTTTGATGCGGTGATCGATAAACAAATGGCTTCTTTTACCGAACGTCTAGAAAAACGGATCGGCTTGGAAACTCATGATATCGGTTTTTTATATACTTTATCAGCTGTTGCTGATTATCAAGTGAATGGTCGTGAGTCTTCCAAAAAATTGGCCATCAAAGCGGCTGATCTATTAATGGAACGTTATTCAGAAAAAGCTCAAATCATTCAAGCTTGGGGAAATTTAAATGACCCAAATGAAAGTGGTCGGATGATCATTGACTGTTTGATGAATTTACCACTCTTGTACTTTTCCGCTCGCCAAACAGGCGATGACCGTTACCAAAGAGCTGCTTATGCTCATGCGAAACAAACACAAAAATATATTGTGCGCGACAATTACACGACTTTTCATACTTATTATTTTGATGTAAAAACGGGTCAGGCAATCGGAGGTAAGACGCAACAAGGTTACGCCGATGATTCTTGTTGGGCTCGTGGCCAGGCTTGGGGCATCTATGGGTTTACTCTAAGCTATCTGCATACTGGCGACTATTCTTTCTTAGAAACGGCCAAACATGTGGCCGACTATTTTATCAGCCAATTACCGAAAGATAAGATCTGTTACTGGGATCTCGTCTTTAATGATGGCAGTGGCCAGGAGCGTGATAGTTCTTCAGCTGCGATTGCCGCTTGTGGACTGCTCGAATTATCCAAGCAATTGCCACTATCAGATACAAAACATGACGAATATGAACAAGTGGCTCTTGTTATGTTACAAGCTTTGGCCGCAAATTATACGACTGCAGATCATCCCGAATCAAACGGGATCCTAACAGAAGGTGTTTATGACAAGAATTCTGACAAAGGTGTCAATGAATGCATGAGTTGGGGCGATTATTATTATCTAGAAGCACTCACTAGACTGACTAAGAGTTGGTATAGTGTTTGGTAAAAAAATATAAATTTTGGAGGTAAGGAAAATGAAGTTTTGGAAAAAAGGTATGACATCTGCCGCACTTTTAGGAAGCGTAGCACTCTTAGCAGCTTGCGGAGGCTCAGGAGATACTGCTGATAGCGGCAGTGATAGTGGTAGCGATTCAGGAAAAACAACGTTGACAGTGACGACTTGGAACTATGATACAACCCCTGAATTTGAAAAATTGTTCACTGCATTTGAAAAAGAAAATCCAGATGTGACGATCAAACCGATCGATATCGCCGCTGATGACTACGATACGAAGCTTACGACCATGTTATCTTCTGGTGATACGACCGATATTTTGACCATGAAAAATTTATTGTCGTATTCAAACTATGCTTTACGTGATCAATTGTTAGATTTGACCGATCACTTAGGCGATATCGACACAGCACCGGCACAAGATTCTTATGACATGTATGATGTTGATGGCAAAACGTATGCCCAACCTTATCGTACTGACTTCTGGGTCCTTTATTACAATAAGAAAATGTTTGATGATGCTGGTATCGCTTATCCAGATAACTTGACTTGGGATGAATACGAAGAAATCGCTGAAAAATTATCAGATCCAGATAACCAAGTTTATGGTGCTTATCAACATACTTGGCGGTCAACCACACAAGCTTTATCGGCTGCACAAAATGACAAAAATTTGATCGATCCTGATTATGGCTTCTTAAAAGATGATTATGATCGTGTATTACGTATGCAAGATGCCAAATCACAAATGGATTACGGGACGGCTAAATCGACTCAAGTCACTTATGCCTCTCAATTTGAAAATTCAAAAGCTGCGATGATGTATATGGGCAGCTGGTACATGGCTGGTGTTTTGAACAGTAAAGCAGATGGCAAAACCGATGTAGACTGGGCCATTTCTGAAATTCCACAAAAAGAAAAAGGTCAACCGATCCAAACATTTGGTTCACCAACGGCATTTGCTATCAACAAGAGTTCAAAAAATCAAGAATTAGCGCAAAAATTCTTGGATTTTGCTTCTGGTGAAGAAGGCGCGAAATTATTAGCTGAGACAGGTGTTGTGCCATCTTTCCGTAATGATGAAATCAATGAAATTTACTTTGGCTTAGATGGCATGCCTACAGATGAAGTATCACAAAAAGCTTTTAATCCAGATAAGATCGCCATCGAATTCCCAGTGGATGAAAATGGTCCAGCTATCGATAAAATCTTGCAAGAAGAACATGAATTGATCCTGGTTGGCGATGAAACACCTGAAGAAGGGATCGCTAATATGGAAAAACGGGTCAAACAAGAAATCGAATAATCTTTACCAAAGTCTTTAAAAAATGACCGTCAAGCAGGTCTCACAAGGAAAAACAAGATCTGCTGACGGACATCTTTTGAAGATCTTCAGGAAAGGGGGAAGTTAAAAAAGTTTGTTTCATTGACTTTTTTAGCATCAAATATGGAAAACTCATCAAAAAAAGCCCACAAGTTACGTAGAAAGAACACGCTGACAGCTTGGTCGTTTGTCGCGCCCAACTTTATCGGCTTTTTCTTGTTTACGTTGATACCTGTTGTCTTTTCACTCGTTTTAGCCTTTATGAAGTGGGATTCATTTGGGACACCAGAATTTGTCGGTTTGAAAAACTTTAGCAAAATGATCGGCGATGACACTTTTTGGATCTCGCTTAAAAATACCGTGTTTTATACCGTGGGCGTGGTGCCGTTGACCTTGATCTGTTCTTTAGGCTTAGCGATTTTACTGAACCAAAAGATCCGTGGCGTCAAATTCTTCCGGACGGCCTTTTTCTTCCCATATGTCACCTCTTTGGTGGCGATCGCTGTGGTTTGGAATATGCTCTTTCACCCGACCATGGGACCGATCAATCAATTTTTGAAACTATTTATCGAAAATCCACCCGGCTGGACGTCTAGTTCAGATTGGGCCCTGACGGCGATCATCATTGTCAGTGTTTGGCGTAATATGGGCTATTATATGATCCTTTATTTAGCGGGTCTGCAAAGTATCAACCAAGAAATGTATGAAGCCGCAGAAATCGATGGGGCCAACAAATGGCGCCAGTTTTGGAATGTTACGTTACCATCTTTGCGTCCAACGACGTTCTTTGTCACGATCATGTTAGTCATCAATTGTTTCAAAGTGTTTGACTTAGTCCAGGTCATGACTGAAGGCGGACCCGGACGAGCCACGAATGTGTTGGTCTATGAAGTGTATAATGAAGCCTTTGTCAAATTCAACTTTGGCTATGCTTCGGCGATCGCCATGGTCTTGTTTGTCATCGTCTTAGTCATCACTATCATCCAATTCAAGTGGAATCAAGTCCAAGAAAGAACTTAAGGAGGAGAACTATGGAAGCGACAAAATCAACCAAAAAAGTAAAAAAAACCAAAGCAGCTAAAGAACCATTGACAGTCGGCCGCGTTCTTCTGATTTTGCTCTTGATCGTCTTGGCACTACTGACCCTGATGCCTTTTTTCTGGATGATCTCGGCATCCTTTAAGAGTAACAACGATGTTTATACCGTACCTATCCAATGGATCCCGAAGACTTGGCATCCAGAAAACTATTCGGTCATTTGGGAACGGATCCCACTGTTGACGTTCTTTAAAAATACCGCATTTTTGAGTGTGGTCATCACTTTGATCCAACTGTTGACCTGTAGTTTTGCGGCGTATGGCTTTTCAAAGATGCAATTTAAAGGCCGCGACACCTTGTTTCTAGCTTATATCGGAACGATCGCCGTGCCTTGGCAATCCTACATGATCCCCCAATTTATCATGATGCGTCAACTGGGCTTGACGGACAAATTATTGTCATTGGTTTTATTGCAAGCCTTCAATGCGTTTGGGGTCTTCTTATTGAAACAATATTATAGTAGTATCCCGGATTCCTTGTGTGAAAGTGCGCGGATCGATGGATTATCTGAATGGGGCATTTATCGCCGCATCATCTTGCCTTTGACCAAACCGGCTTTGGCTAGTTTGACGATCATCACTTTTGTCAATACTTGGAACGATTATATGGGGCCTTTCATTTACTTATCCTCGACGGAAAACAAGACCATCCAATTGGGCTTAAAGATGTTCGTTGGTTTGTATGATGCGGAATATGCTTTGATCATGGCCGCGTCAGTAGTCTCCATCATTCCAGTGGGTGTCTTGTTCTTAAGCATGCAGAAATACTTTGTCGAAGGGATCGCTTCAACTGGGGTGAAAGGATAGAAAAGAGGAAATCCAGATGTTCAAGAAACAAACATTTGACAATAATATCTTTATGAAGATCTTCCATTGGGCCTATTTGTTACTGGCGGCCAATCTTTGTTTTGCGATAGTGAACTTACCGTTTTGCATCGTAGCCTTGACAACGGCCATCGATCCACGAAATATCTGGTTGTTTGCCTTGTCTTTGTTGCCAGTAGGACCCGCTCTGATCGTTATACTTGCTTGGATCGATAAACTAAAAGAAGAAAAAGACATCGATCCAGTCAAGAGCTTCTTCCAACTGTATAAACAATTTTGGAAACCAGGTCTATTATATGGCGGCATCGCTTGGCTGGTGATCGTGATCTCAGTGGTGGATATTTTATTCTTTATGAAAATGCCAAATGGCAAATGGATCCTCCCATTTTTTGTCTTGCTTGCAGTTTTGGGCCTGGCATTAATGATCCACTGTGATTATTTCCAGGTCAGAAATCCAGAATTTCAGGCGAAAGATATCTTGAAGACAAGTTTTTATTTTTCCTTGCGCAAATGGTATGTCAGCTTACTAAATGTTGTTTTATTAGGCTTGACCTTAGTTACTATGGTCATCAAGCCCCAATTTGGGATGACGATACTTCCTATATTATTCATGGGAATCATTTATCTCAACAGTACTAATTTAGTTAAAAATACTACTCTTGCAGAAAAAATGTTATAAATCAAAAACGTCCCACGATCATTAAGATGTGATCGTGGGACGTTTTTGTTCAGAATATATTTTTCGCTGTGAAATAAAGAATCTAGTACAGGTTCGGCAGGCGAGTCTGTATTGAATAGCCAAGGATCCTGAATAATGTGGCTTACAATTAAAAATTTCGTGACGCTGCTTGCAATGTTATTATTAAAAAAATATTCCGCTTGCATTTTCTCTAAAAGCACGTTAAAATTTCTTATATAGAAAAGAGGTGTTTTATATGGAAAATCATAAGCCTTATGGAACAGTCTTGATCAAGGCGGCAAACATTTTGGATTTTCTATCGAATGATCCGAATAGCACCTTACAAGAAATCGTGCAAGGAACTGGGATGACGGCTTCGACTACTTTAAAAATATTGGATACCTTGGTAAGGATCGGTTACGTGAGCCGGCTGGAAGACAAGCGCTATCGTCTGGGCTTGAAATTGATCCGCTATGCCAATCAAAACATCGAGCAATTGGATCTCGTCGAAATTACCCAACCGTTTTTGGAAAAATTACAGGAAGGAATCGACGAAACCATTCATTTGGGGATTTTAGCAGACGATGAGATCCTGTATGTCAATAAATTAGAACCAAAAAATCAAACGATCTTGATGTCTTCAAAGATCGGTATTACCCGTCCGCTATATAATTCGGCGATGGGTAAAGCGGTATTAGCTGAATTGCCTGAATCGGCAGTCGATCATTATTTGGAAACAGTTGAACTTGTTCCTTATACGGAAGAAACGATCACCAATCCTTTAAAAATAAAAAAAGAATTGCAAGATATCAAAGTACGACGGGTCGCTTTTGACGATGAAGAAGTGGAAAAAGATATTTTCTGTGTTGGAGCGGCGATCGTCAAAGAAGACAAAATCCTAGGAGCGTTTAGTATCAGCATGCCCAAATATCGAGTCGACCCTATTCAACAAGAAAAGATGATACAAGCAATCATTAAGACGAAAGAAGAAATCGAAGCAAAGTTTGCAAAATAAATTTTCCTTTAAAAAGAAAACCATTGCATTTTTTTTAAAATTTCGTATAATAGAAGTGTGATTTCCTATTAATAAAATAATATTTCCAAATAAGAAAAGAGGTGATCCCTTTTGAAACGAGTAGAAATTTTAAATCGGCTTCAAGAGGCAGGAGTCATCGCGGTCGTTCGTGGTGATTCAAAGGAAGAAGCATTACAAGCAAGTCATGCCGTGATCAAAGGCGGAATGACCGGAATCGAATTGACTTTTACGGTTCCTCATGCAGACGAAGTCATCGCGGAATTGTCCGAAAGCTACCGGGACAATGACAAAGTGCTGGTCGGTGCCGGAACAGTCTTAGATGCGATCACGGCTAGAATGGCGATTATCGCAGGTGCCCAATTTATCGTGAGCCCTTGCTTTGATCAAGAAACCGCTGAAATCTGCAATTTGTACCAAATCCCTTACTTGCCAGGTTGTATGACGATCACAGAAATGAAGACGGCGCTTAAAAGTGGTGTCGATATCGTCAAGTTGTTCCCAGGTAGTGCCTTTGGGCCAAGTATTGTCAAAGCGGTCAAAGGTCCGTTACCTTATCTTAACATCATGCCGACAGGTGGCGTAAGTTTAGACAATATGGCCGATTGGTTCAAAGCTGGCGTCGTTGCGGTCGGTGTCGGTGGTAATTTATTGGCCCCTGCTGCGACAGGTGATTTTGATAAAGTCACTGAAGTTGCCAAACAGTATGTTGCCAAGTTCAATGAAATAAAGGGGTAATCTATGGGAAAAGTCGTTACTCTGGGGGAGATCATGCTCCGCTTTTCGACAGACGCAGGTGAAAAATTAGCGCAAAGTCGTAAGCTTGATGTGCATTACGGCGGAGGGGAAGCCAATGTGGCGATTTCCTTAGCCAACTTTGGTCATGACGTTACTTTTGCTAGTCGGGTCCCTGATAATGCTTTGGGTGAAGCCGTCAAAAAGCACTTGCAACGTTATGGAGTCCATACCCAAGACTTACTTTTTGGTGGTGAACGTTTGGGAACTTACTATGTGGAAAGTGGCGTTGGTGAGCGAGCAGCAACTGTGACTTACGATCGTGCTTACTCAAGCTTTTCCCAGATGACTGATTTAGCTTGGAATTTGGCTGATTTATTCAAGGATGTCGACATTTTTCATATTTCCGGTATCACACCAGCCTTGACACCGAAATGGCGGGAAATGACCGTTACTTTGGTTCGAGCAGCTAAAAAGGCCGGTTGTAAAGTCAGTCTGGACATCAATTACCGAGCCAAATTATGGTCCCACCAAGAAGCCAAAGCGACCATGCAAGAGCTCTTACCTTATGTCGATTATTGCTCGGCAGGTGAATTAGACGCCTTCTATTTTATGGATGTGCCTAAATACACGGGCTCAGAGGATGGTCTAACTTATTATTATCAAGAAATGTCGCGCCGCTACCCGAATATCAGCTACTTCTATTCGACCACGCGCGCAGTGATTTCAGCATCTGCCAACCGTTTGACCGGTACGATCTGGTCAGTGGCAGAGCAGAAAATTTATTCATCAAAGACCCATGACATCGATACTATCGTCGATCGAGTGGGCGCGGGCGATGCGCTTTCTGGCGGTGTCTTGCATGGTATTTTAGCCAAACAAACGCCCCAAGAAATCATCGACTTTGGCACGGCCGCAGCCGCTTTGAAACATACGATAAAAGGCGACTGCAATCAATTTAGTACCGCAGAAGTCGCAAGCTTTTTAGCAAGTGGCTCTGGTAAAATAATTCGATAAGGAGAGATTCAATCATGCAAAACATGGAAACTCGTTACACACACAGCCCTGAAGATATCCGTCATTATGATACGGAACAACTACGTA
The DNA here is from genome assembly GCA_041859945.1 of Tetragenococcus sp. Classification (GTDB taxonomy): domain Bacteria; phylum Bacillota; class Bacilli; order Lactobacillales; family Enterococcaceae; genus Tetragenococcus. The sequence continues at coordinate 79,749 of JBFLGC010000004.1, forward strand.
AAGAATTCTTAGTAGAAAAAATCTTTGTGCCTGGGGAAATCAATCTGACTTACACGCACAATGACCGAATGATTTTTGGAGGAATCGTGCCAACTGACAAACCACTCGAAGTTGTTTTAAGTAAAGAATTAGGTGTTGATTATTTCCTAGAACGTCGTGAATTAGGCGTCATCAATATCGGTGGACCTGGCGTCATCGAAATCGATGGCAAAAAAGATCCAATGAAGAAACAAGATGGTTACTACATTGGTAAAGAAACCAAACACGTCGTCTTCACTTCAGATGATCCTAAAAATCCAGCTAAATTTTACATCAGCTCGACACCAGCTCATAAGAAATATCCTAATGTGAAGATCAGCATCGACCAAATCACACCACGTGTGACAGGTGAAGGCGTCAATATGAATGAACGTAAGATCCATCAATACATTCATCCAAATATTTGCGAAAGCTGTCAATTACAAATGGGTTATACGATCTTGGAACCAGGTAGTGCTTGGAATACTATGCCTTGCCATACCCATGAACGCCGGATGGAAGCCTATGTTTACTTTGATTTCCCACAAGATGACACGAGAGTCTTCCATTTGATGGGTAAACCAGATGAAACGAAGAATTTGGTCGTAGCTAACGAACAAGCGGTCATTTCACCAAGCTGGTCGATCCATACTGGTGTGGGAACGGCGAACTATTCCTTCATTTGGGCAATGTGCGGCGAAAATATCACTTATGATGATATGGATCAAGTCAATACGGCTGATTTAAAATAATCAAAAAATAAAGGAGATTTTATTATGTCATTTTCAATGGATCAATTTAGTTTAAAAGGCAAAGTTGCCTTAGTGACCGGCGCTTCTTACGGCATCGGCTTTGCGATCGCTTCGGCTTATGCCAAAGCTGGCGCAACGATCGTTTTTAACGATATCAAACAAGAATTAGTGGATAAAGGCTTACAAGCTTATAAAGAAGAAGGAATCGATGCTCACGGTTATGTTTGTGACGTGACCGATGAAGATGCTGTGCAAGCTTTTGTAGCGAAAGTCAAAGAAGAAGTTGGTACGATCGACATCTTAGTCAATAATGCCGGCATCATCAAACGCATCCCAATGCTTGAAATGAGCGCGGCTGATTTTCGTCAAGTCATTGATATCGACTTGAATGGCCCATTCATCGTTTCAAAAGCAGTCATTCCACAAATGATCGAAAAAGGCCATGGTAAGATCATCAACATTTGTTCGATGATGAGTGAATTAGGCCGGGAAACTGTTTCTGCTTACGCTGCTGCTAAGGGCGGTTTAAAGATGTTGACACGTAACATCTGTTCTGAATATGGAGAAGCCAATATCCAATGTAATGGCATTGGCCCTGGTTATATCGCCACACCACAAACAGCGCCATTGCGTGAAAAACAAGCAGATGGTAGTCGTCATCCATTTGATCAATTCATCGTTTCAAAAACGCCAGCAGCTCGTTGGGGCACGACTGATGACTTGCAAGGTCCAGCTGTTTTCTTAGCATCAGATGCTTCGAATTTTGTCAACGGACATGTAGTTTACGTTGACGGTGGGATCTTAGCTTACATCGGTAAACAACCAGAATAAAAAGTTTGAATCAACAAGGACCAAAGTCGCAAGATTTTGGTCCTTGTTATTTATATGAAAAGAAGGTATGTGATTTTAGAAACTTTCTACTTTGAAAATACGAATAAATACGCTATAATAAGTTTATAATTTCCAAATAGAAAATTAAATTTCTAAATAGGAAATATAGGAAGGGCGGTTTATTATGACATTCTCAATGAAAGATTTTAGTTTGGTAGGCAAAGTGGCTTGGGTGACCGGTGCGGGTCATGGCATCGGTTTTGAAATCGCTAAAGGCTTATATGAAGCAGGAGCAACGATAGTCTTTAATACCTCTAATGAAAAATCGCTGCAACGTGGGAAAAAAAGTTATCGAAAAATCGGGATAAAAGCACACGGTTATGTTTGCGATGTGACCGATGAAATGGCTGTGAAAAAAATAGTTCAGACTATTGAAAAAGAAGTCGGTGTGATCGATATCTTGGTCAATAATGCTGGTATCATCAAGCGGGTACCCATGTTAGAGATGCCTGTGACTGATTTTCGTCAAGTCGTCGATGTCGATCTGACCGGTCCTTTTATTGTGGCTAAAGCAGTGTTGCCAAGTATGATCCAAAAAGGCCACGGGAAGATCATCAATATTTGTTCGATGATGAGTGAGCTGGGTCGTGAAGATGTTTCCGCCTATGCTTCAGCTAAGGGGGGACTCAAGATGTTGACCAAAAATATTTGTGCCGAATTTGGTACCGAAAATATCCAATGTAATGCGATCGGTCCGGGTTATATCGAAACCCCGCAAACGGATCCCTTGCGCCAAAGACAAGCAGATGGTAGTCGACATCCTTTTGATGAGTTCATCGTCAATCGGACGCCAGCTGGACGTTGGGGCAAAACCGAAGATTTAGCGGGACCCGCCGTCTTTCTAGCCTCAGAGGCGTCCAATTTTGTCAATGGCCATATCTTATATGTCGATGGCGGACTACTGGCTTATATTGGCAAACAACCAGAATAAAGTAAATGCGGAGATTCTCATAAGAGTCTCTGTTTTTTTGTTGTCTATATTACCAATTTCCAAGAAAAGCCTACGTTTATAGACACTCGAATTTATCTTTAATAGACCCAAATCCGATTTGAATAAAAACCTCTACTGATTCTGTTTTTTATAGTGTATTTCTACGACTAAAGTCTGAAATTTCTTTTATTACTTCATCTGTTGAAGTAATAGTGTTATAATTATTACGACAGATGAAGTAATTTACTTGAATAATCAAAATACATATAATTAAAAGACGATGAAGGGAGCTTTTATTATGCAGTTAAGCGTGAATGGTGTAACTAAGAGATATAAGCAAAAAGATGTACCACAGAACATTAGCTATGATTTTAAGCCAGGAATTTATGGCTTACTTGGTGCTAACGGCGCTGGGAAGACGACGTTGATGCGGATCATCAGTACATTGATCATCCCAGAAGAAGGAAAGATTGAATATACTGGTCAAGATATTATAAAAGATCGCCATCATTTTTTAGACAATTTAGGGTATTTACCGCAAGATTTTACTTATTATGGAAATTTTACTGCTCGGAATTTTATGCTTTATATGGCCACACTCAAAGGATTGGATAAAAAGACAGCTACTAAAAAGGCGACAAAATTATTAACTATGGTTGGTTTGGAAAACGATAGAGATCATAAAATCAAAAAGTTTTCTGGTGGTATGAAGCAACGTTTGGGGATTGCTCAAGTCTTGATCAATGATCCTAAAGTGTTGATTTTGGATGAACCAACCGTGGGACTGGACCCTAAAGAACGCATTCGCTTTAGAAATTTGATTAGTTCTTTTTCAGAAGATAAGATTGTGATTTTATCTACTCATATTGTATCGGATGTGGAATATATTGCTGATCAGATTTTAATTTTGAAAAAAGGTCAATTAGTAACTAGTGGAAGTTCAAGTGAATTGCTTCAACTGATAAAAGACAAGGTCTGGGAATGCCAAGTTCCTTTAAAAAGGGTTCCAGAATTTGAAGTAAACTATATCGTTTGTAACGAAAGGCATGTAGAAGATCACGCTGTTTTAAGGATCGTTTCGGACGTATTACCAATGGAATCAGCTATTCAGGTGGAACCAATATTGGAAGACCTTTATTTGTATTATTTTAGAGAGGAGGAAGACCATGAAGACGATCGTTAAATTTGAAATAAAGAAAATTACCCAAAATTGGTCCTTTTTAGGAGGGGCTATAGTGACCATAGTTGCAATATTAGGGATCTTTTTTGCTTGCCTTCATTATTCGCAACTAAGCTTGGTCGAAAATAATAATGCCAGAAAAGGAGCTTCCGATCTGTATTGGACGATCTCTAAGCAAAGCGCGGGAAATTTTGATGACCCCAAAGTAGAGGAGATCTTAACTGACTTTGTAAAGCGTTATCAAGAGGAGCCGGTAGCTACTCGACCGTTTGATTTATATTCCTCAAATATTGCGGATGCTTTTTTTCCATCTGATGAAGACATTTATTTGAAAATAGAAGATGCTATGAAAAATAAGAGCAAAGTGTCTATGGATCAGATCCACTTAAAAACATTAAAAGAGGTAGGATTTCCATCTTTTAAAGAACCATTAAAGATTGGAAATTATATTCCCTGGGCGGATTTGTTTAAAGTAGCTGGTTATGTCTTTTTGTTAAGTACTATTATTGGGATCATCATTAGTTCGCTCGTATTTGCCAATGACACTCAAAAGAATATCAATCAACTACTACTGACTACAAAATATGGTAGAAATAAATTAACTGTTTCAAAAATCGTGGCTGCTATTTTACTTAGTTCATCTATTTTTCTAATTTTAGAAGCTGTCACGTTTGGAATCTTTTTGATTTATAATTATGGAGTTTCGGGTTGGGATGCGGCGATACAGACCAATTTTTCTTTCCATTTGTTTTCATTTCCAGTAAGAATGGACAATGTAATGGTCTGGGCTGTACTGTTGGTTTTTTATCTGGCAGGACTCTTATCAGTCATTGCGGTCACGCTTCTTATCTCTGCCTTGATGAAATCTTCATTTGCGGTTTTGATTATTTCTATGGGGCTGTTTCTTTTGCCCAAAGTCGTCACTTATTTGATAAAAGAAGGTTTTGCCAATAGTCTCCTCTATCTTTTCCCCATTAATAATTTTAGCGTAGAAAGTATGCTTACTTTTTTAAGCAATCAACAAATCATGGCCGGATCTTTCTATAGTAACTATGGATTAATTCTGCTAATCTACATTGGACTTACTTTTGTGTTGAGCGTGGCTATCTATCAAAAAATAAATCATCAAAAGAAAGTTTGATTTTTAAAAAGGAACGAGGAGACTCTTGAAAGAACCTCCTCGTTTTTAGATGTCTACATTTATTTTTTCAAAAAATTTAGGAGTCAATTCGCGAATAATCGGACGTCCTTTAGTAGTGGTGATATAAGCCTCTTTTTCAAGTCCATCTAGTAACTTTTTCGTTTTTGATTTGGATGTTTCTAAGGAAGATTGATTTTTCATCAGCTCTTGCAATACGCGATCTTCCATACCTCTTTCAATGTCACTAAATAACCAACTTTGAGAAAGATAAAAAAGAAGGGCTTTGTTTTCTGCATTAAAATCACTATTAGCCAGCATTTCACTGATATAGTCTAGTAAAGCTTTGGATGTTTTTAATCGTTGGATGACCTCCTTTTGTCCGGAAACTAAATAATTTAAAACTTCCATTACAAAGAAGGTCACTTCCCCATAATTTTTCTTATCATTCGCTTCTTGAAAAGCCTTGTAATAATTTTCTTTTTTACTATTGATTTCATGTGAAAAGCTGACCGCTGTGTAAGGATCTAATTTTTTGCCAATATAACTGCAAAAGATGTATCGACCTAAGCGTCCATTGCCGTCATAAAAAGGATGGATATATTCAAAATAATAGTGCGCAATAGCTGCTTTATAAATAGGATGAAGATCTTTTTTATTGACAAAATCGACCCATGCATTAATGTCTGGCAGAAAAGAATTTTCTAAACGTTTTGGTTGGTGTACGGTAGCATTATCATTTCCAATCCGGACAAAGCCATTTCTAAATAATTGACCATCTGGTTCTTTTGATTTGGGAATTTCACCTTTTAAGAGAAAATCATAAAGTTTTCGAATATCTTCGGGCTGTTCGATTT
>JBFLGC010000050.1:0-19294 GCA_041859945.1 Tetragenococcus sp.
GGTTCTAGTTATGCCTTTGCCCTCGTGACCCAAAACATCGCCCAAGAAATCGGCATTATCGATATCAACAAAGCCCGCACAGAAGGTGATGCCCTCGATCTATCCCATGCCCTTGCCTACACAGATCCTAAAAAAATCTATGCTGCTGATTATGCTGATGCTCACGATGCCGATATCGTTGTCATTACAGCTGGTGCCCCGCAAAAACCTGGGGAAAAGCGGATCGACTTGGTGTACAAAAACTTAAAAATCAATCGGGACGTCGTTTCACAAATCGTCGCTTCTGGTTTTCATGGAATCTTCTTGGTTGCCGCCAATCCAGTCGACATTTTGACTTATTCGACTTGGAAATTTTCCGGTTTTCCTAAAGAAAAAGTTATTGGTTCAGGAACGTCACTTGATTCAGCTCGTTTCCGTCAAGCTTTGGCTCAATTGATCGACGTCGACGCCCGCAATGTGCACGCCTATATCTTAGGTGAGCATGGCGATACAGAATTTCCTGTTTGGTCACATGCCAATGTAGCTGGTTTGCAAATTTATGAATGGGTCAAGCATAATCCCGAAGTCGATGAAGAAGCCATGGTCAATTTGTTCTTCAATGTGCGTGATGCTGCTTATACGATCATTGATAAAAAAGGCGCTACTTTCTATGGGATCGCGGTCGCTCTAGCACGCATCACTAAAGCGATTCTAGGCAACGAAAATGCCGTTTTGCCTCTTTCTGTTCATATGAACGGCGAATATGGCTTAAATGATATCTATATCGGGGCACCAGCCATCGTCAACGCGCAAGGGATCAAACAAGTCATCGAAATCCCCCTAACTGATGGTGAAAAAGATCGGATGAACGTTTCTGCTAAGCACTTAAAAGAAACGATCGATGCTGCTTTCAAGCAACTGGAAGCAGAAAGCTCTAAAAAATAAGCTAGAAACCAATGCCCAATCGATCCTAGCTAATAAAGAATATTTCAAGAAAACGGGACTTATCAGGAATAATTCACTATTTCTGATAAGTCTTGCTTTTTTGTCAAAGATGCCCTATCTTGACAAGTTTAGCTTTGATCAGTAGAAAATAGCAAATAAGTTATTGAAACTATGAACGCTCTCTGGTTTTTCTTTCGAAATTTTACTCCAAGCAAAAACATTTCTTTTTTAAAATTTTTCTTTATAAAGGCAGAAAATAGTTGTTTTATTTCAAAGTATGCTATCATAGGTAAGGAAAATAATTTCAATTCAGGAGTTGATACGCTCATGTCGCGTTCTGATAAACACTTAAAAGAAAAACGCCCTTCAGGCAAGAAGAAAAAAATCATACTGATCAGCTTGCTACTCTTTTTTGTGGCTTTAATTGCGAGTTACGCTTATCGCAGTAGTTATTATACAGATCACTTTTTACCAAAAACCTTCGTAGATGATATCGATGTTAGTAACAACACAGTCGAAACAGCTAATAAAAAATTAGCAGATCGTTTTGATTCAGAAACCTTTACATTGACTGAGAACAAAAAAGAATGGAAATCTTACAAAAAAGCTGATTTTGGTCTTCAGACCGACTTTACGGAAGAACTGACCAAAATCAAAGACGCACAAAACAAGTGGTCGTGGGGAATCGCCCAACTTTCTTCAAAACAAGAAAATTCTCTAGAAGCTGATGTATTCGATGAGACGACCTTGAATAAACAAATCGAAAATTTGCAGACTGAGCTTGATACTCTAAACAAAGAGCGCACAGAAACCAAAAATGCCACGATCCAAAAAGGTGAAGATGGTTTTTCCATTCAAAAGGAAGTCATCGGTGATCAACTAGATACCCAAAAATTAGTCGCTGATGTCAAAGAAAACTTACTTTCAGGTTCAGAAAACTTAGAATTAGAAACTTACAAAAAACAACCAACTGTCCTTTCTGACGATGAAAACTTAAAAAAAGAAATCGAAAAATTGAATCAAGTTGCCCAAATCGATGCCTCTTATTCGATCAATGGTGAAACGCTCCAGATCCCTACTGAAACGATCGCTGATTGGTTGATTTATAAAGACAATGAGGTGACTTTGGATCAAGAAAAAGTGGCTGCCTATGTCAGTGATTTAGCCAACAAATATAACACTAGTACAAATTCTTCCACTTTTTCTAGTACCAAACGTGGTGAAGTCGAAGTACCAGCGGGGACTTTATCTTGGACGATCGATCAAACAAGTGAAACAGCTGCTTTGTCAGAAGCCATCCTAGCCGGAGAGACCTTCAATCGTGTGCCGATTTTCCAAGGCAGTGCTAATCCTTCCGAACCGCTATTTGGCAATACCTATATCGAAGTTGATTTAGTCAATCAACACATGTGGTATTACAAAGATGGGAATGCCGTATTAGATACCGATATTATTTCTGGTAAGCCGGCGTCACAAACACCACCTGGCGTCTTTTACGTTTGGAAAAAAGAACGAAACGCTACTTTGAAAGGCGAGGATTATGCTTCCCCAGTCGACTACTGGATGCCTATCGATTGGACGGGTGTTGGGATCCATGACTCTGACTGGCAAACGGCTTATGGTGGTGACCTTTGGAAAACGGTTGGCTCACATGGCTGTGTCAACACGCCACCATCTGTGATGAAAACTTTATTTGAAAGTACCGAAGTCGGTACCCCTGTCATTGTTTTTTAAATAAAAAGCCCTCGACATCGAGGGCTTTTTATTTATTCTTCTACTGAGGTGTAGACTTCAGAGACATCATCGTCATCTTCCAACTTTTCGATCAATTGATCTAATTTTTCTTTCTTTTCAGCATCTAAGGCAACGGTTGTTTGAGGGACCATGGTCAGTTCGGCTTGCGCAAGTGTAAAGTTCTTTTCAAGAGCATCGCGAGCTGCCGTGAAATCTTCCGGTGCTGTATAGATTTCAAAGACCTCATCAGAAGTCAATAAATCTTCCCCACCTACCTCCAAAACCGTTTCTAACATTTCATCTTCACTAATATCTAAGTCTTTTCTTTCGATAGCAATGTAGCCTTTACGATCGAACATATAACTGACCGAGCCCGTTTCACCTAAATTGCCACCATTTCGTGAGAAAGCCACGCGTACATTGGTTGAAGTTCGATTTTTATTATCAGTAAAAGCTTCTACTAAAATCGCAACACCGCCAGGTCCATACCCTTCATAAGTCACTTCATCATAGTTTTCGCCCTCACCAGCACTGGTCGCTTTTTTGATTGCCCGTTCTACATTGTCATTGGGCATATTAGCCGCTTTGGCCTTGTCGACAACTAAGCGCAAACTAGGATTGTCATCAGGATCAGGTCCTCCTTGTTTAGCTGCCATATAGATTTCACGCGATAATTTTTGAAAGATCTTCCCGCGTTTGGCATCTTGTGCATTTTTTCTTCCTTGGATATTATTCCACTTACTATGTCCTGACATGTTATTTCCTCCTGTCGATTTTTAAAGCCTTCATCTTCTCTATTATTCTCTTTTTATGGAAAAATTTCAACTTTTATCAAATGAATCGTTTTTTCTTGATACCAATCACTAAACAGCAGAATAAAATAGCTGCTAACGCCCCACAGGAATCGAGCATCACATCTTGAAAAAGTGGTGTCCGCCCTCCTGTCAACATCTGATGAAATTCATCCATGCCAGCATAGCCTGTCGCTGAAAGCCCGGCAAAGAGTCCTGCCCAAGCAAGCTGACCGATTTTTTTAGACAGACCCAAAAAGAAACTGCCCCCAATTATAAAATAAGTCGCAAAGTGGGCAAACTTACGCATAAAAAATTCCACAAAACTAAAATAGCCATTCACAGCGATACTGACTTCTTGACCAGCATAGTTAAAGGAAATCGCACTCAGTTGCGCTTTCAAGGGTTCATTTTTAAAGAGCTTCGTTAACAAACCGATTTGTGATTGTTGTTCGTAGGTTTGTGAAGAGCTAATAAATAATACCCCCATCACCAATAAGCCGATGATTAGATAAAAATTGCCGTTTTTTCTACTTTTTTTAAAGATAAAGATCACCTCTATTTGTCCCTATCATACCATTTTCTTTTTTTAGAAGAAATAGCTTATAAAGACTTTTATCCCCGATATCGAAAAGAAGGTTACAATTCACGGCCAAACTTGAACGCTACACTTTAGCTGTGTGTCTACTATTGTCTGCTGTGGTCTCAGCTCGACCAAGTTGCAAACTAACTCCTAATCCTTAATCAAGGTGAAGTTGCCTCCCATTCGTTTTACCAGTAGAACATCAAAGACACTCGTTTTCCGATTTCTGCTACCTCACAGGTGATCCTAGTATTAGAAAGAAAGGACATATGACAACGTGAAGTGATCCTAGTCTTAATGGGATAAATTAGCTTTACCTGACTTATGAATTCCCTATTGTCAACCAACGGAAAAATTTATCTGCACCTAAATAGTTACAAGTCACAGTTTGAAGCTTGAAAGCCGTGAGAGCCTATCTCGTAGTGTAGCGGCTGATTCGGTCGTGAATTGCAACAAAAGAAGCTAGGTTTATGCTATACTGAAACTAACTTTTGCAAATTAAAGGAGGATTTTTATATGACCTATGCAATCAATTGGGACCTCGAATCTATCTTTCCAGGTGGCAGCCAGTCTCGCGCTTTAAAAAATCGACTTGACCAACTGACCAAAGAGATCCAAACCTATTCTAAAAAGGTCGTCACTTGGGAACCAAAAAATGCCGACCTTGAGCAATTCATGGTCTTGTTAGAAGCTGCCGAAACCATCGATAAAGGGTTTGGTCAGTGTGCTAGTTTCATCGGCGCCTTGCAAGCAGCCGACGTCACTGATACCAAAGCAAAATTACTTTCTGGCGAACTTTATCAGAAGTTACCTGATTATCAACTATCAGCAACGATTTTTTCCAAGAAACTAGGTACATTTGATGAGACTGCTTGGGCCAGCCTATTAAAGGATGACCGCTTGGCACCTGTGGCTTTCCGCTTAACTGAGATTCGCCGTGATGGTCAGAAATTACTTTCTGAAACGGAAGAAAATACCATCAATCGACTTGCTCTTGATGGTTTGAACGCTTGGAGCGAACATTATGATACGATCGTAGCCACAATCGAGATTCCCTTTACCCAGACTAATGGTACAACAGTTAACTTATCTGCAGGACAAGCTTTTAATAAAATGATGGGCGATCCTGATCCTATGGTGCGACAAGATCTTTTTGACAAGTGGGAAAAAGCTTGGGGTGAAAAAGAAGAAATATTTGCCGACACGTTGAATCATTTGGACGGTTTCCGTTTGACGACCCAAGAATTACACGGAATCCATGATTTTCTAGAAGAGCCTTTGGAATACAATCGACTCAGCCGCAAAACATTAGACGCCATGTGGGAAACGATCACTAAAAATAAACAGCCGCTCGTTGCTTACTTGACACGTAAAGCACAATTATTCGGCAAAGAAAAAATGGCCTGGCAAGATCAAGAGGCACCGATCATTTTAGGAAAACTAACGGAACGGACCTTTACCTTTGACCAAGCAGCAGACTTTATTTTAGAAAACTTTCGTAAGTTCAGCCCCAAAATGGCTGATTTTGCCCAAATGGCTTTTGAAAAAGCTTGGATCGAAGCGGAAGATAGGCCCGGCAAACGTCCCGGTGGTTATTGCACAGGCTTGCCTGAAACCCAAGAATCGCGGATCTTTATGACTTTTGGCAATTCGATCAACGAAGTAGCGACCATTGCGCACGAACTCGGCCACGCCTTCCATAGTAGTGTCATGTGGGACTTGCCGACCTTGAATCAAGATTATGCGATGAATGTCGCTGAAACAGCAAGTACTTTTGCCGAACTCATCGTGGCCGACGCGACTTTGAAAGAAGCGCAAACAAAAGAAGAAAAAATCAACTTACTCGACGCTAAAATGCAAAATGCGATCGCTATGTTCATGAACATACACACTCGTTTCATTTTTGAAGCGAATTTTTACACAGCCCGAAAAAAAGGTCTAGTTTCGGCCGAGCAAATCAATGAAATGATGTTAGCGGCCCAAAAAGAAAGCTATCAAGAAAGCCTCTCAAGCTATCATCCTCATTTCTGGGCGGCTAAGTTACATTTTTATATCGATGATGTCCCTTTTTATAATTTTCCTTATACTTTTGGTTATTTGTTTAGCCAAGGCATCTACGCCTATGCTAATCAAAAAGGGACCAGTTTCGAAGAAGATTATATCGCCTTATTGCGTGACACAGCTTCCATGACCACGGAAGAATTGGCGCAAAAGCATCTGAACGTCGACTTGACTAAACCTGACTTCTGGCAAGCTGGGATCGATCAAGTGATCCAAGACATCAATGAATTTATGGAACTAACTGAAGAATATGTCAACTAACTATTCAAAAACCGTGCTAGCTTTTTCAGGCCAGCACGGTTTTTGAGCGTTCATTCTTTTATTCCCAAAACTTCTTCCGGGGTTGTATACTTTCTTTTTTGTTTAAGCGCCGTTTCTTTTAAAGTCAGCTCCCCTTTATAAAAACATAGTCCATGACGAAAATGCGGGTCCTCGATCAAAGTTTTTTGATAACCTTTTTCAGCTAAAGTAAGAGCATAGGGCAAGGTCGCCTTGGACAATAAATAAGAAGCTGTTTTGGCATAAGCAGCCGGGATATTGTCGACACAATAATGCAAAATACCTTCTTCATAATAGATTGGATCATCATGTGTCGTACTGTGACAAGTTTCGATGGCCCCATTTTCATCTGTCGAGACATCGACGATCATAGCATTGGGCTTCATCTTTTTCAACATTTCGCGTGTCACTAAATGATCGGTGCGCTCTTTCGGCCACATCACGCAATTGATCAAGACATCCGTTTTTTCGATACAAGTTTCGATCGTCGCATCTTCGGAATATAAAAATTCGACATTGGGCGGTAAAACCGCACTTGCCTTTTCTAAATGAGCGATGTTACGAGCGATCATCGTCACTTGATTGCCCCAGGCCGCCGCTAATTCACCTGCACCTAACCCTGCCGAACCGACACCTAAAATGGTGATATGGGGCGTTGGCATACCTGGTAACTTCGCTAAAAGTAAACCAGACCCATATTTGCTTTGTGAAAATTGACAAGCCGCCAAAAAGCCGCCACGCCCCGCAATTTTACTCATGGGCCGGAGCAAAGGAAAACCACCGGTATCATCTGTGATATCTTCATAGGCAATGCCAATAACTTTTTGTTTCAACAAGGCTTCGGTTTCATTGACGTGAGCATTTGAATGTATGTAGGTAAATATGATCTGTCCTTCTCTTAACAACTCATATTCAGGCGGTAAAATTTCTTTGACTTTATAGATCAGCGCTGCTTTAGCAAACAATTCCGCTTTTTCAACCAAAGTAGCACCTGCGTCTTGATAAGCATCATCCGTAAAATGGCTTTTTTCACCTGCCAAATATTCTACCAATACCTCATGTCCAGCTGCAACGAACTCTCTCACGCCACTTGGTGTCAACGCCACGCGCGTCTCATTCTGTTTGATTTCTTTTGGAATTCCAATAATCATTTTATACTCATCTCCTATACTAACCCTAAACTAAAGATGAGATTTTTGCAAGGAAGCGGTTACTTAAAAGAGGAAGAACCTTCATCTAGCTCTATGATTTTATTTTTGTTCTGTTCAAGTCATGATAGGACCTTCCCTGCTAATAGTTATGGCCGAAAACTCCAATTGCGGCCATTGCTTTCCAAATGTTTTGGCGGTTCAGTCCGTGATAGGCCATCATTTTTCGATACTTTTGTATGACACACGTAGAAAAACACCTTGAGCGTTGTCACTCAAGGTGTTTAAGATTACTTTTAATCTAATTTTTGTGTGGCCACTAAGCCACCTGCTAGGTTGTCAAGATTGGGTTTCGCCGTTTTGACGATCAATTGTTCATTGACAAAGGCCATTTGCCCGAGTTTACTCATTTCACGACCGTAACCGGAATTTTTGACGCCACCAAATGGCAACTCTGGTAAGGAAACCATGAAGTTGTTGACAAAGACCATCCCAGTTTCGATTTGGGCTGCTACTTCAGCTCCATGATCGGGATCGCCGGCAAATACGGTCCCACCTAGGCCATACATGGAATCATTGGCCAATTCGATGGCTTCTGCTTCACTATGGACTTTATAGACATGGGCAACCGGTCCAAACATTTCAGTGCGATAGGCGGGATTGTCTTTGGTGATATCAGTCAAAATCGTTGGCATAAAGAATTGCCCCGGCAAATCGATCGGTTCATTGCCATAGACGACAGTCGCACCATGGGCAATGGCTTCGTCGACTTGCTTTTGCAAAGTTTCTTTAGCCCCTTTACTGTTCATTGGTGCTAGCGTGGTTGCCGGATCAAGCGGGTCTCCCGGTTTTACCTTACTAAAGGCTACTTTTAATTTTTCCACAAATTCATCATAAACGGAATCCATTACGATAAACCGTTTGGATGAGGTACAAACTTGCCCCGTGTTATACAAGCGGACACGCCAAGCAAGGTCGGTGACATCAGCCATATTAGCATCATCCAAAACAAGGAATGGATCAGCGCCACCAAGTTCCATAGTGCTCTTCTTCAAATTTTTACCAGCTGCTTGAGCTACCGAAGAGCCGCCGCGTTCAGATCCTGTCAACGCTACCCCCTGGATCCGCGGGTCAGCGATGGCTTTTTCTACTTGATCATAAGATAGGAACATGTTCGTCAAAGATCCTTTAGGGGCACCTGCTTCCAAAATGATGTCGGCCATCATTTGGGCTGACGTCGGTGTATTGGAAGCATGTTTTAAAATCATTGGATTACCGACCATAAAGTTCGGGGCAAACACACGCATGATTTGATAATAAGGAAAATTCCACGGTTCGACCATCATCAAAACACCTAAGGCATGATGATATACTTCTGCTGTGCCAGTGGCGATCGTTTCAATCGTTTCCGTTGCTAATAATTCGTCTGAATGATCAGCGAACCAATCGGCAATGATCGCACAAAGTTCTACTTCACCTTGGGATTCTGTCAACAACTTGCCCATGTCGATCGTACAAGCCCGTGCCATTTCATCGGCATTTTCCCTAATCTTGGCCGCTACTGCATGTAAAATGTCCGCCCGTTTATTAATGGGTTGCTTACGGAATTGTTTGTACAAAGAATGTCCTACTGTCAGCGCTTCTTCTAATTCTTGATCCGTCGCATTAGGATATGCTTTGACCAATTCATTGTTATACGGATTGATCGTTTGATATGCCATTTAAAAAACCTCCTATTTTTTGGTGAAATTTACTTTTACTACACTTCTTATCTTAATACGTTCTTTTTGTCCTGTAAAGATAAAGCCCTTTCATTTATGAGAAGATTTACTTTTGAACGCAACTAAATGACAACTCCTAAAGTAGTCATATATTTTTATGACTCTTTGTTACAATTCGAAAAGAATAATAAACAGGCGGTCAACATGATTTTTGTCGGCCGCAAAGATGATTATTTTGAAAAATAGAGGAACTCATCAAAGATATTATCGATATATTTTACCGCTATACGATAAGTCGGAAATTGCGGACAGTTGCTCAACACTTGATAATCAGCTTTAGGATCGATTTTTTCGGGTAATCGTCGCAAAAAAAGGGCATTATTAGGTAATTCATCGCTAACATCAAGTAATTCTTGTCCGGTCAAGTGATATTGATAAACGGTGTAGACGCACGAAAAAGTTTGTAAAATGTCCTTGATACGATTGCCACTAAATTTGATCACCGCATATTTTTCACTAAAAAAACTTGCCAAATAGTCTTTAAAAAGCGTCAAATCGATCTGTGTGTCCAACCATTTTTCATAAGCCGTGAGATCCGGCAGTTGCCAAACTGCCTTTGAATAGCTAGCTGTTGGAAGTAATTCAGCTTGAGTATGCAACTGATCGCAAGCATCAAGGGCAAAAGTCAAGCAACCGACAAATTGACCACGATACCCCGGCTGAATAAAGGCACACCCATATGTTTTGCCTTTATTTAAACGATGCTGATGACCACAAATCAAACCATCGATCTGATCCGGAAACGTAGCTAAGATCCGATAGGCTTGATCTTCACCAGTATCGTATTGCGTATCAGCGTGCGTCACCATATCTTTTTCGATGCCGCCATGATAACTGACGACGATGATATCGGCTTGTTGGCGCACGATTGGTAACCATTTTTTTAATGTCTCGATCACGTCAATGAATTTAATAGCCCGGATCGCCTCAAAACGGGAGATCTGCGGCATCGCACTGGTGATCAAGCCTATGATCCCGACTTTTTTCCCGAAGCGTTCGATGATCGTATAAGGTTTAAAAAGTAATTCGTCAGACAAATTCAGGACATTGGCACACACATAGTCCCCCTGGAAATGTTCGACTTGCTTTAAAAGAAATTCTGGGCCATGATCAAAATCATGATTACCTGGCACCATGACATCAAAGCCGATCTCATTGGCCAAATCGATCAAAGGAGAATAGGCACAGGCTTGATTAAGGTAGGTTGCCAGAGGACTACCGATCAGAAAATCACCATTATCGATCAAAATAGGACGATCATAGGCTGCTTTGAGTTGATTTAAAGCAAAAAGGCCAGGATCCTCCGTTTTTTTTATAGGTACAAAGCCATGGATGTCTGTTGTCGCAAGAACGGTTACTTGCATCTTGATCCCTCCTACTGCAATTTTTTCCTAAAGAAGCCCGCAATCGTATCAATCACAAAGACGGCAACAATAATACCTAGTAAAATGATGCCGACACGTTCCCATGAACGTGCTTGAATAGCAAAAATCATGGGGGCGCCAATCCCGCCAGCTCCTACTAATCCTAGTGTGGCCGCACTACGCACCCCGATTTCAAAATGATTGAGGGCAAAGGAAATGAAAGTCGGTGTCAATTGTGGCACGCGGGCATACCACAAGGATTGCCAAAAATTCGCCCCAACTGCTTCCATTGATTCCACGGGACCTTCATCCATGGATTCGATTTCTTCCGTGAATAATTTTCCTAACATCCCGATTTGATGGGTACCGATTGCTAGCACGCCAGCAAAAGGTCCCGGCCCTACCATTTTGACAAAGATAATAGCGTAGACCAGTTCTGGAAAAGCCCGCAAGACATTGCAAACAAATTTGAAAATACGTGACACTATTTTATTGGACTTCCATAAATTGCGCGCACTAAGTAAAGCCAAGGGAATAGCAATAATAGTACCGATCGTCGTCCCTAAAAAGGCGATGAAAATCGTAAGTAATAATAAACTGACTAAATCTTCGCCACTCCCATTGTACAGATAACTCCAATCAGGATTGAACAGTCCAGCAAAAACGGAGCGTATCGCAGCCAAAGAAAACTGACTCATATTCGCGTAATCAAGCCCTGCTGCTGAATAAATCAGGAGTACGACCACGAGGAGGATGCCGATGTTCTTTTTATACTGTCGTTTATTCGTCATCTTAGATCAACTCCTCTCTGATTTTTCCACTGATCCAATCGATCGTGATCACAACCACTAAAATAGAAAAAATGATCACCGACACGCGGTCATAGCGTAGCAGGCTCAAGGAAGAATTCAGGATCACACCGATCCCTCCCGCACCAACGTAACCTAACACTGTCGAGGCGCGGATGTTGACTTCAAAAGCATACAGCGCATAGCTTATGATTTGATTGGTTACTTGTGGCAAAATCGACCAGAAAGCTATTTGTCCCTTGGTTGCGCCCACCGATTCAGCGGCTTCGATCGGACCATGGTCGACCGTTTCGATGGCTTCATAGACCAGTTGTGAACTCATACCAAAAGTAAAGACCGCAATCGTCAAGACCCCGGTGACTTCACCGATCCCGACTATAGCTACAAACAAAGCAGCCAATAATAAATTGGGGATCGTCCGGATGACTCCTAGTAAAAAACGGAGCGGCCAAGTAATCCACATATTGCGCGTCACAACGGTCGTGGCCAGAAAGGCAAAAGGTACCGCAAAGACTAACCCCACAAAAGTACCCACCACTGACATCTTGATCGTTTTTAACATGGGCTCGATGATTTTAGGAAAATAAGCCCAATCTGGCTGTAAGAAGCGTTTTAAAAAAAGGGCCATTTGGTCTAAATTATTAAAAACTTCGGCGCCATTAGCGCCCGTTTTTTGGGCACTTACACCTACTAAAACTGCCACTAAAAAGAGCCAGAAAAGTTGCTTATAGAGATTATGATGAATGGTATCCTTTAATTTCACGCAACATCATCCTCATTTTCTTTCAATATCTCTTGGCCATAAATATTGGTCAGCATCTCATCAGTTGCTTCACTAGGCTTACCATCAAAAACCACTTCACCAGCTCGCAAGCCAATAATCCGTGTGGCATACTTACGCGCCAGTTCGACCGAATGGAGATTGATAATCACCGTACGCTTTAAGTCCTGATTGATTTTCTTCAAGTCATCTAGGATCATCTTGGTCGTGATAGGATCGAGTGAAGCGACAGGTTCATCTGCTAAAATCAACTTTGCTTCTTGCACTAGCGTTCGAGCAATCGATACGCGTTGTTGTTGGCCACCGCTAAGTTCATCACTGCGCTCTTGCAATTTGTCCGCTAAACCGACACGTTTTAAGGCATCATTGACCAATTGATAATCTTCCTTAGAAAAAATGCCAAAAATACTTTTAAAAGTTGAATAATAGCCTAGTCGACCTGAAAGCACATTCTTTTGGACCGAACTACGTTTGACCAAATTGAATTGTTGAAAGATCATGCCGATATTGCGACGGATCTGCCGTAATTCTTTGCGTCTGGCCTGAGTGATCGAGACCTCATCGATCAAAATATTGCCCTCAGTGATTTCATTCAGACGATTGATCGAACGTAAAAAAGTGCTTTTCCCAGCGCCACTGAGTCCAATGATCGCTACAAATTCACCATCGGCAATTTCAAGATCGATATTCTTTAATCCTTGTATTCCATTTGGAAAAGTTTTACTCACATGTTCAAAACGGATCATATCTGTATTTCCTTTCTTTATCCAAACAAAATTCACCCGCTGAACAGGTGAATTTTATCATTTTATGCGTGATCGTCACTTTATTCCGTTACTTTTTGGGTATAAGCTTCGATCGTATCATAATTTTTTTCATCGACTTCTTGATACCCTTTGTGACTCCACATACTCATCGCCGTAGACCCTGCTTCATCTTCAGACATATTTAAGAAAACATCTTTGATTTGTGTCACTAATGCTTCATCCATCTCTGGTTGCACCGCGATCGCATCGTTAGGAATATCCCCTTCGGTAAGATATAGAACTTTCAATTCTTTAAATAGATCTTGGCCCTCAAATTTGGAAGCAAACACATTTCTAGCTCCTTCAAAGACAAAGCAAGCGTCTTGTTGACCATTCAAAACAGCGGTCATTTCACTAGGAATATCATTAACAGTCGTTAAAGTCACATCTTTGGTTGGATCGATACCAGCGTCCATCATTTCAGCGATTGGATAGATATAACCACTTGCTGAATTGGGACTCAAAGTAGCGATTTTCTTGTCTTTGAGATCCGTCAAAGTATCGATACCACTATCGGCTTTGACCAAAACCTCGCCTTTGAAACTACTTGATAATTTTCCTTCTTCAGGTAACCCTGTTTCGCGGTTATAAGCCCCTAATTCAGAAGTCAAGATTGCTTTGGCAGCATCTTGGTTGCGTGCTTGCACATAAGCAGCCGGTGGCATGATCCCGATATCGACTTTACCTGAAGCCATGGCTTCAACGATCGTCGAATAGTCAGTAGCCAAGGTCACATTTACCTCACGGCCTAATTTTTCGGTCAAATAATCGGCAAAAGGTTTTGCCTGAGCTTCCATTGAACCATCATTATTTGTTGGCACAAATTGTAATTCAAGTGGTGCTTCTTTCCCATCACTAGCATCCTCTTTCGAACCACAGGCTGCCAAACCAAAAGTCAGCGCTAAAACAGAGAATAGTAAGGTTAGCTTCCTAAATTTTTTCATTTTTGTCTTCCCCATTAGTTTTATTTTGTAAAGCTCTCTCTTTACGTCAATCATTATCCCATGTTCGAGAACACCTTTCAATAAAATGTGAACATAATAGCATTTATTTTGTAAATTGTTCGTATTTTTCGTTAATTTTAAGTAAATTTAAAATCACTGAACCAAATTTTAAATGTTTGGATAGTGCTAATGACAGAAAGGCAGTATTTTTTTCTCCTACTTAAACAAAAAGCCTCTAAAATGCTGAATAAGAACAACATCTTAGAGGTAATATTTTTATTTTGCGGGTTTAAAACGCCGTAATCTTAACGCGTTTACTACCACCGATACCGAGCTAAAACTCATGGCCGCGCCAGCAATCATCGGATTGAGCAAAGGGCCGCCAAAGATATGGAAGATTCCCATAGCAAAGGGGATACCGACGATATTATAGGCAAAAGCCCAGAAGAGGTTTTCGCGAATGTTTTTGATCGTGGCCCGACTCAATTCAATAGCAGACGGTACATCTCGCAAATCACTACGCATCAAAACAATATCGGCCGATTCGATGGCGACATCTGTCCCCGATCCGATCGCGATGCCGATGTCGGCTTGAGCTAAAGCTGGAGCATCATTAATTCCATCGCCGACCATAGCGACATGAAGATTTTCAGCCTGTAATTTTTCAACTTCAGCGGCTTTATCTTCGGGTAACACTTCGCTTAACACGCGGTCGATTCCGACCTGTTTAGCAATAGCCTGAGCCGTTTGTTCATTGTCGCCCGTGATCATTACCACCTGGATCCCCATGTGATGCAATTTTTCGATAGCAGCAAGACTAGTATCTTTAATGGTATCAGCGACAGCGATGATGCCGATCAAGGCAATATCTGTGGCCACAAACATCGGTGTTTTCCCTTCAGAAGCGAAACGATCCGCATCAACTTTCGCAAAGTCCATCGCAATTTGATGATCCACTAACAATTTTTTGTTGCCTAGGTAATACTTTTGTTTTGCCAAGGTAACTTGAATGCCATGACCAGGTAAAGCTTGGAATTTTTCAACTGGTAAGAACGGGATATCAGCTTCTTTAGCTTGGTTCACAATAGCTTCACCTAGAGGATGTTCGGAACTCACCTCAGCCGATGCGGCTAATTGTAGGACTTGTGTTTCATCGTATTCACCATAAGTTTTTACATCGGTAACGACTGGTTTTCCCTCGGTGATCGTACCAGTTTTATCAAAAACAATAGTTTGGACTTTTTGGGTCTCTTCCAAGGCTTCGCCATTTTTGATCAAAATGCCATTTTCAGCACCTTTACCGGTTCCGACCATAATAGCTGTCGGAGTCGCTAACCCAAGGGCACACGGGCAAGCGATAACTAAAACAGAAATCGTGATCGTCAAAGCGAACACGCCTGATTCTTGCCCAAGGAAAAACCAAGCCAAACCAGCAAGAGTTGCTAGCGTGATGACGACCGGTACAAACACACCAGCGACTTTATCTGCCATTTTAGCGATCGGAGCTTTCGATCCTTGGGCATTCTCGACCAGTTGGATGATTTGGGCTAAGGTCGTATCTTCGCCCACTTTGGTCGCTTTAAAATGAAAAGACCCATTTTTATTCAAACTTGCCCCGACCACAGCATCGCCCACTTGTTTTTCGATCGGGATACTTTCACCAGTGATCATGGATTCATCCACGGCTGACGTTCCTTCTGTGATCACACCATCGACAGGAATTTTTTCACCTGGTCGGACCACTAAAATATCGCCCGACTGAACCGCGTCAATCGACACTTCGACTTCTTTATTCTCACGAATGACTCGTGCTTTCTTGGGCGCAAGATCCATCAACTTTTTGATGGCTTCTGATGTCTTGCCTTTTGAAACAGCTTCAAAATATTTTCCTAAAGTGATCAAGGTCAAAATAACCGCCGCGGATTCGTAATAAAGATTCATCGCAAAGTGCGTATGCCCTGTATAAATCATCGCGGTACTGTACAAACTATAAAGAAAGGCCGCGCTTGTCCCCAAAGCAACGAGAGAGTCCATATTGGGATGTCCTTTAAATAAAGACTTAAAACCGTTGCCGTAAAAACTTCGCCCCATATACAAAACAGGTAAGGTCAAAAGCAATTGTGTCGTGGCATAAACTCTGCCATGGTTCATTGGATCCAAGAAAATTGGGAGCGGCGCACCGAGCATTTCACCCATCGATAGATAAAGTAACGGAACCGTAAAAATCACTGAAATCAAAAAACGCTGCCACATTTCTTTGAGATGATCGGCTTTTTTTTGCTCCTCATCAAAAGCATTCGACTTTTCACCAACGATGGCTTCATAACCAGCATCTGCGACCGCTTTGGTAATGGCTGTGGTATCTGTCACCGTCGGATCAAAATGAACGATCATTTTTTCTGTGGCCAAATTTACCGAAGCGTCTTTGACACCGGCTACTTTGCTGGTTGCTTTTTCAACCGTTTGAACACAAGAAGCGCACGTCATACCAACGATCGCAAACTGTTGCTCCACGCTGGGCTCAGCGACACCATAGCCAGCAGCAACAACTGCTTTTTTGATATCGTCCCTATTCACAGCCCCTTCTTCATAAGAAACCTGCAATTTTTCCGTGGCTAAATTAACATTAGCCGTATCGACACCAGTCACTTTTTGCACTGCTTTTTCAACGGTCTGCGCACAACTTGCACAGGTCATGCCTACAATAGCAAAAGTCTTTTTTGCCATATCTACCAGCCTCCTTAAACCGTTTGTGCATCGTAACCGGCAGCGATGATGACCTTTTGAACATCTTTTCCTTGACTAGGATCAGTCACGTCAACTGTGACACGCTTATTATCTAGATCTACTTGAAAGCTCTTCACACCTGCCACACTTTCAATGGCCTTAGTCACCTTTTTCTTACAACCTTCACACTTCATATTTGCTACTACAAATTCTTGTTTCATCATCTATTCTCTCCTTCGTTTACATTTGTAATCATTTTACATTTTTAGTATATCCTGCCGGAAACTGAATGTCAACTTTTTTCTATCATATCGGTCACTTGGGGTACAATTCCCAGCCAACCCATTCACTAGGCTACGAACTATTTCAGATTTTTCTTATACTTTTGCGGATCCACCATGACTGTCATTGAAAGAAGCAAGCACAGTACACTAAAAAAGCTTAAATAAATGATTCCTTTGTTCCAAGTTACCGTAGTATCTCCCCAAACGTTGTTATCAATGATCAAATTGGGCAAGTCTAAATAACCAAATGGTAAGAATCGCATGATCGAACTTGGAAAAGAGTAGAGATAACTAGGCATCAAAGTCAACAACAAAAATAGTTCAGTAACAGTCAAGGTCGCCATGGTATTTTTGAGTACCAAACTGATCAAATAATCAAACAACAAGACCGACACCAACAAGAGGAACATCGATAAGACTAATTTTGCTAAATCTAAATATTGTCCACTCGTGACCGACTGGACATTTTTATCAAAATCAGTATAAAAAATCGGATAGGATAGATTCCCGATCCCATATTTAACACCACAAACCGTAGCAGCTAAACCTAAACTAACAACCAGGTTTATCAAAAGCCATAAAAAGTAGGTCTCTAACTGAGCACGCATGATCTTGTACTTTGACTGAGGGGTAATAAAAAGAAAGTCAGCCGTTTTTTCCCGGTATTCCGCCGTAAAATAAGTGGCCAAAAAAAGCGTGACGATCATCAAAAGAGCCCCTATTGGTAATTGCAAAAATAATTTGGTCAAATAATTGATCATCGGTAGTTTTGTCGGGATTTCAGGATCGATATACTCTAAGGAAGAATCAGCAAAAAAATCTAAAGTAGCTACTAACCGCTCTTGTTCTGTCTGATCCAGATCGCTACGAAGGTCCGCTTTTATCAAATCTAAATTGATTTTTTCGATTCGGGATTGTATTTGAAGCGCCTTTTTATTCTCTCCTGCTTTCAGAGCTGTTCCTTTGTCATAATAGAGATTCACGATTTCCATAAAAGGAGCAATCACTTCATTTGGTTGATCTTCTGCAGTCAACTCATCCACGATATCTAACGTTTGCTTGATAGAAACTGAGGCATTTTCCCAAGTAATCATGGGTTGATACCAAACATTCTGATCCAAAATCAAATTGGGCATATCGACATAACTAAAAGGTAAATATGGAAGTCCTTTTTGTGGTAAAGTTAAGAGAAATTTAGGAAACATAGCTGGTAAGAAATTGGAATCCGATTCGCCATATTTTTATAGACTTGACCAAATAATAAGCAAAAAAGCAATGGAAGGAGCCAAATAACAGGCGAACGACTAATCTTTTTTATTTCTGCTTTCATAAGATCACCGACTTATCTAAGTAAAGATCCAAATAAATCTCTTCTAAATTATCAGAAGTTTCAGTCGAAGCATCGCGCACGATCTTGCCATCTTTCAAAAATAAAACGCGTGAACAAGTCTCTTTTATGTTATTCAAATTATGTGAAGACATCAAAATCGTCCGTTCTTCCTCACAAAATCGTTGGATCAAACGATTGAACAAGAATATATTGGCAGGATCCAAACTAATCAAATAAGAGGATCGGTGCCTCACTAACTAAATACATGGTCAGGATCAGTTGTTGTTTCATTCCTAAGGATAACTGCTTCACTTTCTTTTTATGGAAAGAATGAATTTTAAAAAATTGACTCGCTTCGTCTATCGATGCAGAAGAGTGCCACAACTCTTTGAGCATTTCCAAGTGGTCTAAAACAGTTAGATTTTCATATAGGATCTCATTACTAAGAATAAAAAAAACTTCATGGAGAAACCTTTCGCGGTTCTGGTACAAATCGATCGTTTCATCGATTTGGATTTTTCCTTTTTTCGTTTTTTCTAAACCGACCATTGCTTTTAAAAGCGTAGTCTTTCCCGTACCGTTTGGTGCAACCAAGCCAACTGACTCGCCACTTTGAACGACAAAAAAACAGTTATCTAACACATTTTGTTTCTTAAAAACAGCAGAAACCGATTTCACTTTTATTTTCATTGCATTCACTCCTTCTTACTATAAATTAGTATAACACAACTTTTTAAAAGTAGAACTCTGAGCTAGACGAATATACTTCCCTAATTTTTGCTAGATCGATTTCAGTTGTCAAACACCTTCTTTGTGCGTATGCTTAGGTTCTGAAGTTCTCACGACTAAAGTCGCGAGGTTCTAAGATAGTATCTCACTTCCTCCGGATATTTTTTGCAAGCAAAAAGGAACAGCGACTACTGATGAGAATCTCTTGTTTCCATTAGC
>JBFLGC010000051.1:0-18955 GCA_041859945.1 Tetragenococcus sp.
AAGTATAACAAAAAGAAGCAAAAACGGCTAACAAAATTTAGGAACCAATCAATAGTTAAATAGCTGTCGCTAGTAATATTAAATTTTTATTAAGAAAGCGAAGATTTCGAGAGAAAGCGATTGCAAACCATTTCATTTCATGGTATAAAGTAATTGTAAGGGGTCATAAGAGTTCCCAGTAAAGTAGTCGATGTAGGAACTACGAGAAAAGAATTGTTGTGAGCTTAGATTAAACGCAAAGGATGTGGGAATTTGAGAAACTCCTTACAAATCGAATAAGGGAATCCGATAGATACCAAAAAAGCACCAGAAGTGGACATAAGAACCTTCTGAAGTGTGAAAAATGAGACCTATGTCAGGAAAATATTAGACATATGAGCTCGGACATCATCGGATTCCTATTTTTTTGTCTTTTTTTAAGCAATTTTTTTCAATCTTTCTTGGTAGCGTGTTATACTATTTGAGACTAACGTAAGCTATGGAGAGAATGAATGACAACTATACATTATTATTTACTGGTCAACCCGACTTCTGGTGGCGGAAACGGACAGGAGGTTTGTAATAAAATATGTCGCTTTTTGGAAGAAAAGCAATTAAGTTATAACGTTTTTAAAACAGAATTTGCCGGTCATGAAGTAACACTCACCCAGCAACTGATCCAAAAACATTTGCGGGCTTGGGATGCAACAAA
Source organism: Tetragenococcus sp. (assembly GCA_041859945.1). Lineage (GTDB taxonomy): Bacteria > Bacillota > Bacilli > Lactobacillales > Enterococcaceae > Tetragenococcus. The sequence goes on from JBFLGC010000051.1 coordinate 692, forward strand.
AGCAAGCACTTTTCCTTTATTAGTGGTCATTGGTGGGGATGGCACCTTGCATCAAGTAACTAATGAAATTTATCATACCAATAAGGCGATCCCAGTTGCTTATTTACCAGCCGGTTCAGGAAATGACTTTGCGAGAGGATTGAATTTATCACGAGATCCCGAACAAAGCTTTTACCATTTGCTTCAAATACAGGAGCCTCGGTTGATCAATGTGATCAACTACTATGAAGCCAATTGCGAAGAAAGTGGCTTGGTCTTCAATAATTTGGGGATCGGGTTGGATGCAGCGATTGTGCAAAAAGCCAATGAATCCATTGCTAAAGCTAATTTGCAAAAACTACATCTGAGCTCTTTTGCTTATGTCCTAGCAGCAATCAAAATCTTATTTCAACAAAAAGGCTTTCCTATCCTAATCGAATATAATGGCCAACAAGTAGGTTTTTCCAAAGCCTTTTTGTGCACCACGACCAATCATCCTTATTTTGGTGGCGGCGTTAAAATCGCCCCTTCTGCGGATCTGGCCAAAAGAGAGTTCAATTTAGTTTTGGTCGAGCGCATCCCCATGATCAAAATTTTACACTTGATTCTTTTGTTGATACGGCAAAAGCACACCAGCTCGTCTAATTTTCACCAAATCACAACTGACGAATTGCGCATCGTTTCTACAACGTCGCAGTTTGCTCAAGCGGATGGGGAGATTTTCTCCAGGGCACCTTTTGATTTCACTTTTAAAATGGATACCCTTTTGTTTTGGGGCTAAAATGATAAAAACCATCTTACTTTCAATCAGTAAGATGGCTTTTTACTTTTTGAAATCATAGGGAGTCAATCCATCTAAACCAATCAGTGGGTCGATTTTCCCACTTGCAATCATAGCTAAGCTCAAGCATTTCGGTCCTTGGTCTAAAGATTGGCGCTTTTCTTCAAAAGGGGTTTTCGATACTTCTTTTGCCGATGCTACTTTTCTTTGAGACTCAGAAAATTTTTGATCGCCTAAAATCCGTTCTTTGAGTGTCGTTTGTCGTAAATTGGATTCTTGTTCGATACACCTCCGATAAGAAAGTGGATCGCCTAATAAAATAAGCAAGTCTTTACTACGGGTAACAGCTGTATATAAAAGATTTCGTTGCAACATGCGATTGTATTGCGGGACCATCGGCAAAATCACCATCTTAAATTCACTACCTTGTGATTTATGGATGGAACAACAATAACTAAGCGTGATATTGAGCCACTCGTTTCGTTTATAACTGACTTCGGTGGTATCAAATAAAATCGTCAATTCGTCAACTTTATCTTCTGAATCCTTCGCATAGGTGATGCCCACGATTTCACCCATATCGCCATTAAATACATTCTTTTCAGGTAAATTGACCAATTGTAAAACTTTATCACCAATACGATAAACCGTGTCATTCCAACGAACTTGCTTCTTTTTTCCGTCTGCATTAGAATTAAAAATCTCTTGTAGACTTTTATTCAAAGCATCGATCCCGGCCGGGCCACGATACATAGGCGCTAGTACTTGCACATCTTGGGCGGTAAAACCTTTTGCCTGTGCCTTTTTGACGACAGTGGCGATGATAGGCTCGATTTGATAAGCATTGCAAGCAAAGAAAGAGCGATCTTTTTGGTTTTGCGTCAAATCGATAGGCATATGGCCACTTTTGATATCGTGAGCCAGATCGATAATGGTCGATCCATCCCCTTGTCGATAGATCTCAGTCAATTCTAACTTTGGGATCAGCGGTACTTGCAAAAGATCATGTAATACTTGCCCAGGGCCCACAGATGGCAACTGGTCTTTATCTCCCACTAAGATCACTTGCATGGTATCTCCGATTGCTTTGAATAAAGTGTTGGCAAGCCAGGTATCGACCATAGACATTTCATCGATGATAAGTAGACCGCCTGTCAATTCTTTAGCAGTCATTTCAGAGGCTTTCTCTCTTCCGTTCAAGCCTAGCAGTCGATGGATCGTGGCACTCGGTAAGCCGGTCATCTCGTTCATTCTTTTAGCGGCCCGTCCGGTAGGTGCCGCTAAAAGGATCGGAAACTCATCTTCATGATATTCTTTGGGATCCAAAGAGACATCGTTTAAGGCAGCATAAAGCTGGACGATCCCATTTATGACCGTCGTTTTTCCCGTTCCTGGCCCCCCTGTCAGAATGAATAAAGGTGCTTGAATAGCTTGATAAATGGCCTTTTCTTGCGAAGTGCCATAGGTGATCCCGCACTCTTTTTCAATTTTTTTTAAGGCTTTAGTGACTTTATCAGTTGGATACTTTGGTTCATGGCTGCGATTTAGTAAAGCTTGAAGAGACGAAGCGATCCCAAATTCTGCAAAATACAAACTATTTTCGTATAAATTTGTTCCTTCTTGAGCAATTTTATTTTCTTCGACCAATTCCAGCATCACATCAGCCACTGTCTGAAATTTTATTTCAACAGGACGACTGGTTTCTAGTAAACGGGTCACTTGTTCCAAGAGCATTTTTGCACTTGAGAAGGTATCGCCTGTTTGAACAGCCTGTTGAAAGATTTGATGAAGGACTGCCGCTCGGATGCGTCGTGGGGAAGTCGCTTCTATTCCTAATTGTTCTGCGATCACATCCGCTTTCTTAAAACCGACGCCTTCGATATCTTCCACTAATTGATAAGGGTTTTCTTCGATGATCGCTAATGCCTCATTTTTGTAGGTTTGGTAGATGGCAAACGATAAGTTGCTCCCAAACCCATAGCGATTCAAACCGACGATGACCCTATCCATGCCGTAATTTTCCCGAATCGTATCGACCATCAGCTGCCTTTTTTTAGTAGTCAAACCCGAAATTTGCTCCAAAATAGAAGGATTTTCAATGATTTGGTCAATAGCCGTTTCCCCCAAAAGATCGATGATCCTTTCGGCCGTTTTTTTGCCGATGCCAGGAAATTTATCGCTTGACAGATAGGTGATCAAGCCGTGCTCTGAAGTCGGCTGATCTTTTTCGTAGCGATCGACTTGCATCTGTTTCCCATACTTAGGGTGTTGCACCAATTTTCCAAAGAAACGATAGGATTCCTCTTCTTGAACATCACCAAAACTTCCCGTAACAACGATCTGGTCGTCCTGATAATCACTATTGGTCTCTGTGATCGAGATCAAAAGGACTTTAAAAAAGTTGCCTGGATTTTGATAAAAAACCGCAGCGACCTTCCCTACGATGTAAATTGGATCTGGCATCCGTGTTACTCCCTTCAACAAAACTTTCTAAGCTCTTAAAAAATCTGTCTCGTTCCATTGGATCAAACGATAAGGCCTGGTTTTCTGACTCTCTAAAAGCGTCACACTATTATTGTCCAAGCCCCCCATATTCCTATAATCAGCTGGACTTTTTCCGATCAAATGTTGGATCAGCATCGTTAATGCCGCTCCATGTCCGACAAAAAGTAAAGGACCTTCATTTTCTGCGACGGCTTGATAGACCGTTTCCGTCAAACGTTTAATGGCTTGAGTCACGGTTTCACCGAAATAAGCATTAGGATCATAGCGATCTAAATGATGGCGCAGATCGTGCATTTGCTTTTGATAGCCCAGTGTCAGATCATCAAAACGTTGCCCTTCGATTTCACCAAAACCCAATTCTCTTAGTGAATCTTTATAGAGGATTTCCATAGGATAAAGCGATTTGGCGGCAATTCCTTGGGCGGTGTCAGAAGCTCGCTTGGCAGTACTAGAATAAATCTTTTCAAAAGGAATCTCTTTTAGATATTCCCCCAAAAGCGCAATATCCCGATAGCTATCGGCAAGTAGCGGAGAATCGCCATACATACCTTGCAGACGATGTTCAAGATTCCATTGCGTTTTTCCATGACGCGTAAAATAAAGTTTCATTCAGATCTTCCTTTCTAATCAAGTTTATCATTTTTGTAGTGATGACTCAATTCTTGTCCAGGAAAACTCTGTTGTCTTAAGGCTTCGTAAATCAAAATAGCCACGGTATTGGATAGATTCAAGGCTCGTACGTGGGTATCGTTCATCGGGATACGTAGACATTTTTCTGCGTTTTCACGCATAAATTCTTCTGGTAGTCCGGTCGTTTCTTTGCCAAACAAAAAGAAATGATCTTGACCATCATCAAAATTTTCTTCCGTATACACTTTATTGGCAAATTTACTGATCAAATGTAGGGGTCGATCGCCCACTTCTTCTAAAAAGACCTCTAAATTGGGATGATAAGTAATAGCGACACTATCCCAATAATCAAGCCCAGCTCGTTTTAAATGCTTATCATCGGTCGAAAAGCCTAGTGGTTCGATCAAATGTAAAGGAGTATTTGTGGCAGCACAGGTTCTGGCGATATTGCCCGTATTGGCTGGGATCAAAGGTTCAAATAAAGCGATGTGGTTCATTAAATTCACTCTTCTCTTTCAAATCATTTTTTACATAAAAAAAAACGTAGCAACTCGGTGTCTAGCACGGCAAGTCGTTACGTTAGTGAAACTCTTTTCACTAACTTTTATCAGAACAGGATGCTGATAAAAACCAATGAAATATGTCTTGAAAATAATATATCATTCACACGTAATGATTGCAAGTAAAAAAATCAAAAAATTCAAAAAAAGTTCACAAATGGTTAATTTTAGAACCAATTGAGGGTCCTTTGCTTTCTTTTTTAAGTCGTGCCGATCAAAATAGTCAGATCGACTGTCACTTTTTCAAGTGGTTTTTGGCGTAAATCTGCTTTCCTAGTTTCCGAAACTTGCCATTCCAAGGGGGACATTTCTAACAACGAATAACGCACATTTTTAGGGATCATAAATTCATAACTGATCTGTTTTTTCTTGACGCAATTAAAATTTTCCGCAAATTTTGTGACAACAGCTTGGTTTGAGTAATTTTGTTTGTCTTGATCTTCGGGATAAAAGGCTTGCCGTAACTCTTTTAAATAAGAAGTCCCAGGCACAACTTTGATCACCTTCCCGCCTTTTCCTAGCACCCGTCTGAATTCATGATAATTAGACGGTGAAAAGATATTTAAAACAACTGAAAAGCTGTTATCTTGAAAAGGTAGATTCGTCAAATCGGCCACACACCAAAAAGCATCATTTGGTTGGTCAGTTGCCAAATAGACCCCAGCTTTGGAAATATCAAAACCCACGCACAAATCTGTGGCGACCCGATTGTTTATTTCGTTTAGAAAGCTACCTTCCCCACAACCAACGTCTAGTAATCGTTGTTTTTCACAATGTGGCGCTAGAAAATCTAGGATTGGGCCATACATCCCCGCTTGGATCATCTTTTGGCGATGCACAAAAAGCCGATTATCATAATCTGTTTTGACTTGACGCTCTAAAAAGTACAGGGTTCCCTTTTTAGAAAGATCAAAAGTATGCCCATTTTCACAGGTCAACTGATTTTTTGCTGTCGTCATCGCTTTATGACAACGCGGGCAACGAAAAAGATGCACATAGGTTTGAATAAAATGCGCTCCACGTTCGATTTTTTTTAGCATGACCTAAACACTCCTTCTAAAAATTTAGCTTTTCCGATCCTTTATCGAATATGGTAAAATAAAAAAGAATACAATAAGAAATAGGTGATGATATGTTGATCAAAGAATTCTGTGCTGAAAATTTTACCTTAGTTCCACAGGCGATCGGTTTAGGTGCGAAACGGATCGAACTATGTGACAACCTAGCTGTCGGGGGGACCACGCCAAGTACGGGCGTGATCGAAGAAACGATCCATTATGCTCATGAGAAGAACGCCTCTGTGGTGACGATGATCCGTCCCAGAAGTGGTGATTTTGTTTATAATGATACTGAACTTAGGATCATGGAAACCGATCTTATCGAAGCTAAAAAGCTTGAAACCGATGGCGTGGTTTTTGGCTGCTTGACTTTAGACCATCAATTGGACAAAGAAGCCAACATGCGCTTAATCCAGGCGGCGGAAGGTTTACAAATCACCTTTCATATGGCTTTTGATGAATTAGACCTAGCCGATCAATTGACAGCCATCGATTGGCTTGCCGAACAAGGCATTGACCGGATCTTGACGCATGGTGGTAGCAACGGTACACCGATTGCAGACAATTTTTTTCATTTAAAAAGCTTGATTGCTCATGCCAAAAGTCGCCTGACGATCCTTCCCGGCGGAGGGATCACCCACCAAAATGCCGAAAAAATAGTGAAAGTCCTAGGCGTAAAAGAGGTCCACGGTACCAAGATCATTGATTTGAATCAGTAAGCGAAAATGCTACTCCATGGTGAGTAGCATTTTTGATTCTGATGAAAGGGTTCATTGACCAATAAAATAAGACATAAAAAGACTAGCAATACTGAAATAAATCAAAACACTAGTCAAATCACTCAAAGTAGTGATAAAAGGACCACTGGCTACAGCTGGATCAAAGCCTAGTTTGTCCATCAGCATGGGAATAAAACTTCCCGCTAGATTAGCGACCGTAATGGCAAACATCATGGCGATCCCGATGACAAAACCTAAAACAGGATTGCCCTTCCAAACAGCAACGATCACAAAAATAGTAAAGCCTGTGATCGCACCTGTGATCAATCCCGTCAAAATTTCACCTAGGATCATCTGAAAAATACTTTCCCTATCATTATCACCCATGGCTATCCGACGTACCGCCACCGCCAAAGACTGTGTGCCGGCATTGCCAGCGGTACCTGTGATAAGTGAGATAAAGACCGCTAAAATACTCGCTTGACTGACCAGGGCTTCATAATGACCGATCAAGGTGGCCGTGGCCATCCCCAAGAAAAGTAAAGTAATCAACCAAGGTAATCTTTTCAAAGCAGCTTTAAAGGGATTTTCGGCAATATCATCGACATCGACCCCAGCCAAACCAGAATAATCACTGGCTGCTTCATCATCGATGACATCGATGATATCATCAACAGTTACAACTCCTAGTAACTGATCATCATAATCCGTGACTGGTAAAGCGAGAAAGTCATAGTCGCGAAATTTGCGGGCAACATCTTCTTGATCATCGCCAACATGCACCGAAATCACTCGTTCATTCAAAATTTCTGAGATCATTTGATCGTCTTCATTAACGATCAAATCTCGCAAAGACAACACTCCCACTAGACGTTGCCGTTTATCGACCACATAAATATAGTAGATCGTCTCAGCCATACTGGCGCGACTTTTGATGACTGTCATGGCAGAGCGGACGGTTTGGTTAGCTACGATGGCAACATATTCAGTCGTCATAATCGAACCGGCCGTATCATCTTCATAGTGCAAAAGATCTTTTATCGGCGCCGAGTCTTCCGGCTTCATCAAATTTAAAAATTGCGAAATCTGCGAATTACTCAAAGTATTCAATAAATCGACCGCATTATCTGTATACATCTGCGCCAACATCGCACTGGCATAAGTGGGTCGCATTTCAGCCATATATTCTTGCATGTTCTCATCATCTTCTTCAATGATATCAAACATATCGGCGACTTCTTTAGGAGATAAATAAGCATACAATAATTGTCTTTGTGTTTCATCTAGCGATTGATAAAATTGGCCTTGTTCATAAATATGCATTTCCAGAAAATGTTCTCGAAATTCTTGCAGTTGGTTTTTTTCCAAAAAATGCAGCAATTGAACAAAGCGAACTTGTAATTCTTCTGTTTCTTCCATAGTTTCACCTCTTGTCGATAGATCACATGACGCTTTGCATATCCTCTGGCAGCTTTAGCTGGAAACTCATTTTTTTACCAGTGAAAGGATGGTCAAAGGTGAGCTCTGAGCAATGTAAGGCTTGTCGTTTAATGCCTAGATCCATTTGACCGCCATAAAGTTCGTCTCCTAATAAAGGCAAACCGAGCGAGGCAAAATGGACGCGGATTTGATGGGTCCGCCCAGTATGTAATTGGATCTTGACCAAGGCTAGCTGTACCCTTTTTTCTTCCAGCCAATATTCGGTATCTGCAAAACGGCCTTCCGCACTAACTTGACGTTTTAAAATAGAACGATAGTCGCGGCCGATCGGTAATATGATTCGGTCATGATCTTTTAGTTTTTCTAGGTTACCCGAAACAATCGCCTGATAATTTTTGAGCAATTTTTTTTGACGCAATTGTTCATCTAATTTCGCATGCGCATAACCATGTTTAGCAAAAAGCATCAATCCCGATGTATCCCGATCCAAGCGTGTTACGACATGGACCACTTGATCGGCATAGCCTTGCCGTTTGTAATAAGCCTTGACGCGATTGGCCATCGTTTGGTTGGGATGATATTGGGCCGGGATCGAAGCCACATTACTTGGCTTATTAACGACCAATAGGTGTTCATCTTCGTAAACGATCATAAGCGGTGTATCATCTACTAACAATGTTTCATGCTCTTTTTCATCAGGGATCACAATGCGGAGACGATCTTTTTCAGCCAACTCATACAAAACATTTTCGCTTTTATCATTGACGAAAATAGCGCCCCCTTGAAATTTGATTTTGGCTAACAAACTTTTAGAGATCCCTTGCTCTTTTAAAAAATACTTGATTTGTTGGGATTCTTTTTTAGTATAGAAAAATAAAAATTCCATGTTACTCCAATTCTCCAATAAAGGCATCCCGGACCCGATCCCAAAAATGAGTATGTCGGTAAGAAGCAAAGTGGATGCGTTCTTTAGCGATTTGATAACGGATCGCGGCAATATGTTCTTCACGGATACTGATTTGATCGACGGTCACCGCATAATCTGTAATGTCCGGTAATTTGATCGTGACCCATTCTTTCTCAGGGACGACAACCGAGGAACCTAACGTCCGGTAGACCCGATTGTTTAATGAAGCGATCTCGGCTAATTGTATCGCCTGGATACTCGGATGTAAAACTGCCCCGCCAACACTTTTATTATAAGCTGTCGAACCAGTTGGCGTCGATAGCGAGACCCCATCGCCACGAAAGCGTTCAAAAAGATCTTCTTTGATATAAATATCCGCCATCATCGTACTATTGCCTCTTTTTATAGTAGACTCATTCAAGGCTAAAAAATGGCGATCCGGTTTATTATCTCGATACTGGATTGTGACATCTAATAAAGGATAGCTGACTGATTGTGACTCATCTTTGCACAGCGAGGCCACTAGATCTTCCAGTTCATAATCACGCCAATCAGTGTAAAAACCCAGGTGTCCAGTATGAACACCTAAAAAGCGGACTTGATCTAATTTATGGTTGTATAAATGAAAAGCTGACAAAAGGGTCCCGTCACCGCCAATGGAGATCACGATATCAGGATCTTTTTGATCGATCTTATGTCCTGCCGCCACCAAAAGATCAGTTAAAGCACGACTCGTTGCCACTGATGTTTCATTACGATTGACAACCAAAGCTACTTTTAAAACGGTCATTTAGGCGTCCCCTTTCTTAGCTGCTGCTCTTCATTTGGTTCATTTAAACTAGGATTTCCTTTGCCATGTGTAAAAAGATGTTGGGCTTCCTGGATCTCTTCACGGATACTAGACATTTCTTCGTCCAATTGATAAGCGGCCTCAGCAGCTCGTTTCAAGCGATCGCCGATTTCACTAGGAAAGTCCCCTTGGTATTTGTAATTTAGAGAATGCTCGATCGTGGCCCAGAAATTCATTGCCAATGTCCGGATTTGGATCTCTGCTAAAATTTTCTTTTCGCCATCGATCAATTGCACTGGATATTCGATGACCAAGTGATAGGAACGGTAACCACTTGCCTTATTATTGGTCACATAATCACGTTCGATCAATACTTTCATGTCTTTACGGTTGCGTAAAATAGCTACAACTTCATAAATGTCTTCCACAAACTGACACATGATCCGAAGACCCGCAATATCAGACATCTCTGATTCTAACCGATCTAAGGGAATATTGCGTAACTGAGATTTTGCTAAGATGCTTTCAACTGGCTTGACCCGTCCCGTCACAAATTCAATGGGCACATGCTGATCTGTCTCTCGATATTGTTTACGAAGTCCTCGTAGTTTGACCTTCAGCTCATTGACCGCTTGTTGGTAAGGTGCTAAAAATCGTTCCCAATTTTGTTCCATTCTAAATCCCTCGTTTCTAACAAACCACTCATCGTCCATTTTAACATAATTTACCTAAAAACTTCAGTAAATTACTGCTAAGAAAAATAAATAATTGCCGAATTTTGTTTTCCCCTGTTGGAAAGTTTAACCCAAAGTATGATATTTCTTAACTTAATGACAGTGACTTGTTACCCTCAGTTGACAATCTAGAGTGCTCTAACTTATGGTGGCGTGAAATGCCCCAAGTTTTAAATAAAAAGGACAGATGACAACGTGAAGTGACCCAAGTATTGAGAAGAAAGGATATATGGTCACTAAATCATTGGGTTAAGGACCGATATGAATGGTTTGAAATCACTACGATTGGATCACCTAGCAAGACGGAATAGATGATGAAAAGCAGCTACTTGATACAAAAACTAGACACTTTTTAATATATGGTCTAAGTTAAAAATAGTTCCACGGCTGAATTTAAGCAAGCTGATCTCGCAGTGTAGCGACTGGTCCAGCCATAAACGGTAACCTAATGAAGTTAAAAACGATTGTTCTTTTTTTATCCGCTTTTTTCATGATATAATATAATAAAATAGCCATTTAGGAGGTATTTTATGAGTCAACAACTTGAAATAGAATTTAAAGCGATGCTCAGAAAAGCAGAATATCTAAAGATCTGTAACTACTATGCTTTAAAAGGATCAGATTTTCATACACAGACAAATGTTTATTTTGATCACCCCAATCATCTTCTAAAAGAAAAGAAGTGGGCCTTAAGGATCCGACTATTGGAAGATCACGGTGAACTTACCTTAAAAACGCCCTCTAGCGCTGGACGAATTGAAACAACCGACAAACTTTCTTTGCTACAAACACAAGAGTTGATAACAAATAGACATATTTTGACAAACGGCTTTGTGGCCGAAAAACTGCGCCAAGCCGCTATCGATCCTGCTAGCTTAATACCGACCGCCAAATTAACCACCAAACGGGCCGAATTTCTCATCGATCAAGGACTTTTAGCCATTGACGAAAATTGGTATGGGACACAACATGACTTTGAACTTGAGTTAGAAGTGACTGATCCCCAAAAAGGACGTTCCGACTTTTTAAAACTGCTGACTCACTGGCAGATTCCCTATCGTCCTTCACAGAATAAAATCGCTCGCGCCAGCAAAGTATTCGACGAAACAAAACCGCAAGCGTGATAAAAACCGTCGGCCAAAAGCTACACGACCCAAATGTGTTTGCTGTTGTCAGCCGGATCTTGCCCACGCCTATTTCATTTTTGAACGACAATTTTATTTTGAAAAAAGGAAAAGTCTTACCGCCAATAAAATTCATTGGCAAGTAAGACTTATTTTGTTCCTTATTTTGTTTCTATTTCAGCAACTAAAGCTTCTAATTCATCCAAACGCGCTTCAAAGACATGCATGGCATCCTTGATATAAGCAGGTTTCGTCATATCGACGCCAGCTTTTTTCATAACTGCAATTGGGTAGTCACTATTGCCTGACTTCAAATAATTCAAGTAGTGCTCTAGCGCATCCGGTCCTTCGTGTAAGATTTTGTTAGCCAAAGCAGAGGCAGCAGAAAAGCCGGTTGCATATTGGAAAACATAATAATTATAGTAAAAGTGGGGGATCCTAGCCCATTCTAAATGGATCTCGGGATCATCAACTACCGCCTCGCCATAATATTTTTGATTCAATTTTCCATAGGTATCGCTTAAAAATTCACTAGTCAAAGCAGTTCCTTTGGCTTCTTCAACATGCATGAAGTATTCAAATTCGGCAAATTGTGTTTGCCGGAAAACGGTACCTTTGAAGCCATCCAAAAAGTGATTCAACACATAGGCCCGTACTCGCGGATCTTTTTCAGTTTCTAAAAGATGTTCCGTCAAAATATTTTCATTTGTGGTCGAGGCGATTTCAGCTAAAAAGATCGAGTAATCACCATACACATAGGGTTGGTTGTTGCGCGTCAGATAGCTATGCACACTATGGCCCATTTCATGGACCAAGGTAAAGAGTTGATCCAGGGTATCATGCCAATTCAACAAAATATAAGGATTCGTATCATAAGCACCTGACGAATAAGCCCCGCTACGCTTGCCTTTATTTTCAACGACATCGATCCAACGTTCGTCAAAAGCTTTTTGTACGATCGCTAAATAATCTTCACCCATTGGCTGCAAGGCTTCTAAGGCTTTAGGAAGAGCTGCTTCATAAGTGTAGCTGATCGGCGCTTCTCCTAAAAGAGGTGTATAAACGTCATACATATGCAATTCATCGAGTTTTAACAGCCGTTTACGTAAAGCCATATAGCGATGCAGTAGAGCAAGATTATCGTTAACGACTGTGACCAATGTATCATAGACACTTTCAGGAATATGGTTATTACTTAAGGCAGCTTGACGGGCTGACTCGTAATGACGAATTTTAGCTTGATAATTGTGAGTCTTCACATTCGTACTAAGAGTTGCGGCAAACGTGTTACGAAATTGTGCATAGACACTATAGACGCCTTTGAAGGCATTTTCGCGGACTTTGCGATCCGTACTTTCCATCATTTGCCCATAAACACCATGGGAAAGTTGTACTTTTTCGCCTGCTTCATTTTCGATTGTCGGAAAAACGAGGTCGGCATTATTCAAAACCGAAAAAGTGTCACCAGGAGACTCCATGATTTCACCAGCTGCTGCTAGTAAAGCTTCTTGTTCTGCAGGTAAGACATGTTCTCTATTATCCACTAGTTGTTGGATAAAATGGCGATAAATCGCTAATTGGGGTTCTTCCTCAAAATAGTTCCAAATCATATCATTGCTTAGCGAAAGGACTTCCGGTTCAAACCAACTGATGGCTTCACTAGTTTGTGCCAACAAATTGCTGGCCCGAGCATTCAAGGCTTGGTAAGTCGTATTGGAAGTATCTTGATCATTTTTCAAATGGCTGTACACATAGACGGTTTCCAAATCACGCGATACAGCAAGTACCCATTTTAAAGCCTTTAAAAATTCGGTGGCGCCCTCTTTTAGGGTCCCTTTGTATTCTGAAGCTTTGGTCAATTTCTGTTGGACCGCTTTAAAAGCCACTTCAAAGGCCGCATCATCTTTGAAGATCTTAGTCAAATCCCACGTCGATCCTTCAGGGACTTGTTCTCGTGTTGGTAATTTCTTTGATTCTGACATTTTGTCACTCCTTTGTTAGTTGTTAAAACAAGTGTATCATATTTTTATCTTTTTCTGCAGAAAAAGTCTGCTTTTGACTAAGCAAAATGCATTCTTGATAAACTCCAGTCAAAATCGCTTTTTGTGAAACCAAGGGAAACAACCAGACAAAGTCTAATTTTTTCAAATAAGTCAACCATTCTTTAAAGTCGGTCGAAATCAGAAAGCAGTAGCGTAAAAATAACAACTGATCTTCAAAGAAGAAATGATAGCAACTAGCTGTGTAGCACCAAGTTGGCAGGTCGATCAGGTTGCCACCCAAAAGATATAACTTATCTTGCAGGCGTCTTACTCCTCTTTGTTGCATCATCAATTTTTTTTGAAGATACAAGCGATAGTCATTTTCGGCCCAAGTTGCTTGCGTAAGATGTGGTCGATAAACAAAAAGTTGCGATAAAGCATCCGTTTTATAAAACCATTTTTTGACCCTGAACTGATTGATTCCTTGATAGGACCAATGGATATCATATAAAAGCCAGACAGCTTTGGTATCAGCGCGGATCAGCCAAAGCCAGGCCCCCTGATCTGGACTGAAATAAGTTGCCCCTTTTTGCAGACTAGTAAAGGCGTGTCCTGACCGCTTCGGCCCTAAGTTTTTCCCTAAAAGCCACCAAGGATGATAGCCGTGTGCCTGATAGTTTTCAGTTCGTTCCAAAAAGCGTGCCATTTTCATGGAAGAACACTGGACTTCAATGGCAATATTTTGCCACAAAATATCTGGTCTTTGTTTCAACTCGGGTAAATAGGCCTCTAATATCCCTGTTTTCGTCCAGTTTTGCAAAAAAAGTTTATTTTGCAAATGTTCTGCAGTTTCACCCTCACTAAAACTTTGACAATCTGCCAAATGACGATGGGCGAAATGAGGGATCTTTAAGGCCCCTTTCTTCAAAATAACCGCTTTTTGACACTGCGGACAACGCAAATCTGATTGCTCTTTATGACAGTCCTGAGCTAATATTCTCTCTCCATTTTTAGTTTCTGCTATCAGCATATAATCGCCTCCCCTATAAGGTACGCGATTTTTTTGCTTTAGCTTTTAAAAAATACAAAAAATCACCTAAGAAAAATCTTAGATGATTTTTAGAGAGAATTTTTAACTAAAATACTTGAGCGTCGTCTCGATCGCATATTCTGCCATGATCCGCTTGCCATGTTCATTCAAATAATCGCTGGTAACGGTACTTTCATTAGCAAATTCGCCCACCGTTGCCAGTTGATCTTCGATTTGATGAGCTGTCAAATCTTCTGTCAAGAAAGTCAGTGCCAAGTAATAATGTTCGTCCATGATATATAAGTCGCTACGCACATTATCCAAGCAAATTTCAGTCGAAAGTTGGATCATCGTTTCAAAAGAAACTAGTTCATAGACAAAGTCAAACTTGACTGGCAGATTCGTTTCCTCTATAGATGCTGTTTCCTGATCTTGGAAATCGGCGATGATCTCGTCTTGTGTCATGTCTTCAAAGCGATCGGGATCACCATTTTTCAGCCATTTCGTAATCTCCTCAGGCGTAAAGTAATCGCCATACATCTCAAAAGGATTCATATTTTCAAAAGAAAGATTCTTACTGATAAAAAGCTCTAAGCCCTCCTTTTTAGGCATGACCTGAAAAGTGATAGAATCGTTCCCCTTAAACTCATGGTCTACATCGACCTCATCAAGGATACTATAGAAGAAGTTTTCGAGTTCTTTGCCACTACCTAACAGGTCTAAGAACGTAATGCCTCTAGCCATCAGATCTTCTGGCTTCAATAAAACTCTTATCGTATTATCATTGATATGTTCCATTTCCATCATCACTACACCTCGCTTCTTCTTTCCTATAGTTTCATTGTAACGAAAGGAATTCAAATGTAAAGAAAAAAATATTGATTTAAAGAAATCACTTAAAAAATTATTACAATTCACTTCTGAATCAATCGCTGCACTACGAGATAGGCTTGCTTAAAGTCAGCCATGGAACCGCCGTGAGCCATGGCTCAGGTCGTTGGTCCCATAGCAAACAGTAGCAGACACAAACGTATAAGTGTAGCGCCCAAGTTCGGCCGCGAATTGTAAAAAAATTTGCTTTTATAACATGCGCATCAATTATTTTCCCCATTGACTGACTTTTTGTCTCTATCTATCCTTTTATTTGATGAAAAAAGATAGTGATCTTCTTCCAATAGAAAGATTCCCACTATCTTTAGGCTTATAATCCCGACATCAACTGTGCGTTTCTAAGTTCTAATTGACGAACATCTCTTGGCAAAAAGCGTCGAATCTCGTCTTCATTGAATCCCACTTGCAATCTTTTTTCGTCGATCATGATCGGTCGGCGTAAAAGGCCAGGATTTTTTTGGACTAATTTCAGCAATTCGTTCAACGGTAGCTCTTCGAAGTCCATGTTCAACTTTTGAAATACTTTTGATCGAGTAGAAATGATCTCTTCAGTTCCACTTTCAGTCATTTTCAAGATTGAGGTCAACTCTTCTCTTGTCAGTGGTTCTGAAAAAATGTTTCGTTCTACAAAAGGAATTTCATGCTCTTGCAGCCAGGCTCGAGCCTTTCTGCATGACGTACAGCTTGGGGAAGTATACAGTGTCAACAACGTGCATCACTCCTTTAAATTGTTAAGGAAAAAAACTTTCCTACTGTTCTTATTGTACCCTACTTTCATTCGCTTTACTAGTATTTTTTTCTAATTAAAGGACAAAAGTGAAATTATTTTATGATTTTTTTTAATATTAAAACATTATTCTATCAAGGTTTTTTTATTAAAAAAAATCTTTTATTCTATTTTTTTGTTTTTTTATTTTTATATAACAAGTTTCCCTAACTGTTATAATTATTCTCCCTTTTTTGTTCCTTTCTAACTTTCTAAAAGGAGCTTTTTAATAAAATTCACAAAAATAAAAAGCACAAAAATCCTTGTTTCAATAAGGATTTTTGATGCTTTTTCCGTTTTTGTTTAAATCTGTTCATTTACTTCGGCTATTTAAGTTGGAAAATGAGAGAATCAAAAAAATTGTCATTAATCTATGTCATTTTAATCGTGAAATTGGCTTTCGTATAATTTAGAATACGCCCCATTTTTTTGCATCAATTCTTCATGAGAACCTTCTTCAACGATACCTTCCTCACTCATCACAATAATCCTAGTAGCGTGACGGATCGTTGCCAAACGATGAGCGATGATGAGCGTCGTCCGGCCTTTAGATAGAGACTCCAAAGATTCTTGGATCACTTGCTCGGTCTCCGTATCAAGGGCTGAAGTAGCTTCATCTAAGATCAAGATCGGCGGGTTTTTTAAAAACATCCGGGCGATCGCGACACGTTGACGTTGGCCACCTGATAGTTTGACACCACGTTCGCCAATCACTGTATCTAAACCATCAGACATTTGGCCGATCACGCCTTGTAAATGGGCTAAAGACACGGCCTGTTGAATTTCGGCTTCGGTTGCATCTAGTTTGCCGTACAAAATGTTTTCTTTTAAAGTTCCTGGAAACAAGAAGACATCTTGTTGGACCGTTCCGATCTCACTACGTAAAGAGGATAAAGTCATTTGATTGATGTCCATGCCATCGATCGTGATTTTCCCATTGGTGACCTCATAAAAGCGGGGTAACAAGTTACACAAAGTCGTTTTTCCTGAGCCACTTTTGCCCACAAAGGCCACCGTCTCACCAGCTTTGATCTGCAAAGAGATATGATCGAGAACCTTGGTGTGATCCGCATAGGAAAAAGAGACATCTGAATAAACAATATCCCCTTTAAGATCGTGAACTTTAATAGCATTTGGTGCGTCAACAATTTGTGAAGGACGATCCAACTCCTCGACCAACCGTTTAAAACCAGCAATACCTTTTGGATAGCTTTCGATCATATTATTGACCTTTTCTATCGGGCGTACAAAAACATTAGACAGCAAAATAAAGCCGACAAATTGACCATTCGTCAATTCGCCTTGAATGGTATAATAAGCCCCGAAAATAAGCGCAAATAAATTGATCAGCCGAATCATGATATAGTTATAGGCCGAACTTACGGCCATCACTTTGTAAAAAGCCAATTTAGAATGACGATACAATTCGCTCAAGCCATAAAAACGCTTGGCTTCGTATGGCTCATTGGCAAAGGACTGAGTGACGCGGATCCCACTCACTGCGGCTTCGACACCGGCATTGAATTCAGCTAAATTTTCATAGATTTCCGTATTGACACCCGTCATTTTTTTATTGAAAAAAATCAAAGCAATCATGATAAGTGGTAACATCGCAAAAGTGGCCCATGCCAACTTTGCATGCATATTCATCATGATCAAAAAAGAGCCGAGTAGAGTCATTAAAGTAATGAACACATCTTCAGGTCCATGATGAGCAACTTCGGAAATTTCAAATAAATCCGTAGTCAAGCGACTTAATAATTTCCCTGTTTGTTGTTCATCGTAATATTCAAAAGACTGATGTTGCAAATGGTTGAAAAGTTCACGACGCATATCTGTTTCGATATTTACACCTAAATTATGGCCAAAATAAACGACAATATATTGCAAACCTGTATTGATGAGATAAAAAATAAGTAGTCCCAAACAAGCTAACAATATCGTGCGAAAATTACTTTGCGGCATGATGCGATCGATCACCTGGTTGACAGCGATGGGAAAAGCCAATTCTAAGATTCCAGCAATGATAGCACAAGTAAAATCAAGTATAAATAACGATTTATAAGGTCGATAATAACTAAAAAAACGTCTGAACAATCCTATTTCCTCCTTTTAACTCACTTTTTCCATTATAAAGAAGCTGAAGCGAAAAAGCAAAACAAGAGGGATTTAAAAAATTAAAAGTCACGACATTGCTAGATATTTTTGAGATAGGATTCATTTACGCTAGCAAAGTAGTCCTAAAAGTGAGTTGTATTAGTTTAGGAAACTTACACTCACTATCTGATCCCTAATCGAGTAGAGGGAAAAGTTAATAACTTTTCGCCCCTCTCACACCACCACACGTACGGTTCCGTATGTGGCGGTT
>JBFLGC010000052.1:0-18264 GCA_041859945.1 Tetragenococcus sp.
GTGCTCGACGCGTAAGGGATAGGGATTGTGTAGGGGTGCTAGTTCATGTTTGGGAAATTGCAGCGCCTTTTTTGGGACAGGTCGCTTGACTTCAGTCAGTTTTTCTAAGCGTGAAGTCGCTGCTTTGGCTTGGCGATGCAAATTCTTTTGCACGCTATCTTTTGATTTAGAGGCAGACAACCGGTCTGGTCGCAAGTTTTTTTCTTTTGTTTAGCAGAGACTTTACCGGCTTGTTGCGCTTGTTGTGCTTTTGTAGTGACGATTTTTTCTAACCGTCGTTTTTCTTTTTGATAGTTTTCAAAGGCAAGTAGCGCACGCTCTTTTTCGGCTTCTTTTTGTTTCCCAAAGGCCGTGTAATTTCCTTTGTAAACTCTGACCTTGCCAGCAGCGACTTCCCAAATCGTATCCGCCAAGGCATCTAAAAATTTTCGATCATGACTGACAAAGATAAGGCTACCATAATAATAACGCAATTCCTCGATCAGCTCTTTTTTACCTTTCCCATCTAAATGGGTCGTCGGTTCATCTAAGAGTAAACCAGCTGGATAATCGGTCATAAGTTGGGCCAGTTGTACTTTGATTTGTTGTCCGCCACTTAAATTTTCCCAAGCCAATTTAGGAACTTTAAAACGACTCAAAAGTTCACCATCGATCTTACTAAGATCAGGTTTAGTCTCGCTTTGATGATAATAAGCAAAGGGAAATTCACGTTTAATAAAACCATTCGTAGGCGTTAGTTCACCGGCAAGCAGATTCAACAACGTTGTTTTTCCAGCCCCGTTAGCGCCGATGATGCCGATCCGTTCGTTTTCATACACGGCTAGCTCCGGAATCTGTAAGATTTCTTTTCCGGCTATGCTATATTCGATAGTTTCTAATTTGATCAATTGTCTCATAATGAAGTCCTTTCGCTTATAGCAAGACTCCCAAAAGGCATTATTTTTTTGTGCAAAAAAGAGACAGCCTCAGCCATCTCTTTGGTCGAATCTAAAAAAGGACACACTCCACCTATGGATCTGCTATAAGACTTTTGAATTTTTATTTTATTAACGATTCAAAAGTGCTAAACGCAATCGCATAGATGCCATGAGCCACTCCTCCTATCCCTTTTTCTTTCTATCTTTATTATACCTCAAAAAGTTCCTCATTTATAGACTGTTTTTTTTGCTAAAAGACGAGTAAGCTTAATTTCCAATCAAAAGGAGCGTGAGTTTATGTCTTTACAGGAATTTGAACGAGCCCATCTTCAGTCTGTTTATGAAAAACTAGTAGCTGAGCGTGAGACAAGTAAGCAACTCATTCAAGAAAAAACGGAGCAAGCGGCTTATGATCGTAAGCAAAATGCGCAGGAGATCCGACTTAATTTTGACAATTTTGCGGACAGTTTAGATACCTATGCGGCCATTGAAATGAAAAATCGTGAAGTCGATCAAGCCAAGCATTCGTTACAAGTTCTAGAAAGAAAGTTGGCTAAAATCGACCGCCTCCTGCCTTCCCCCTATTTTGGAAAAATCGAACTTCAGTTTCCGGAAGAAAAAGCAAGCGATTCTTTTTATTTTGGCATCAATGGTTTTACCGATACTGATCGGGAAAATTTGATTTATGACTGGCGATCGCCGATCGCTGAATTATTTTATAACAACGATTTTGGTGTGTCTTCCTATGAGGTAAACGGACAATCGATGGCAGTCACTATTCAAAAACGTCGCCAGTTAGTCACGGCTTACGAAAAAGTCAAGTTGGTTTTTGATACGACAACGGCTATCGATGATCCGGTTTTGCTAGCTGTTCTACAAAAAGAGGCTAGCACAACGATGCGAGATATTACGGCTTCGATCTAGCAAGAACAAAATAAAATCATTCGTGACCAAAATCATTTCGCTTTACTGGTCAATGGGGTGGTTGGTAGTGGGAAGACTTCTGTCATCATGCAACGGATCGCCTATCTTTTGTATCGAAATCGCCAAGAAATAACTGCTGACAATGTCCTATTTCTTTCACCTAATTCTCATTTCAGCGACTATGTCTCGCAAGTATTACCTTCCTTGGGGGAACGAAATCCTAAAACCATGACCCTACGTGAATTCTTGCAGTCTACTGAAAAAGATGATACCTATTTTGAGCGTATTTCTCAGCCTACGGTCACTAAACAAACACAAATTTTACGCAGTCGTGAATTTGCTGTATTTATCAAAGCACATGGGAACCAACTATTGATGGCAGAAGATCCCCTTTTTTTACCCATCAAATTTAAGCAAAAAAAGTTGATTTCTAGTGCGACAATCTTAAACTTTTATCGGCAAACTCCTCAAAAAGCTGCTTTTTTTGAAAGGATCCAAGCTACTAAAGCAAGCTTACTCACTTTTTGGGAACAAGTACTCCAGCAACAAGCGCTACGCCCAGAAATCCAGGATCAATTATTTTTACTTAGTGAAGAAGAACAGCGAGCCTATTTTGGCAAACCATTGGCGCAAGTAACAACAGCCGTAACCTATCAAGTATTAAAAAGAAAATATAGGCAAGTAGAACAAGCCATTCAGAAGATGACATGGATCGATCCTAAAATTCTTTTGCAAAAATTGTATGAAAAATTTACGGGAAAAGCATTTGTTTTAAACGAAAATCTAGATGTCACTGTGAGCACCTTATTCGTCCAACAGCTGTTTATTAAAAAAAGAGCTTTGCCACCAATTCGTTTTTTAATTGTTGACGAAGTACAAGACTATACGGCTGCACAAATTCAGTTGTTAGCAGAACTATTTCTCAAAGCTTGGATTACGATGGTTGGTGATGAAGACCAAGCTATCTTCAATTCGCATATTAGTTTTGCGGAAATAAGCACCATTCTTCAAGACTATTCTGTTGATCCTAAGCTTTATCGATTGCAAAAAAGCTATCGTTCAAGCGGTACTATTACCCAATTATTTAGTCAACTAGGGACTGATCCGGGTCAAATCAAAGCCGTCCAGCCATTAGGCGAGGCGATTCATTATGAAGCATTTGCTGATTTAAGAGCCTTTAAAAGGATCGTTCAAAGGTTCAGTGAGAAAAGAGCAGTTACGATTTTGACCAAAACGCCTGCCGAAGCTGAATTTTTAAAAAATGAATGGAAATACGCGAATGATCAGCCCAAGATCCTCTCGGTCAGTATGGCCAAAGGGTTAGAGTTCGATCACGTGATCTTATTCGATGTTTCGCAAAAAAATTATCATAGCCAAAGTGACAAAAGAATCCTTTACACGGCTATTTCTCGAGCCATGAAGACACTTGTGATTACCTATGACAAAGCGTTACCAGTTTGGCTCTCTCAATGATTTGGAAGGTCTCACACCCGTGATGACTTCGTATCGATCATAGGTATGGCTCGTTTAATGTAGTCGATTTTCAAATACATTTTAAGCATCCGTTTCTATAACTCTATCTCTATTATGCTAAGCTTTCAGTACAGTGCAAACTTTCTTGAATTTTAGTGATTTTTTCAGTCTCCAGCAAACTTTTACCTTTTCCAAACGACTTCAAGCTTGATACGATCGGGATCTTCAAAGAAAAAAGCATAGTGGCCAGGTCCGCCAGCATAAGGATAAGCAGATGAATAAAGCTCAGTGACACCATTACTCAGCAATTTGTGCCGCAAGTCATCGACATCTGTTTTGGTTGGTAAAGAAAAAGCCAAATGATTAAGACCGATATTCTTGCGATGGTAGTCATTTTCTAAAAAGGCCGCCTCTGTCTGGACAAAAACGAGATAAAACTCTTGGCAACGATAGCTGCAACCTTGTGACCAATTTTGATACGATTCAAAACCCAGCTCAGTTAGAAAAAAGTCATAAAAATGGCGGGAGCGGGCCAAATCGCGAACATAAATCTCAATATGATCGATCATGAGAAACCATCCTTTCTAAATTTAAGGTCATTATACCAGTTTCAACTCTTTTTCGAACCAAGAAATGCAAACTTATTTCTTGAACTGTTCCCTTGCAATCGCTATACTAAAAATTGAGGAGGGAACAACTATGACAGACTATCAATTACCAAAAGTTTGGCAATGGGACCATACGAACGCTAGTAAATCAGGGAACCAACCTACTGCAGGCAGTCGCTTTGAACAAAAATTACCAGTGGGGGACAAGCCACTACAAGTGTATTCACTGGGCACGCCTAATGGCATCAAAGTGACGATTTTATTAGAGGAATTAAAAGAAGCCGGTATCGCTGCACCTTATGATTTGTATAAGATCGATATTTCAGCAGGTGATCAATTCGGCAGCGATTTTGTTAACATCAATCCTAATTCGAAGATCCCCGCCATGGTCGATTATTCCGGCGACCAACCGATCCGCGTCTTTGAGTCCGTTTCGATCTTACTGTATTTAGCAGATAAATATGGTAAATTTATGCCAACGACTTTAGCAGAGCGCACGGAGACTTTGAACTGGCTCTTTTGGCAAACTGGTGCGGCACCTTTTGTGGGTGGCGGCTTCGGTCATTTCTTCCATGCGGCACCTTTTGCTCAAGAATATCCGATCGATCGTTATACCATGGAAACCAAACGTCAGCTTGATTTGTTGGATAAGCAATTAGCCAGTCATGACTATGTGACAGGCGATACGTATAACATCGCTGATATGGCGATCTGGCCTTGGTATGGTCGCTTGGTAGAAGGACAATTGTACGAAGGTTCGGCAGAATTTTTAAATGTGTCTGAATATCCTCATGTCAAAGCCTGGGCAGATAAAATCAGCCAACGTCCGGCCATACAAAAAGCGTTAAAAGCAGAATATAAAGATATCCATTAATAAAAAGGTTCCTCTTTACAAAGTCAAATTTGTGAAGAGGATTTTTTGCTTTTATTTCCAAGAATGTCGCGGAGATAACGTTGGCTAAACTAGTTGGGGCGGATGAGGTGATCCAAGTATTGCAGAGAAAGGACATACGAGTCCTTGAGGTGATCCAAATATTGAAAAGAAAGAACATATGAAATAATGAATGAGTTGTGTGTACTTGATTGTATAAAAAGAGGATTACGATATCCAATCTCCTATATTTATTTTTTCCCAAAAAAGAAAAGCTAAAAGATAAACTGATTTAGAGTGGAAAATTGGGATTTCTTTTCTCCTTGGGAAGAAACACTTTTTTGTGATAAACTGGTTTTATCATAGTTGGAAAGCGGTGATCGAAAATGAAGTGTATCTTTTGTGCGATTACGAGTGACAAAATACCTAGCCAAAAAATTTTTGAAACAGAACAAACGCTTGTCTTTTTAGATCATTCTCAAGAGGTGGACTATCATTTATTGGCGATTCCAAAAAAACACGTTAAAAATATCTTGGATTGCGATAAAGAAACGTTAGACCAATTGATGACAACCGTCCAATATGTCGCTAAGTATTGTGTCGATAACCTTGGCTTTGAGGGAGTTGATATCTTAAGTGCGGCCGGTACTGCGGCGGGACAGTCGATCCCACATTTTCATATTCATTTGATTTTGTGTAAATCAGGCGATGGCATCGATGCTTGGCCGCGTTTTTTAGGGGCCAAGTTAGGTCCAGAAGAACAACTAAAAGCACTGAAAATCCCGCCTGTAACTAGGTGAGAGCTTCAGTGCTTTTATAATTGTTTGGTGTCAAAAAAAGAGTATTCACGGATATCAAAACGATTACGAGTGCAGGAGTATTCAATGGGATCGCCGCCTTTTTGATAAGCGATTTGCCGTAACTCTAAAATCGGATCATCTTCGGTACAGTTCAAATATTTTCGATCAGTGGGCGTACTTTTGTCAGCCCGGATCGTTCGGTAGGCGCCGGTGATTTGGATCTTTAGATCATTCTTTAGGTAATGGTAAATAGAATTTTCTAAAATCTTTTTCGTTAAATTGGGGACTGATTTTATCGGCATATAAGTGTATTCTAAAACAAAAGGTTCATCGTCAACCATACGTAGACGGACGATTTTATAAATTGGTTCTTCTGGCAAGAGAAGTAATTTGTCTTGGATCGTTTCGTTGGGAAAGCCTACTTCAAAATCGATCACGACACTTTTGATTTTGTGATCAGAATTTTCCATCTCTGCCGATAGTCCAGGATACTCGGAAACAAAAGAAGTTCCCTTTTTTAAGAAGGAATGTTGTAAGACCGTCGTACCTACTCCTTTTTTAGAGCTGATCAGACCCTCTTGAGCTAATAGATCCAAGGCTTTTTGAATGGTCATACGACTGACAGTAAATTCTTTAGCCAAGTCGGTTTGTTTAGGGAGTAAGGAGCCAGCCGGATAGTACTCATTTTTGATTCGATTTCTTAAGATCGTAATGATCTCTTCATATTTTGCCAAAGAACTCACCTCGCAAGCATTATAGCGGATTATAAGAAATTCCACAATCACAGTTGGCTAAAAAATTGCGATTGTGGAAAATATTTAAAAATAAACCTCAAAAATCAAGCGGGGATTTCTTGTTTATCAAGTGTTCTTAAGAATGGATACCAGATCAAACCGACAACGAGCACATCGATGATCTGCAAGAGCCCTCCTAGCCAAGAATTAGTAGCTAAGATCCCACTGGCGACGATCGGTACGGTCCAAGGAACAGCCACTCCGGTTGGGGCCGGTACGATACCTGCAGCCATGACTAGGTAATTGAGAGTCGTAACGATCAAAGGAGCAATGACCCATGGAATTAAGATTGTGACATTCAGTACGATCGGCATCCCAAAGATCACGGGTTCGTTCACATTAAAGATGGCTGGTGCCAAAGCAAGACGGCCCACATCTTTGTATTGTTTTTTCTTTAAAACAAAAGCCATGATCAAAACGACTGCTAAGGTCATCCCAGAGCCGCCTAAACCAACTGTGAAAGTTTCCATAAAGGACTTGGTAATGATATGCGGCAATTCTTGACCATTCTTGAAGGCATCCAAGTTTTCCAACATCAACGTATTCCAAATCGGATCCATGACAGAATTGACAATGATTTGTCCATGCAAACCAAAGAACCATAGAAATTGTACCAAGAACAAAGCAACCAAGGTAGCCGGCAAGCTACTTCCTAACCCAGTCAACGGTTTTTGGATCACATCATAGATCACATCATGTAAGTTGACATTGAAAGCCCCCGTCACTAAAGCATTAATCAACAGAAAAAATGTTAAGGTCACAATGACAGGGATTAAAGCGGCAAAAGATTTAGCAACTGCAGGAGGAACACCTTCGGGCATTTTTATTTGCCAACCTTTTTTAGTGATCCGGCAATAGATCTCAGCCGCGATAAAAGCGGAGATCATCCCGATAAACATGCCCTTAGCGCCCAGACGGTCTAAAGAAAGAATGCCGGAAACAACTTCACCACCATCTTGCTCCATGAAGAAAGGGGTTAAAATCAAGAAACTAGCTAGCGATACGGCACCACCAAAGACACCTTCGACATCATAAGAACGTGATAAATAATAGCCAATACCGAAAGTAACAAAGACAGTCATGATACTCATTGTCGCATTTTGTCCATTGCCGAACAAATTGTTCAACGTTTCCTTGGTACTATCATTAAAGAAAGGTAAGTTGTTGATGACAACTATGATCGACCCGAACATCGTCAAAGGAAAGGATAACATAAACGCGTCACGCAATACGGCTAAATAGCGATTTTGACCTAAAGCGTTAGCGATAGGCATGATTTTTTCAGATAGTTTATCCATAAAACCATTCATTTTTATTCACCTCA
Source organism: Tetragenococcus sp. (assembly GCA_041859945.1). Classification (GTDB taxonomy): domain Bacteria; phylum Bacillota; class Bacilli; order Lactobacillales; family Enterococcaceae; genus Tetragenococcus. Next base: position 7,712 of record JBFLGC010000052.1, read on the forward strand.
TAAATTATTTGTAATCGACTACATACCTAATATAGCATTTCTTCTGAAGTATGTCTAGTCATATATAAACAAATGATTGATTTTTCTTTTGGCATGAGCTATGATAAAGCTATTAAGTTGAGAAAAGAGGGAAAATATGCATTATACATTTCCAGAAAACTTTTGGTGGGGATCCGCTGCTAGTGGCCCACAAACAGAAGGTCGGATAGCCGGCGATGGCAAAGGCGAAAATATTTGGGATCACTGGTATGCTAAAGAACCTGAAAAATTTTTCCATGGAGTTGGTCCTGATAAAGCCTCACAAGTTTATCAAAACTATAAAAATGATATTCAATTAATGAAACAAACCGGTCATAACTCTTTTCGTACTTCGATTCAATGGAGCCGTTTGATTCCTGACGGAGTGGGGACGGTCAACAAAAAAGCAGTGGCCTTTTACAACGACTATATCGACGAATTAGTGGCAAATGGCATCGAACCATTTATGAATCTGTATCATTTCGATATGCCTATGAAGTTACAGGAAAAAGGCGGTTGGGAAAATCGGGAGACCGTCGATGCTTATGTGGCCTTTGCAAAAACGTGTTTTGAATTGTTTGGCGATCGTGTTCATTACTGGTTTACTCATAACGAACCGATTGTACCGGTAGAAGGTGGGTATCTGTACCAATTTCATTATCCTAATGAAGTCGATTTAAAAAAAGCGGTCACGGTCGGTTACCATGAGATATTAGCCAGTGCTAAAGCCATTGAAGCTTATCATACGATGGATCTAGGTGGACAAATCGGGATCATTTTGAATTTGACACCAAGTTACCCTAGAGATGAAAAGAATGAAGCAGATGTCAAAGCAGCTCAAATCGCGGATGCTTTTTTTAACCGGTCATTTTTAGATCCATCAGTCAAAGGCGAATTTCCAGAAGAATTGGTGACAATTATCAAAGAGTTGGTTATTGTTCCTGAAGTCGCAGAAAACGATCTAGAAACAATCAGGGAGAATACCGTCGATCTTTTAGGAATCAACTATTATACACCGCGTCGGGTCAAAGCTCGGAAGACACCTTTCAACAGTGAAAACGGACCGATGCCAGAATTGTATTTCGAAGATTATGATATGCCTAATAAAAAGATGAATCCTTATCGAGGCTGGGAAATCTATGAAAAAGGAATTTACGATATTTTGACCAACACGCGCGAAAACTATGGCAACATTCCTTGTTATATTGCTGAAAATGGCATGGGTGTCGAAGGCGAAGAACGCTTTGTCAACGCTAATGGTCAAATCGACGATGATTACCGTATCGAATTTGTCAAAGATCATTTGAAATATGTTCATCAAGCCATAGAAGAAGGAACGAATTGCTTAGGTTACCATATGTGGACGTGTATGGATAATTGGTCCTGGACCAATGCTTACAAGAATCGCTACGGTTTTATTGCTGTCGATTTGGATCATGACCGGAAGCGGACTATTAAGAAATCTGGTCACTGGTTTAAAGAGGTGTCGGCTAAAAATGGCTTTGATGACTAGTTTTGAGATAGATTTACAGGCGAGCTTTTGAAGAATTTCTACTGGCTGCTACTATTTCTAAAGAAGCTGGGGAAAAACTTTATGATTATGTCCGCAATACCTTTGGGGATGCTCGTTAGTCTTGGCCAGCACGTCATTGTAGTTTCCAAAGCAAATGAAATCGAAAGTCGAGGATTTGAGATCGAAGCAGGTGACCCCATACGGGAAGTCAATCAAACCTTTTATTTAAATGATGGATCCGTTTTGACTACTCAAGAACTAAAAATCCTTTTGATATAGGGATCAGCCAAAAGTTGGTGATCTAGAAAATGTTTGGACTTTTGGCTTTCCTTATTCGGGTACAGAATATCGAGTAGCCTATGCGATTCAAGAAGATTTTGTTATTCCAATCATTTTAGCTGGAAGTCGTGAAAACTTTTATAGAGAATTAAAAAAATTGATTCATTAGCATCCTTTTTGCTAAACTAATAGCAAAGGAAGTGAGTGTTTGTGTTGATGTTTACTGAAAAAAGTTTTGCAGTGTTTGACGAAAAGACGTTAGATGGGCGTATGAATGCGATCCGCAGCCAGATCCAACCTATTTTTCAGGACTTAGATGATTCTTTTAAAGAAGTGCTTGAAAAAGAATTAGCTGTCGAATTATTCGTCCATATTGCGCAGCATCGCCGGCGGACGGTTTATCCACCAGCAAATACGTGGTCCGCTTTGAGTCAGCAAAAGCGGGGTTATAAGATGGAGCCACATTTTCAATTGGGGATTTGGCCAGAGTATGTTTTTATGTGGTTATCGATCATTGATCAACCTAAAGGAAAAACAACAATGGCTGAAAAGTTGTTGACTCATCCGGAAGTATTTGCCGATTTGCCAGCAGATTTTGTGATCAATCAAGATCACACTGTGGCTGATTATGAATCCTTAAATGAAGAAAGCTTGGAAAAAAGCTTGCAACGCTTAGTAAAAGTGAAAAAAAGTGAGTTCCAAGTGGGGCGGATCATCCCTAGAGAAAGTCAGTTGTGGCAAGAACCAGAAGCAGCAAAGTCGTATATGCTGACAACTTATCAAAAATTGCTCCCGGCGTATCGCTTGTTAATGGCATAAAAAAGGACCGTGCAAATGGTAGCACGGTCTTATTTTTTAGCCAAGTATCGTGAGGATCCGCTTAGGCAGACGTTTTTTGATCGGGATCACGATGAGACCACAGGAGATAGCTTTTAGGCCTTCTACAAGTACAAAAGGGTAGAAACCATTTGCAAAAGCTTGCGGCCAAGTCAATTGACCCATGAATTTCAGCCAGAGTGTCCCAAATAAAAGAACAAGTAAAAAGCCACTTAGTTCGATTCCGATCGTCCAAAAGAAAGTGAAGGGAACTTTTTTAAGTAGAGTTCCGATCCACCAAGCCATTGGTAAAAAACCGATCAGAAAGCCACCAGTCGGACCGATCAGAGCTGCCAAACCACTGCCCCCACCGGCAAAAACAGGAAAACCAATCAGTCCTAATAAGAGATAGATAAAAATTGCCATCGTACCGATCTTGCGGTTCAGTAAGGCCACGATCAAACCAACGATAAACGTTTGTAAACTAAAAGGGACTAGACCGATCGGGATCGTGATTTGAGCAAAAACAGCGATGACAGCGGCAAAAATGGCCGCTAATAGTTGTTCTTTTAAAGTTAATTTCAAAAAGGCACCAGCTTTCGTAAACTAAAGTTTTTAATTTGGTTAACGAAAAGAGTATACCATAAAAATAAACGATGAGCAAAAAAATCCCCAGCACTTTTGAAGTGCTGGGGATAAAATTTTTACATCAATTTGTTGTAGTATTCAACGATGAAGGATTCATCGACATCAGGAGTCAATTCGTCACGTTCTGGTAAACGTGTCAAAGAGCCTTCTAATTTGTCATCATCGAAACTTACAAAAGCAGGGCGACCAACTGTTGCTTCAAGTGCATCTTTGATAGTGACCATATCTTTTGATTTTTCACGGACACCTACGACTTGACCAACTTCTACATGATATGAAGGGATGTCAACGCGTTTGCCATCAACTGTGATGTGACCATGATTGACTAATTGACGCGCTTGACCACGCGCTTGACGACGAGTCGTAGCTAAACCTAAACGGAAAACGACATTGTCAAGACGTTGTTCAAGTAAGATCATGAAGTTGACACCATGTTTGCCTTCTTTGATTTTGCTTGCTTTCACAAACAAAGTACGGAATTGGCGTTCATTCAAACCATACATCAAACGTAATTTTTGTTTTTCAGCTAATTGCATCCCATATTCAGAACGAGCCCCACGACTGGTTGGGCCATGTTGACCGGGAGCGTAAGGACGACGAGCTAATTCTTTTCCTGAGCCTGTTAAAGAAATGCCCAGGCGACGGGAAACTTTCCATGATGGACCTGTATAACGAGACATTAAAAATTCCTCCAATAATTTTTTTGGAGTAAAATAATCCGATGAAAAAGCCACGATCCGTGTAGTTTATTTTTCAATCTTCACCTTTGCAGCCGCGGTTACACAATTGAACCTAAACAGGCAAACAAACTAGGGACGAGTTCGTATTTTTCTGCTGCATTATTTTACACGCTTGTCATTATACCTTGAGAAAATAGTGCCTGTCAAGGAAATGTTCTGTTTCAGGTGAAAGTAATGGGAGTGGGAGCGAAAGTACGTTCATAACATTAAGAAAGTAGTGTCCGCAAATGACAAACAGCAGTGACTGGGATTTTGAATAAAAGTAAAGATAGCAGAGCAAGACGAGACATGAGACTTTTAGCGATTGTGTTATACTACAGAAAAAAGATGAAAGAAGCGTAGTGATGGCAAAAATTCCTGGTGAATATCGCTTTAGAAATGGAAGTAGAGTGTTGGCTCGTGTCATAACACAGGATTATTTCACAAAAGAAAGATCGGTCATCTTCTCCAAGGAAAGCGATCCTAAATTTTATTCTCTTGAAGTTCATGAATTCGGACGTATGCTTGCAGTCCCAGAGCAAGAACAAAATATAAGCCTCTATCGTAGTTTGTTTCGGGGGCGAGAAGATGTGTATGCCAATCGCTGGTTCAATCAAAAACTAAATCAGTATTCCTATAGTCCAACTTATATATGGCAACAAGAACCCTCTGACAAGGGCAAAGTCGCTATAGATGAACATGGCAATCGCCTTTATCGCCCTTTGACCGATGACAAAATTCGGCGTCATTTAAATGGTCAAGATTTTCTGGGCATTTATCCGATTTTAAAAGACGAGACTTGTTATTTTGTAGCCTTGGACTTCGATAAAAAGGAGTGGAAAACAGCAGCAGTCGGTCTGTGTCATATTGCGAAAAGTTTTGATATAGAAGTACATTTGGAACGCTCGCAATCGGGCAATGGCGCCCATGTGTGGATTTTTTTCAAAGAAGCGATTGCTTGCAAGACAGCTCGCAAATTAGCGACTTTGCTTTTGACCAAAGCCATCATGAAAAATCCACAACTGTCTTTTGCTTGTTTCGATCGTATTTTTCCGAGTCAAGACACTTTACCAGAACTAAAAAGCAAGTCTATGGGCAATTTGATTGCACTACCTCTGCAAGGCAATCGACTGGCACAAGGTAACAGTGCGTTTTTAGACCAAAATCTAGAACCTTATGAGGATCAGTGGCGTTATTTAGCGACTATCAAACGTTATTCGCAGAATGAAGTGACGGACTTTATCGAAAGGATCACGCCGACTTGCGATCTTGCTTTCTTTGGATCAGAAAAAGACGACACGATCGATCTATTAACGGAAATACCTTCTAAAGTGGAGAAGGTGACTGTCAAAGCAGCCAATGTGTTAACGATAGAAAAAGCTGAATTAGATAAAACGACCTTAGCTCGGTTAAAAGGTCTGGCCTCTTTTCGCAATCCCGAATTTTATCGGAAACAGGCAATGCGGATGTCGACTTATCAACTACCGCGAATCATTTCTTTGTATAGTGGTAGTCGATGAGAAAAGCTTGCAAGAGAAACCAGTGATTTTTTCAGAAGAAGATTATCTGACTCCTTTTGAAAAAGATTTGGCAGCCGCCAAAAAAGAAATCGTCCTAGCAACGTCAGTATTAAGTCGCTCCATTGTTCAAAAAAGCCAACAGTTGCAGAAAGAAAAGAAAGTGGAAGTTTGGACCATGCTTCCCTCAGCTCTCGATGGAAAATATCAAAAAAGCCAACAAAGTTTGCTTACGACGCTTGAAAAAGAGGGTGTCTTCAAATGTCAAAACGTTTCAGTACCTAATTTGTGTGTGATCGATCGCAAAATTTCTTGGTACGGATCGCTCCGTTTTTGGGGCAAGAATGTAGATAAAACTGTGTTGCGACTTGAATTTCCTAGTGTGGCTAAAACTTTTTTGCAAGCTTGGACGCATCATGAAGGCTCTAGTGGAAAATAGTTTGACACAATTTGTAAAGCTTGTCCGCTTGATCCGAGTCGAAATCTCCCATAGGTCAGAGGGAGTCTACGTGAGATCCGCGGGAATCTCCCATAGGTCAAGGGGGAGTCTACGTGAGATCCGCAAAAAAGCTAGTTGATAGAGGTTATAGCTTGACTAAGCCGCTTTTTAGTTGGAAGTCGGACCGCTTATGAGCCTAACAGATCTTTTTGCTGAAAATTTCACAAAAAGCTTTACAAGGGTCACATGGATCATTAAAATAAGGAAGAAACGCATAAAGAGGCGAATAAAAAAGTAAGGTAAGGGTGAAAAGTGTTGAATCCTATTTCTCCATTGTTTGAAAAGATCGATTCGTCGATCAGTAAAAAAGTTGATTTGATCCAAAGTAGTTTTGCCCGGTATGCGGTCCGGGCAATGTTGGCTTGCTTGTTCTTGACTTTAGGAACGGCCATTGCTTTTGCCACGGCAATGAAGGCGGACAGTATTGTAGCGGGGACGGGAAAGTTTCTCTTTGGCTTTATGTTTAGTTGGTCCTTGGTCATGATCTTGTATATGAACGCCGAATTAGGAACTTCCAATATGCTGTTTATGACAGTTGGGGTTTACCGCAAGCGTATCGATTTAAAAATGGCGTTGAAGATTTTGACTACCTGTGTCTTCTTTAATCTAGTGGGCGGCGTCTTGTTTGGTTATTTGATTTCGTTGACCGGTCCTTTTCAAGATCTAGCCGCTGATAATTTCATGTTTACCGCGCTTTCGGGCAAGTTGACCAAGTCGACACTACAGATTTTGGTTGAAGGAATGTTTGCCAACATTGTTGTCAACATTGCAGTGCTGATGAATTTACGGATGAAAGATGATGCTGGCAAAATCTTTGCGACGCTTTTCATTATTTTTATCTTTGCTTTTTTAGGCTATGAGCACGTGATCGCTAACTTTCCAGCTTTTACCTTAGGCTATTTTGCTTCACATGGGACGCTTGAGGCGATGACGGTAGAAAATGTTTGGCATAATATCTTTTTTGCCCTCATTGGAAATTACCTCGGTGGCGGTCTGATTATAGGCCTCGTCTACGCTTGGTTGAACAACTCAAAATCGAATTATGTTGATTGATAAAAAGACGATCCAGTTTGTTTGACTGGGTCGTCTTTTTATGGGCCTAAATCGATTCATTTATGTTAAAATAGAGGCGACCGTTCTATACAATCAAAATTTGGAGGAAAATGAATGAAGCTCAACATCAAAAAAGTGACCATTATCGGAGTTGCCTTTATGACGATCTCAGCTTTTTGGCAATTATATGATTTCGCCGTACCTTTATTGTTAAGTCGTGATTTTGGCATTCCCAATACCTTACTAGGTGTTGTTATGTCATTGGATAATATTTTAGCCATTTTTTTACTGCCCGTATTTGGTTCTCTTTCGGACAAAACGGTGACCAAACTTGGCAAACGTATGCCCTATATCTTAGTGGGGACGATCGTGGCTGCTTTGGGCATGCTCCTGCTGCCTTATGCAGCTGAAAAGCAAAAATTGGGATTATTCATCTTAGCTCTTGCCATCGTTTTGATTTTCATGGCCTTTTATCGCTCACCGGCCGTGGCTTTGATGCCTGATGTGACGATCAAACCCTTGCGTTCTCAAGGCAATGCTGTGATCAATCTCATGGGCGCACTCGGCGGCGTCTTTACTTTGGCTGGATTGACCTTGTTGGCTCCAGCTAACTACGGCTATATGCCGATCTTTTTATTGATTGCCGGCTTCATGTTACTAGGGCTAGTCTTGATGCTATTGATCGTCAAAGAAAATAAGTGGGCTCAGGAAATGGTAGCAGATACAAAAGCGTATCATGTGGCTGAAGTCAAAGAAGACCCACAAACGCATGCACTGGCTGCCGAGGTGAAACGCTCCTTGACTTTTATGCTTTTCTCGATTGCCCTCTGGTTCATGGGCTACAATGCCGTGATTTCTGCTTTTTCACGTTACGCAACGATTCAAATCGGGTTGACCGATTCACAAGCTTCGGCCATTTTATTATTAGCCAATGTGGGGGCGATCATCTCCTTTATTCCGATCGGCCAATTTTCAACCAAGTTTGGACGCAAGCGCACGATTCAATTTGGTGTCAGTTTATTGGCGGTCGTTTTTGCCACAGCCACCTTCTATACTGGTTTTACGCCCCTGATCTATGTCAACTTTGTCCTAGCTGGTTTGGCATGGGCGGCGATCAACGTCAATTCGTTGCCAATGGTTTTGGAAATGTCTGATGCTGGTGATGTCGGTAAATACACTGGCCTTTACTATACCTTCTCGATGGCGGCCCAAATCATCACGCCGATTTTATCGGGCGTTCTATTTGATTTTGTCGGCTATAAGACGCTCTTTCCTTATGCGGCCTTTTTTGTCTGTTTGGCCTTTTTAACGATGACTCAAGTCAAGCATGGCGATACGACTATTGTTGGGGGTAAGAAGTAATGCGTTGGTTATTGTTAGTAGTTGTTATTTATCTTTTTTTAGTCGCACCAAGTTTGCAAAAACGTCGCTTCAAGCAGACTCACTATGCTCACCGTGGTTTTTATGCAGAAGAGGGTTTTAAAGAAAACACGTTGCCGGCTTTTGCAGCAGCTATAAAAAAAGGCGTGGGGATCGAATTAGATGTGCAGTTTTCCAAAGATAAACGTGTCGTCGTCCACCATGATGATGATTTAAAACGATTAGAAAAAGTGGACGGTTTGGTTTGCGACTTTAGTTATGAAGAATTGCAGGCGTATCAAATCCCCCTGCTTACTGAGGTACTCGATTTAGTCGACGGACAAGTTCCTTTGATCGTTGAACTGAAAAGCACCTCTTTTCAGCAAGTGCCAAAGCTTTGTCAAAGTGTTTATGCCATTTTAAATAAGTATCAGGGCACTTATTGTATCGAAAGTTTCAACCCTTTGATCGTGGCCTGGTTTAAGCGACACGCACCAGAAGTGATGCGCGGTCAGTTGATCCAACCGGCCAAAGAGTATCCTAATGTTGCCCTAGGGATCTTTCTGAATAGTTTTTTGTATCAATTCATGACACGCCCCCATTTTATTGCCTTGGAACTTAAGACGACCCATTTTAATCCGGCCCTCTGGATCGCGCGCCTTTTTGGAGCTCGATTTGCCTTATGGACCGTACGCAGCCCTGAAGAAGAGCACAAGGATGTGGATGTTTATATTTTTGAAAAGTATACGCCGAAAAATTGAAAATAAGCAAAAACTGTGGTTAAGTAGAAGGTGAATGCTTTAGAAAGTGAGTTTGATCAATGAAACCTAAATTTTTTGCCTTTGATATCGATGGGACCCTGCTAGATACCAATAAACAGCCACTTCCTAGTACCGTTGCTGCCATCACGGCTTTACGGAAACAAGGACATTTTGTGACCTTAGCAACGGGACGGAGCCGCTTCCATGCGCAACCTGTGATTACGGCCTTACAATTCGATAATTATGTTTTATGTAATGGGGCAGCAGCCTTTTTGAGCCATCAGCAAGTTTATAAACAATTATTGCCTCAAAAAGCTTTGCATGATTTTGTCAACGAAACCGGCCAATTGGGGATCGACACTTCTTTTATTGGACTTGATGCCATGGGGCGAGCTTCTAATTTTGATTTGCCAGTGATGCAGTTGGCGATGCGCTCATTTGGAGCCGATGTTCCCGATTTGGATGTAGACTTTGCCACCAAAGTCGAAATTTATCAGGGCTTGGCTTTTTATGATCGTAGCTACGCGCATTATTTTGATGCGAAATATCCCAACCTTGACTTTGTTCGCTGGCATGAACATTGTGTCGATGTCGTATCTAAGAAAAATTCTAAAGCAACGACGATTTTGAAAGTTGCCCAACAAATCGGTATCGCCAAAGAGGATGTGATTTGTTTTGGTGATGGCATGAATGATCGCCAGATGTTACAAGCAGCCGGCATTGGTGTCGCCATGGGCAATGCTACGGCTGAAGTGCAAGCTTGTGCCGATTATGTCACGACAGATAATGATCATGATGGCATTTATCAAGCCTTAGAAAAAATGGCTTTTATTTGAGGAGGAAGACGATGAAAATTGCTTTGATTGCCCACGACCGAAAGAAAGATCTGATGGTACGACTAGTGACAGCTTACCAAGAAGTATTGAAAAAACACGAATTATTTGCGACCGGTACGACCGGTAAACGGATCGCCGAAGCAACGGGCTTGCCAGTCCATCGCTTTAAGTCGGGACCTTTAGGCGGCGATCAACAAATCGGTGCCATGATCTCAGAAGACGCATTGGATCTGGTCATCTTTTTGCGTGATCCACTAGCTGCCCAACCCCATGAACCAGATGTCACCGCCTTGATCCGTTTATCGGACGTTTATGAAATCCCACTGGCAACGAACATCGGAACTGCCGAAGTCTTATTACGCGGGATCGATGCCGGTTTTCTTGATTTTCGCGAAGTCGTCCATGAGTTAGAGACCGGACCGATCTCCTTTTGATCACTAACACCCTGACTTGTTTAGGGTGTTTTTTTGAGTGTGTCAGGCATGACACTTATCTAGCTGGTGAAAGTCCAGTCGCGGGTAGTTACCGCCAAGCG
>JBFLGC010000053.1:0-18229 GCA_041859945.1 Tetragenococcus sp.
TAGCTTGGTAAATAAGAGACACCGCTGTGAGTAAAGAAATACACTTGCAAGTACGCTCTATTCCCAAGAAGCTCCCACTTCAAGCGTTAAGAACCATTAGGTTTAGCTAAGTGGTGAGTAGTTCACTCCCAGCTAGTGTCATTGATAATCTAGGATGTTTCATTTGATTCCACTTTGAGTCTAAAATACGTCCTGTGAATGAAATTTTAAGTTTTTGACTGTCTAATCATTAGCGTTAGGTTGAAGTAATCCAAGTATTCAAAAGAAAGAGCATATGCCAGGCTGAGGTGATCCAAGTATTCAAAAGAAGGGATATATGCCGGACTGAGGTGATCCAAGTTTTAAAAAGAAGCTACGTATGATTTACATATGCCAGTGTAGCGTTCTTTTACAACGGCCATGAATCGTAACAACACAGATCTTCATAGCGACAAGAATTTTTTTAAACATATTGACATAGCTCTTGATTCGGTGTAAAATATCTAGTTGCAAAAACTATCTGAAATCAATGAGTTGGAACGAAATATTGTCCGTTCCGGCTGTAATAAAGAAACAAAAATAGAAAATCGAACCGATTCGATCTATTTTTGGTTTTTTTTTGCTCACAGGCTGCAAAAAAAGCTCTGTGTTACTTAAATTTAATTTTTTGTAACATTTTTGTAATATTGATAGTTTTGATAGACTTATTGAAGGGGTGAAGAGCTTGGCTGGACACGTAGTAAAATACGGAAAGCACCGCGAACGCAGAAGTTTCGCACGTATCAGTGAAGTATTGGAATTGCCAAATTTGATCGAAATTCAAACGGATTCCTATCAATGGTTCTTAGATGAGGGCTTGCGGGAAATGTTTGAAGACATTTTGCCAATTGAAGATTTTAATGGAAACTTGTCGTTGGAATTTGTGGATTATGAGTTGAAAGAACCTAAGTATACTGTAGAAGAAGCCCACGCCCATGATGCTAATTTTTCGGCACCATTGCATGTGACGTTACGCTTAGTCAATCGTGAAACCGGCGAAATCAAATCACAAGAAGTTTTCTTTGGTGATTTCCCACTTATGACTGAACAAGGGACCTTTATCATAAACGGGGCGGAACGTGTCATCGTTTCACAATTGGTTCGTTCGCCAGGTGTGTATTTCCATGGGAAAGTAGATAAAAATGGGAAAGAAGGCTTTGGATCGACGGTGATCCCGAACCGTGGGGCTTGGTTAGAAATGGAAACTGATGCCAAAGATATTTCTTACGTTCGTATCGACCGGACCCGCAAGATCCCACTTTCTGTATTAGTTCGAGCCTTAGGATTTGGCTCAGATGATACGATTTTGGATATTTTTGGTGAAAGTGAATCTTTACGTTTAACCATCGAAAAGGACTTGCATAAAAATGCCAGTGATTCTCGTACCGAAGAAGGATTAAAAGATATTTATGAACGGCTACGTCCCGGCGAACCGAAGACGGCCGATAGTTCAAGAAATCTTTTGAATGCTCGTTTCTTTGACCCACGTCGTTATGATTTAGCGGCAGTTGGTCGGTATAAAATGAATAAAAAATTGGATTTGAAAACGCGTCTTTTGAATCTGACTTTAGCTGAAACCCTAGTCGATCCTGAAACAGGTGAGATTTTGGTCGAAAAAGGGACTGTTTTGACGCATCAAATCATCGATGATGGCTTAGGTCAAGCTCTTGAAAATGGCTTGAACCAAGTGATTTATACACCTTCTGAAGATGGTGTAGTGACTGATCCGATGGCCATTCAAGTCATCAAAGTTTACTCACCAAAAGATCCTGAACGTATCGTAAACATTATCGGCAATGGTTACCCTGATCCGAAAGTAAGAACGGTACGGCCAGCAGATATGGTCGCTGCTATGGGCTATTTCTTCAACTTGATGGAAGGTATCGGCAATGTCGATGATATCGACCACTTAGGTAATCGGCGGATCCGTTCTGTCGGTGAATTATTACAAAATCAATTCCGTATCGGTTTAGCCCGCATGGAACGGGTGGTCCGTGAACGGATGTCGATCCAAGATAGCGAAACGATCACGCCACAACAATTGATCAATATTCGCCCAGTTGTAGCTAGTATCAAAGAATTTTTTGGATCTTCCCAATTGTCTCAATTCATGGATCAAACCAATCCTCTTGGTGAATTGACGCATAAACGTCGTCTGTCGGCCTTAGGACCTGGCGGCTTGACCCGTGATCGCGCGGGTTACGAAGTTCGTGACGTTCACTATTCTCACTACGGCCGGATGTGCCCGATCGAAACGCCTGAAGGACCTAATATTGGGTTGATCAATAGTTTGGCTTCTTATGCTAAGGTCAATAGATATGGCTTTATCGAAACGCCTTATCGCCGTGTTGACCGTGAAACGGGTCGTGTCACAGATACGATCGATTATCTGACGGCTGACATAGAAGACCATTATGTTGTGGCTCAAGCTAACAGTCCGTTAAATGAAGATGGGACCTTTAAAGAAAACGTCGTAATGGCTCGTGCAACCAGTGAAAACTTAGAAGTGTCGATCGATAAAGTCGATTACATGGACGTTTCGCCAAAACAAGTCGTTGCTGTGGCTACTGCTTGTATCCCATTTTTAGAAAATGATGACTCCAACCGGGCTTTGATGGGTGCCAACATGCAACGTCAAGCAGTTCCTTTGATCGATCCACATTCACCTTGGGTCGGTACTGGGATGGAATATAAATCGGCCCATGACTCGGGTTCTGCTTTGTTATGTAAAAATGATGGGATCGTGGAATATGTCGATGCCACAGAACTACGCGTTCGTCGTGACAATGGGGCTTTAGATGTTTATCACATCACTAAATTCCGTCGTTCCAACTCAGGGACGAGCTATAACCAACGTCCTTTAGTTCAATTGAATGAAAAAGTTGAAAAAGGCGATATCTTAGCTGATGGACCTTCCATGGAAAATGGGGAAATGGCGCTGGGACAAAATGTTTTGGTCGCCTTCATGACTTGGGAAGGCTATAACTATGAAGATGCTGTCATCATGAGCCGTCGTTTGGTCAAGGATGATGTTTATACCTCGATCCATATTGAAGAATATGAATCAGAAGCTCGTGATACGAAATTAGGACCAGAAGAAATCACGCGTGAGATCCCGAATGTCGGTGAAGATGCTTTGAAAGATCTCGACGAAATGGGGATCATCCGTATCGGAGCGGAAGTCCGCGATGGTGATCTCTTGGTCGGTAAAGTAACGCCCAAAGGAGTGACCGAACTTTCCGCAGAAGAACGCTTGTTACATGCGATCTTTGGTGAAAAAGCCCGTGAAGTTCGCGATACCTCCTTGCGTGTCCCTCACGGCGGTGGCGGGATCATTCATGATGTGAAGATCTTTACCCGTGAAGCAGGCGATGAATTATCACCGGGTGTCAATATGTTGGTCCGTGTTTATATCGTTCAAAAGCGGAAGATTCATGAAGGCGATAAGATGGCTGGCCGTCACGGCAACAAAGGGGTCGTTTCACGGATCATGCCAGAAGAAGATATGCCATTTTTACCAGATGGCACACCGATCGATATCATGTTGAATCCATTAGGGGTCCCTTCTCGGATGAACATTGGGCAAGTATTAGAATTACACTTAGGAATGGCTGCTAGGGAGTTGGGCATCCATGTCGCAACACCAGTCTTCGATGGTGCCAGTGATGATGATGTTTGGGAAACGGTCGCTGAAGCAGGCCTTGCTAAAGATGCCAAGACGGTGCTTTACGATGGCCGTACCGGTGAACCATTCGATGGCCGTATTTCTGTCGGTGTGATGTATATGATCAAACTATCGCACATGGTCGATGATAAATTACATGCGCGTTCGATCGGACCTTACTCATTAGTCACTCAACAACCCCTTGGTGGGAAAGCACAATTTGGGGGCCAACGTTTCGGGGAAATGGAAGTTTGGGCTTTGGAAGCCTATGGAGCTGCCTATACCTTACAAGAAATCTTGACTTACAAGTCAGATGATGTGGTGGGCCGTGTCAAGACTTATGAAGCCATTGTCAAAGGCGAACCGATCCCTAAACCAGGTGTTCCAGAGTCATTCCGTGTCTTAGTCAAAGAATTACAGTCGCTGGGCTTAGATATGCGAGTCCTTGACATTGATGACAAGGAAATCGAATTGCGCGATCTTGATGATGAGGACGATGATTTGATCACCGTGGATGCTTTAGAAAAATTTGCCGAACAACAAAGAGCAAAGAAAGCTGAAAAAGCTGAAATGGATGCTGCCAGTAAAGTAGCTGAAAAAGAAGCGGCCGATGAAGAAAATGTAACGGTCGATGAACCCTTAGATTAGTTGACAGAGCAGGATCTTATTTGTAGATCCAAGTAAGATCCTAACTCTAGTCGTTAGCAGAAAAGGAAATGGAGGGAACCCTTTTTGATCGATGTAAATAAATTCGAAAGTATGCAAATAGGTTTGGCTTCTCCTGAAAAAATCAGAAGCTGGTCTTATGGTGAAGTGAAAAAACCTGAAACCATCAATTATCGGACCCTAAAACCAGAACGTGAAGGTCTCTTTGATGAGCGTATTTTCGGCCCAACCAAAGACTGGGAATGTGCTTGTGGTAAATATAAACGGATCCGTTATAAAGGCATCGTTTGCGATCGTTGTGGCGTCGAAGTCACACGTTCCAAAGTTCGCCGCGAACGGATGGGTCATATCGAACTTGCTGCACCTGTTTCACATATCTGGTACTTCAAAGGCATCCCATCAAGGATGGGACTTATCTTGGATATGAGCCCACGCGCCTTAGAAGAAATCATTTATTTTGCTTCTTATGTCGTGATCGAACCAGGCAATACGAGCTTAGAAAAGAAACAATTATTGACTGAACGCGAATATCGTGAAAAACGCGACCAATATGGGCAAGAATTCAATGCAGCCATGGGCGCCGAAGCCGTCAAACAATTGTTGGATGCTGTCGATTTGGATCAAGAATGCGAAGAACTAAAAGAAGAATTAAAAAATGCGACCGGTCAAAAGCGGACCCGTGCGATCCGCCGTTTGGATATTTTAGAAGCTTTCCGGACTTCTGGTAACAAGCCAAGTTGGATGGTTATGGATGTCATTCCAGTCATCCCACCTGATTTACGTCCTATGGTCCAATTAGAAGGTGGACGTTTTGCAACGAGTGATCTAAACGATCTATATCGTCGGGTCATTAACCGTAATAATCGTTTGAAACGTCTGTTAGACTTGAATGCGCCAAATATCATTGTTCAAAATGAAAAACGGATGCTTCAAGAAGCGGTCGACGCTTTGATCGATAATGGTCGACGCGGCCGTCCTGTCGCAGGCCCAGGCAATCGGCCACTCAAATCTTTGTCGCATATGCTAAAAGGCAAACAAGGACGTTTCCGTCAAAACTTGCTGGGTAAACGGGTCGACTATTCTGGTCGTTCAGTTATTTGTGTCGGACCTTTCCTTAAGATGTACCAATGTGGACTTCCGAAAGAAATGGCGCTTGAATTATTCAAGCCTTTTGTCATGCGTGAATTAGTCGAACGCGAACTTGCTTCAAACATTAAAAATGCCAAACGTAAAATCGAACGCATGGAAGATGATGTCTGGGATGTTTTAGAAGACGTTATTCGCGAACATCCAGTTTTATTGAACCGCGCACCGACGCTCCACCGTTTAGGTATCCAAGCCTTTGAACCAGTCTTAGTTGAAGGCCGTGCCATTCGTTTGCATCCACTTGTTTGTGAAGCTTACAATGCCGATTTCGATGGGGACCAAATGGCCGTCCATGTGCCGCTCAATGAAGAAGCTCAAGCTGAAGCGCGGATGTTGATGTTAGCAGCCCACCATATTTTAAATCCAAAAGATGGCAAACCAGTCGTTACTCCTTCGCAAGATATGGTCTTAGGGAATTACTACTTGACTATGGAAGAAGCAGGGCGCGAAGGTGAAGGCATGATCTTGCGCAATATGAATGAAGCTGTCATGGCTTGGCAAAACGGCTATGTCCACTTGCACTCACGGATTGCGGTCGATCCAAACTTCTTAGGTGAAAAACCATTTACAGATTTCCAAAAAGAACGTCTGATGGTCACGACCGTGGGAAAAGTGATCTTTAACTCGATCATGCCCCCAGAATTTCCGTATTTGAATGAACCAACGGACTATAATTTGACGGTTCAAACTCCCGATAAATACTTTGTTGAAGCGGGAACAGATATCCCAGCCTTTATCAAAGAGCAAGAATTGATCTTACCGTTTAAAAAGAAAAATTTGGGGAATGTGATCGCCGAAGTCTTCAAGAGATTCCAAGTCACCGAAACCTCAGAATTTTTAGACCGCTTGAAAGACTTAGGATATAAACATTCGACCTTAGCTGGGATCACAGTTGGGATCGCCGATATCATGGTTTTGAAAGAAAAAGACGATATCATTGCTGCGGCCCACAAGCAAGTCGACGTCATCACCAAACAATTCCGTCGTGGTCTGATCACTGATGATGAACGGTATGAACGGGTCATCGATGTGTGGAATGGTGCCAAAGATGATATCCAATTGAAGCTGATGGAGTCCTTAGATGCGGAAAATCCGATTTTCATGATGTCTGATTCTGGAGCACGTGGGAATATTTCCAACTTTACCCAACTTGCCGGCATGCGCGGACTTATGGCTGCCCCAAGTGGTAAGATCATGGAACTGCCGATCATTTCGAATTTCCGTGAAGGCTTATCGGTCTTGGAAATGTTTATCTCCACACACGGTGCCCGTAAAGGAATGACTGATACGGCCTTGAAGACCGCTGACTCAGGTTACCTGACCCGTCGTTTGGTCGATGTTGCTCAAGATGTCATTGTCCGTGAAGATGATTGTGGCACTGACCGTGGTCTTGAAATCACTGCTTTACGTGAAGGCAATGAAATCATTGAAACTTTGGAAGAACGTCTCGTTGGGCGTTACACGCATAAATCGATCATCCATCCTGAAACAGGAAAAGTGATCGTTGGTGTCAATGAATTGATTTCCGAAGATCTGGCCAAACAAATCGTCGATAGTGGCATTGAAAAAGTTTCGATCCGCTCTGTCTTTACCTGCAACACGAAACATGGTGTCTGCAAGCATTGTTATGGTCGGAACCTAGCGACAGGTGATGAAGTCGAAGTCGGTGAAGCAGTCGGGACTATCGCGGCTCAATCGATCGGTGAACCAGGGACACAGCTTACCATGCGGACTTTCCATACTGGCGGAGTTGCCGGCGACGATATCACTCAAGGGTTGCCACGGGTCCAAGAAATTTTTGAAGCCCGGAATCCAAAAGGGGAAGCGATCATTACAGAAGTCACTGGTGAAGTCAGCGAAATCATGGAAGATGCTGCCACGCGTACTAAAGAAGTCACGATCAAAGGTAAGACCGATACGCGTACTTATACAGTGCCATTTACGGCCCGTATGAAAGTGGCAGAAGGAGACTTTATTCATCGTGGTTTCCCGCTGACAGAAGGTTCGATCGATCCGAAACATTTGTTGCAAGTTCGCGACGTGATCTCAGTCGAAAACTACTTATTGCGTGAAGTCCAACGTGTTTATCGGATGCAAGGGGTAGAAATAGGCGATAAACATATCGAAGTAATGGTTCGTCAAATGTTGCGTAAGATCCGCGTTATGGATCCTGGCGATACTGATATCTTGCCAGGTACTTTGCTTGATATTGCTGATTTTAGAGACCAAAACTACACTACGTTAGTGGCCGGTGGGATCCCAGCGACTTGTCGACCAGTCTTACTGGGGATTACTAAAGCTTCCTTAGAAACCAACAGTTTCTTGTCGGCGGCATCTTTCCAAGAAACGACACGGGTTTTGACCGATGCGGCGATCCGGGGTAAGAAAGATCCACTGCTTGGATTGAAAGAAAATGTCATCATCGGTAAGATTATTCCAGCCGGAACTGGTATGTCACGTTACCGTAATATGGAACCAAAAGAAGTCAAAGCGGCTAGTGAAAATGTTTATAGCATTTCTGATATCGAAGCTCAAATGGCTGCCGAAGATGCGCTGAACGAATCAAATCAATAACCCTAAAAAACCTCACCGAATGAACGGTGAGGTTTTTTAGAGTTTTAGACTAGCCCCAAAAAAGAACTACCCCTAGCTGACTATTAGTAGCTGTGTTTGTGGAGTGTCTTGTTTTGATGGATGCCATTTAAGCTCAGACTAAATAGGGGAGTTTGTTTATTGGTCTAACCTTAGTAAGCAAGGATATTTTTGTGCTACGGTCACAGTTTCGTGTACAAGCCGAGGAAGGTAAGGCAAACAGGATTAGGCAACTTGTTGAAATAATTTCAAGTTACAGGCTTATTTGTGGTATGATAAAGAAAAAGTGGACAGGAGTTTGAGAGTGTTGACAAAGAAAATATTGATTGTAGAAGATGATAATGCAATCAACGGCTTGTTGGCCGATCTTTTAGATGAATATGAAATCACACAGGCTTTTGCTGGATCTGAAGCCAAGCGAATTCTGGAAGAAAAAAATTTCGATTTGATCTTGCTCGATTTGATGCTACCCGGGATCAGTGGCGAAGCCTTGATTGCTTGGGCTCGACAAAGCAAACAAACGCCGATCATTGTCATTACGGCACGCTCTGAAGCAGCCGTTTTATCATCTGTTTTAGAAGCCGGCGCCAATGATTATATCGCTAAGCCTTTTAATACGGTAGAAGTTCTTGCTAGAGTCCGAAACCAATTGCGTGAGGTCAACACAGCCGATTCACAGTCGGGTCTACGAAAAGTCGGAAAAATAACAATGGATGAAGAAAAGCATACGGTGACATTTGAAGGAAAAATATTGGATCTGACACAAAAAGAGTATGAACTATTGAAATGTTTTTTGCAACATCCCCAAAAAGTGTTTACCAAGGCCAATCTCTATGAAACAGTATGGCAAGAGCCTTATTTTGGCGATGATAATACAGTGATGGTCCACGTCTCACGGTTACGTAAAAAGTTGCAACAGGTAACTAATGAGGAAATTATAAAAACTATTTGGGGCGTAGGTTTTCAGTTCAATAAAAACTAGAAATAGTGGGTGAAAATATGCAAGTCTTGCTTTTTATTAGCCTGGCTTTAAATTTGTTAACTGTGCTGGCTGTGCTATTTTACCAGCGCGAACTAAAAACAGTGATCGAACAAATCAAACGGATCAAAAATGGAAAATCGTATGCAACTCTGAAACGACCAGGGCTTTCTAAAGCAAATCGAGAAGTAGTGGAAGAAGTCAATGAATTGGTCGAAGCATTTCATCAAACAAGTGAAGAAAAAAAACGCGTCGATCAACAAAATAAGCAGATGTTGGCTTCGATCTCACATGATTTTCGGACACCACTGACCTCGGTTTCAGGCTATCTGCAAATGATCGATAAAAAAAAGTTAACACCACGTGATTTGAAGTATATGACGATTATTGAAGAGCGGACGCAACTGATCTCAAAACTGATTGATGAATTTTATCTATTGAGTTTATTGGACGCCGACGACTATACGTTGAAAAAGGAGAATTGTAATCCAATCACTTTGATCCAAGAGCAAGTGGCACAGTATTATGAAGAACTGTCAGAGACATTTGACCAGATCGATGTCGAGTTACAAGAAGAACGGCTAATAATCGATACGAGTGTGATCGATTTTAATCGGATCGTTCAAAATCTGATCAAAAATGCTTTCAATCACGGCAAAGATAGCTTTCACATTTGGATGAAAGAAGAAAAAAATGCTCTTTCCTTCTTTTTTGAAAATAAATTCGATGTGCAAAATGAGATCCAATTATCTCGTATTTTTGAACGAAACTATCAAGGAAACCATGCCAGAAGCGGAGGAAATGCCGGCTTGGGTCTATCGATTGCCAAAGAATTGTCTGAAAAACTGGGCTTTCAATTAACGGTCACTTCGGATAATGATTGGCTACGGTTTTGTTTGACGATCCCTTTAGCGACAAAATAGATAGCGTGTTGGGATCAAAGGCTCCGGCTCAAGTTTTAGTAGGATGCTTTTAAAGAAAATTTTGTACTGAAAATGAAAGAAGAGAGGCATCAGAAAAAGCGAGTATTTAACACTCGCTTTTTCTATATATCAAAACTTGAGAAAGAACTAAATCAAACCAAGGTCCTATTTTTTTCAAAATTCAAAGCAGCACCGATCAAATTGGCGTTGTTTTGATAGTGACAAGTCACGATTTCAGGCAAGATGTCTCCCACGCCCTCTTCATCGAGCAGGCGTGCTAAACGTTGAGAAAGCTCGGTTGCTAGTTCTGCTCGAGCGGAAATACCGCCGCCAAGAATGATCATTTCGGGATCGATGGATACCTGAATATTATACAAAATTTGGGCAATGTGCTCGTACATGGTTTCCAGTGCGGCAGTTGCCTTTTTATCTCCTTGCTCTTTTAATTCGAATAAGTCAATACCAGACACCTGTTTACCGGTTTCCTCAGAAAAGCGTTCGGCCACATGGACAGCTGTTCCATTGATGCTCAATATTTTGTCGTTGGTATTTTTCATTAGACCAAATTCGCCACCAAAAAGATGCGCGCCTTTGTAAATATCACCATTGATAAAGATGGCACCGCCAACGCCGGATCCGATCACCATAAAGACGGCCTGTTGGACATTTTTACCAGCACCGATCTCCATTTCACAGATACCGGCACAATTGGCATCATTTTCAATCGTGACGGGAAGTGAAAAGGCCTGTTCAAATTCGTCAAAAATCGGTCGATGATGTAGGTATGGGACAGCACTTATGCCGTCGATCTGTCTTTTTTCAACATTCACTGCACCAGGTGAACTAATTGCTATCCCCAAGACATCAGGGGAGGTAGCCAGGATCTTTTTCATCTGCGTCACCATTTCAGCAAAACTCGCTGGTGTTTTAAATTTTCCTAATTGTTGTAACTCTTTGCCGGTCCAGAGTCCATATTTGACAGCTGAACCACCAATATCAAAGGCTGCGATACTCATTATTTTCATCCTCTCAAAATCGTTCTAAATAATTTTGTAATGTTGCGATCGAATCAGTAAATAGAATATTTTGCCGGTCTTCTGGGGTCAAAAAATTCTCGCTGACCATTTGATCAAAAAAGGTTTGTAGGGGGCGATAATAATGGTCGACATCAAAAAAAATACAGGGATTGGTATTCTGACCGATCCGTGCCCAAGAAATAGCTTCACTTATTTCTTCTAGAGTACCAGGACCGCCCGGCAAGGCAATGCAAACGTCGCTGAGTTGGAGCATCATTTGCTTGCGCTCAGACATCGTTTCGACCACACGCAATTCAGTCAAATTTGGATGATCGATTTCACGGTCTCTTAAAAAAGTTGGAATGATACCGACCACTTGACCACCATTTTCTAAAACAGTATCTGCAAGTGTCCCCATCAGTCCACTTTTGCCACCGCCATAAACCAATTGATGATTTTGTTGTGCGATCCAAGTGCCCAAAGCTAAAGCCGCTTTTCGATAATTGCCATTCTTTCCATTATTTGTTCCACAATAGACAACGATATGCAAAGATATCCCTCTTTTCTGATTTTTAGTATAGCATAGCAGATACGAAAATAACTATCAACAGACAGAAGCACTTGCAACAAACTTTAAACAAGGAATTTAGCGCCATCTTTAGCCAAAAGTGGGCTTTTTTTGAAAATAAAATGAAAGCACTGTGATAGTACCTACTTGTTTTCATAAAGCTCATGAATTCACTAATTTTAATTTTTAATTAAAATTTAACCAAAAAAAGCCTATATTTAGCTAAAAAAGTTGTTGAAATATTTCACGAAGTATAGTATTATAATAAGTGAAATAAATCACAGATGAAAACAAAAATTTGTATTGAAAATAAAGGAGGATTTTCTCATGACCAATGTGTCTAAAGAAAAAATTGAAAAAAAAGCACCAACAGCTGAAGAAAAAATGGCGGAAGCACGTCTTTACACAGACAAATTAGTACAAAAAGCCTTGAAAGCTGAAGCTATTTTTGAAACTTATACGCAAGAACAAGTTGATACGATCGTAGAGGCAGCCGCATTAGCAGGATCAGAGGCGGCTTTGATGTTAGCTCATGAAGCAGTCGATGAAACAGGACGTGGCGTCGTTGAAGATAAAGATACCAAAAATCGTTTTGCGACAGAAAATGTTTATCATACGATCCGCAATGATAAAACGGTAGGAGTGATTGATGAAGACAAAGTATTAGGCAAAATCAAAATTGCGTCGCCGCTGGGCGTTTTAGCTGGGATCGTACCAACGACAAATCCAACTGCAACGGCGATGTTCAAGTCGATCTTGACTTTGAAAACGCGCAATGCCATCGTTTTTGCCTTCCATCCTCAAGCACAAAAATGCTCGGTTCATGCGGCCAAAATCGTTTATGAAGCTGCTGTGGCAGCAGGAGCGCCCAAAGATATCATTCAATGGATCGAAAAACCATCGATGGAAAACACCAATGCCTTGATCCAAAATCCGCATATTGCTTCGATTTTAGCCACAGGCGGTCCCGGCATGGTCGATGCGGCTTTGAAATCAGGAAATCCCTCCATGGGTGTGGGAGCCGGCAATGGAGCAACTTTTGTCGATCATACGGCTCATGTGAGTCGAGCAGTAGAAGACTTACTGCTGTCTAAACGCTTTGATAATGGAATGATCTGTGCAACGGAAAACTCGGCCGTCGTTGAAGCACCTATCTATGATGAATGGATGCAAAAAATGCAAGATCGGGGCGCTTATTTAGTCCCTAAAACGGATTATAAAAAATTAGCCGACTATGTTTTTAATGACAATCATGGTGTTAACGGTAAGGTAGCTGGGATGCCAGCACGATGGATCTGTGAACAAGCTGGCATAAAACTTCCAGAAGGCAAAGATGTCTTATTATTTGAATTAGATCCCAAAAATATCGGAGAAAAATTATCTTCTGAAAAATTATCGCCACTTTTGTCTGTTTACAAAGCAAAAGATCGACAAGATGGAATCCAGATCGTGCGAAGTTTATTGACTTATCAAGGCGCCGGCCACAATGCGGGGATTCAAATTGGGGCGCAAAAAGACCCATTTGTCAAAGAATTCGGAGAAAAAACCGAAGCTGCTCGTATCTTAGTCAATCAACCAGATTCTGTTGGTGGGATCGGTGATGTGTACACTGATGCACTTCGTTCGAGCCTTACTTTAGGAACTGGATCTTGGGGGAAAAATTCATTGTCACATAATTTATCTACAGACGACTTGTTGAATATCAAAACTGTGGCTAAGCGTCGGAATCGTCCACAATGGGTTCGATTGCCGGAAAAAATTTATTATGAAAAAAATGCGATCACTTATTTACAAGATGAATTTGAAGAGATCGATCGCGCCTTTATTGTAGCGGATCCTGGGATGATCCAATTTGGTTTTGTCAATCGGGTATTAGATCAATTAACGGTCCGCGATAATATGGTCAAAACCTCGATCTACGGCACGGTCAAACCAGATCCAACGCTAGGTCAAACGATAGAGATCGCCCAACAAATGCATAATTTCAAACCCGATACGATCATCGCTGTCGGTGGAGGATCCGCTTTGGATGCGGCTAAGATTGCTCGTTACTTGTATGAATACTCAATGGATCAAGAACCAGGATTTTTGGATGATTACGAACAAGTCAGCGACCTGTTCACCCAATTACAACAAAAATTCTTGGATATCCGCAAACGTATCGTGAAGTTCCATCATGCGGATCATACAAAATTATTTGCTATTCCGACAACTTCCGGTACTGGTTCAGAAGTAACTCCATATGCCGTAATCACTGATGATAATACGCATGTGAAATATCCCTTGACTGACTACGAATTGACGCCACAAGTAGCTATTGTCGATCCGGAATTTGTTATGACCGTACCAAAACGGACCGTGGCCTTGTCAGGTTTAGATACCTTATCGCACGCTTTGGAATCCTATGTTTCAGTACTGTCTTCTGACTTTACCCGTCCTTGGGCTTTAGAAGCTATCAAATTAGTCTTTGAAAATTTGGAAGAATCTTATCGCTATGATTCGACTCATCCGACTTTGGCCGGTGATACAGCGCGGGAGAACATGCACTATGCTGCCACTTTAGCCGGTATGAGTTTTGCTAATGCTTTCTTGGGTATCAATCATTCTTTGGCTCATAAAACAGGTGGAGAATTTGGGTTGCCACATGGACTAGCCATATCGATCGCGATGGTACCTGTGATCAAGTTCAATGGTGTGACAGGCAATGTCAAACGGACCCCGTTCCCACGTTATGAAGTGTATCGCGCCCAAAAAGATTATGCCGATATTGCCCGCTACCTTGGTTTAAAAGGCAATACTGATGCGGAGCTTGTCGATGCTTTGTGTGCGCGTATCTTAGAATTGATGGAAAATCTTGATGTGGTACCAAAACTTTCCGAAAATGGTGTCACGAAAGAACAATTTGATGCTTCTTTAGATCAACTAGTCGACTTGGTTTATAATGATCAATGCACCTCAGCCAACCCAAGACAACCTTATCTGACAGAGATTCGCCAATTGTTGATCAATCAATTTTAATGGAACGCTGTGCCCACTCTCTACAACTAGAGAGTGGGTTCTTTTTTTTAATGATATTTTAATAGAACGCGACGAATAATTGAGGCTCACGGTCAACTTTCTTAGATTCGTTCAGATATCGAAGTGAAGATGATGACCACAGTTTAAAAGATCCGACAAAAATTACAAAGAAGGTTTCTCTGGAACAAAAGGAGTAAGAAAAAATCCTCTAAACATGTTCAATAGTGGAGTATCGAACATATTTTGAAATGAAACGTGTCCAATAGTCGAATATCTGCTAGATGGTCAATAGCACATACACCGTTTCTCTAGTATTTGCTAATTTTATATTTTTTTGGTAGACTTAGACAGATGATTTAAGAAAAAATTAGTCTAGGATTAATCTAGTATGTCAAGAGTTGCCATATCCCTTTAAGGATTGTCAAGCTGTGGGCTCAAAAATGTCTACAGCTTTTTTGATGGCATAAAGGAGTAGGACCATGTTAAAATTAGTTCATATCACGCAACAATTTGCGGATAAAATTTTGTATGAAAATTTAAATTTACAAATAAATACGGGGGAACATGTGGGCTTGATCGGTCAAAATGGCGCGGGCAAGTCGACACTTATCAAGATCATCACTGGTGAGTTATTGCCCGACGAAGGACGCGTGGAAATTTCTAAAAATAGCCAGATCGGCTATCTGGATCAGTATGTGCGGATGGATGAAACGATTACGATCTATGAATTCTTGAAGACTGCCTTTCAAAGTGAGTTAGATAAAGAGGCAACTATCAGCGATTTATATGTAAAATATAGTGAAGAATTAGACGACAGTTTACTTGAAAAGGCCGGTAAACTTCAAATAGAACTAGACCAAAGTGAATTTTATCAAATGGACACCTTGATTGCAGAGATGGCGAAGGGACTTGGGATCGATGTTTTGGGACTAGATTCGCAAGTCAAAAATTTGAGTGGCGGCCAACGCTCCAAGGTGATCCTAGCTAAATTATTATTAGAAAAACCGGATGTCTTAGTACTGGATGAACCGACCAATCATTTGGACGATCAGCATGTGACTTGGTTGATCGAATTTTTGCAAAATTTTGCCGGTACCTTTCTAGTGGTTTCTCATGACCAAGTATTTTTGGATGCGATCACGACACATATTGCAGACATTGAGTTTGGCAAGTTGACTAAATATACCGGTAATCTAAAAAAAGCATTGAAACAAAAAGAAGCGAACAAGGAGACCTACCTTAGACAATATGCGGCACAAAAAAAGCAAATCGAAAAAACGGAGAGTTATATCCGTAAGTATAAAGCTGGTTCACGTTCGACCATGGCTAAAAGTCGCGAAAAACAATTGGCAAAAGTCGAACGATTGACGCCGCCAAGTCAGGTAGCAAAAGCCCATTTTCAATTTCCCTATCAAGAAATTGTGAGTACTTTGGCCATTACGACTGATCAACTAGTGATAGGCTATGGTCATCCTTTGTTAAAGCCCATCGATTTGACAATACGCTATGGCGAGAAAATCGCTATCCATGGTTTTAACGGTATTGGGAAATCGACCTTACTAAAAACACTGATTGGAGATATACCAGCATTGTCGGGTAACTTTTCTTATCCAGCCAACACGAAAATCAACTATTTCGAGCAAGAATTACAGTGGCAATCACCGTTAGAAACGCCACTGCAATACCTTGGAAACCTATTTCCAGATGCTAGTAATAAAGAACTGCGGCAACATTTGTCAAGAGCTGGTTTAGTGAATCAATTAGCCCAAGAACCTCTGAAAAGTTTAAGTGGAGGCGAACAAAGTAAGGTAAAACTGGCACAGATGACCATGACACCTGGAAACTTTTTGATCTTAGATGAACCGACGAACCATATCGATCAAGAAACCAAAGAAAGTTTACAAGAAAGCCTAGGTAATTACCTAGGAACTGTGATCGTAGTTTCCCATGAGCAAGAATTTTACGAACCATTTGTGGAGCGTGTGATAGAAATCGAGGGATGATGATGAATGAGCAATTTGAGGCCTTGCATTTACAAGTAGTGGAACTGCCGCTCGAATTTGAGCAAGATAAACTGATCTATAAAGGGTTTATTCGCGAACTTCCGTTTATTTCAGCAGAAGCAGGATCGAAAAAAGAACTTTATCGTCAATTATTGGCGGCTTATCAAAGCTTTGCTGAAAGTCAATTAGAAGAACAGGAAGAAGAAAAAATGACTTCAGAGCTTCTTTCTGTCGATCAACTGTTCAAATATTACGATGGTGAAGTGTTTGATGGCTTTGATATCGACTGGAATCAAGAAAAATAAATACTAAAAAAGAGAAGTGGGCGGCTTCTCTTTTTCTTATACGATTAAATAAAATGCGTGATTAACAAGGTTCCCATTCCTATTAAAAGGACTGCCAGTCCGCTATAACAAACGATCCATTTATAAGGAGGGATTGGTTTGTTTTTCTTCTGCTGTTGACGGCGAGTCATAGTATCGTCTACTTGAAGTTGGGGCTTGGGCGTTTCAAAATGACGCGGAATAAATAGCGACATCAGCAGTAAAAGTAGCCCTAAAAGGATGGCACCAAAAGCGAAGATTGTCGTTTTGGTGATCTCGATCGTCTCTAGTAGCCACATCACAAAATGGTTATTTTCGATATTTTTTTCAGCAGTCGATCGGGCGTCTTTGTAAGTTACTGCCAAAGGCTCAAGCGTTTCTGAAACTAGTGGCAAACTATTGCTCAATGTGATCATATCATTAGCCAACTCAAAAGTAGGCGTCACATCTTTTTCGACCACACCATAAAAATCATTGGCAACATTCACATTCTGCCCATTGATCTTTTGCTTACCAGCTGCCAATATTTCTTTGTATTCATAGATTTCAAACATCTGCTCCATCAAAGCGTTGTTCAAAAGAAAGAGCGAATCGTTGTCTACGGTGTTTAAAAAAATAGTGATGATCCGCATGCCGTTACGTTTAGCGGTCGCAACATAATTTGCAGTACTACCATTTTCAAAAAGGAGCAGACCATCTAAACCGGTCAACTCATGTGATTGTCCAGCTAAGGCTAAATTGTTGGTGGGAAAATTTTCTTCATAAAGGGTATTTGATAAGACCGTTGTCTCTGTTTGTTTGCTCCAATCAAGGATCTCCGGAAACTCTTTTAACAAGTGATACGTGAGTATGGCTAGATCTGAGGCAGTCGCTTGATTATATTTGGTTGGATCATGGTTTTGCAAAATATACGTTTCTCCAAAATAACTAGCCGGTATGCCGGTCGCATTCCAATATTTTGTATTTGTTAAACCTAATTCTTGAGCTTTTGTATTCATCAAATCGACAAAGGCATCGGGGTCCGCTTCGATTTGCTGACCAAGCATTAAAGTAGCGACGTTCGAAGTAGGTGTTAGTATCAGTTGGATCAATTCTTCGATACTATATACATTTCCAGTGATGACATTGTTATTTTTTATCGTTTGCAATTGAGCGATCATCTCGTCTTCAGCAGTGGCTGTGACTGTATCTGTCAAAGATATTTCGCCACTTTGAATTTTTTCCAGTGCCAGAAAAAGTGTCATTAAGGTCGTCAAAGAGGCCGGATCATTGGCTTGATCAGGCTCATCGGACCAGAGGATCTGGCCGTGTTG
>JBFLGC010000054.1:0-17749 GCA_041859945.1 Tetragenococcus sp.
CGCTACGCTTGGCGGTAACTACCCGCGACTGGACTTTCACCAGCTAGATAAGTGTCATGCCTGACACACTCAAAAAATAAATGCGACGGACTTTTTTCAGCAAAGTCCGCCGCATTTTTTACCCAAATAGGTATAAATCATCCCATGACATAATTCACCGTTTTTTTTCAATTTATCCAAGCGACACTTTTACCAATGTCAACGTAAGCGACGCTGCCATCCGCACGTGGTTGTATACCCCACACAAAACCATCACCAATCACAATATCATTGATGTCTATCTGCGCGCCTTTAGGCAATTTAGCCAGAATATTATCGGCGACTTTGGGCATTTTACGCAAGTTAACACCTGCGACCGTCGTTTTTAATGATTTCATCTTGATCCCGCCCTCCTTATCAAAAAAATAAGCGAATCCTTTATGAACGATCCGATTCAAATCTAAATTTCCCAAATATCCTGTTAAATGCCCACAAGAAGTATATTGATGCAAATCATATTGGCTTGTTGCAGTTGGATCTGCACCATTATACTCACCATCATTTCTGCCATAGGTCGGGATCCACAAACCATCAAATTTGGCAACATCTAAATGAAAGTCAGAAAACAAGTGATTCGCTACATAAACGCCCACATTTTTTGCCCCACATCGTTTCAATTCTTGGCGATAGGCTTCACAGCCTAAACGCATGTCTGTCATCGATTTTTCTTCGACATCAAGCCACCAAAAATTCGGTTCAAATGCAATGGCGCGCTGATAAAAATCACGCGCTTCTTGTTGCATGTCAGCCCGTGATGTGCCCCGCACCCAAGCGTAAACAGCAACGGGAACTTGGCGTTTTTTAAATTCGGTCAGATGTTGGCGAAACTGTTTGTCGATCCAATTTGAGCCGTACTGAACCCGCACGATCACCCCAGCGATTTGGCGAGAAAGCTTGTTATAATCGATTTGATCAGAAACTTGCCATTCACTCAAATCGATGATTATTGGTTTTGGTAACATTGGTCATTCCTCCTTTTCTTACTTTCTATAAACGAAAACACCAGAAGAAATGTTCCTACTTGTTAAATTTTTCATAAACTATGTAAAGAAAAATACTTTTGTGATAAAATGAGCATATAAAAAACGAGAGGAGAATTCTCATGGAAAAAATGTTTTTAAGTCCTTCCCGTTACGTGCAAGGCAAAAATGTGACGAAAACTGGTTTGTCACACATTACTGAACTTGGTAAAAGTGCCTTATTACTATGCGATGATACCGTCTGGCAAATCGTTGGCGAAAGGTTACAAAATGATCTGTTAGCAGCTGGCGAAAAAGTGCACCGAGTACCTTTTAACGGTGAAGCGTCCTTACAAGAAATCGATCGCGTCAGTGATATCGGCAAAAGTGTTGGCACTGATGTAGTGATCGGGTTAGGTGGCGGGAAAACGATCGATGCTGCTAAAGCGATCGGCGATAAATGTGAGATTGCTGTAGCTATCGTCCCCACCGTTGCTTCCACAGACGCACCCACTTCAGCATTGTCGGTCATTTACTCTGAGGCAGGAACTTTTGAAAAGTATTTATTTTACAAGAAAAACCCTGATTTAGTTTTAGTCGATACGCAAGTGATTGCAGGTGCGCCCGTGCGGCTGCTCGCTTCCGGGATTGCTGATGCTTCCGCTACTTGGGTCGAAGGTAGCGCCGTGATCCGTGCCCATGGTCAAACCATGTCCGGTGACTCGCCAACGCTTGCGGCTGAAGCAATCGCACAAAAATGCGAAGCAACCCTTTTTGCTAATGGTTTACAAGCGATCGAAGCTTGCCGAACGCATGTCGTGACACCCGCCCTGGAAGCCATTGTCGAAGCCAATACCTTGTTATCAGGTGTCGGTTTTGAAAGTTGCGGGCTCGCCGCGGCTCATGCCATCCACAATGGGTTCACTGCCCTGCATGGTCCGATCCACACCTTGACTCATGGTGAAAAAGTAGCTTATGGCACACTGACCGAACTTGTTTTAGAAAATCAACCAAAAGAACGTCTTGACAAATTTATTCATCTCTATCAAGCTCTAGGATTGCCGACAACTCTTGTTGAAATGAAATTAGACCAAGCCAGTCGTGATGATCTCTTAAGAGTTGGCGAATTAGCCAACCAAGCAGGTGAAACGATCCATCAAATGGCGGAAAGCTTTACAGCTGAAGATATCGCCGATGCCATGCTTGCTGTTGATGCCTACGTCAAAAGTCTTGATAAAAAATAAAACCAAATAGAAATGTCACCAACTAACTTTCTACGAGTCGGTTGGTGACATTTTTGCTTAGTTATTAATCAAATTGACGGAATTGCCCGATTCTAAGACTTCGCAAACATTATCTAGCGTTGTCTCAACGATTTCTTTAACAGCTAAATCGGTATGATAGGCGATATGCGGTGTCAAAAAAGTATTGGGCACTGGTGCTAATGCTTGGTAAAAAGGATTGTCTCGCCACTTTTTTTCCGTAAAAATCTCCTCATCCTCCAAAGTGTCTAAAGCTAGCCCGCCACAAGCTCCAGTTTTCGCCCAACGGATCAAAGCCTTGGTATCAAGGATCTTCCCCCGAGCGGTATTCACGATGCAAGCTCCTTTTTTCATTTTCGCAAACTCTTTATCTGAAAGAAGATAGGTCGAGGCAGCTGTCAAAGGCACATGCAAAGATAAAGCATCGGATTTTTGCAGAAGCTCGTCAAAAGAAACGTAGCGAGCGCTTTTTGCCAACGCAGGATTTTTGCTTTCACTATAGGCGATGACGTGTCCGCCTAGATCGCTGATTGCTTGGGCTACGATCGCCCCGATTTTTCCGGTTCCTAAAATACCCACGACTACATCTTGTAACTCGCGGCCACGAATACTTTTGCGCGATAAGGTCGGCTCTTGATAAAATTCAGGAATACTGCGTAATAGCATCAAAATTGACATCAAGGCAAAATGCGCCACAGAAGTCCGCGAATAATTGGGCACATTGGTCACTTGCAACTGATATTTTTTCGCCCACGCAAAATTGATACCGTCGACTCCGGTAGATTTGATCGACAATTGTTTGATACCTACTTCGGCTAGCTTTTGATAGATCCTTTCATCTGTCTGCATCGTTTTATCAGGAAAAAGACAAATGCCATCATAGTCCCGGGCTAATCCCGCCGTTTCCCGCGTCAAATTTTCACTGATCCTATCGACTGTGACTTGATGTTTGTAAGCCCACTCTTTAATGAACTGCTTTTCATCTGCACTGACTCCATAATACAATATCCTCACTGACATTCACCTTCCTAACTATAGGCTACTACACCAGAAAGGAGCTGGCAAGCTTTAACTTATCTTGATGATTGCTTTCGTGATTCCTTGGTTATGAAAAGCCCCTAAAATTTCAGGCACTTCTTCTAAAGTAATCACGTGAGATAAGAGGGAAACGATATCCAGTTGTTGCAAATCGATCATACTCACAGCATCGAAAAGCGTAAGTGGATTGATGAAGGAGCCCAAAATTTTTAATTCCTTACTATAAATATCAAAAGCTGGCAAAGTCAATTTAGCATCTGGTGCTGGCACGCCAAATAATAAAACATTGGCCCCTTTGGCAGCTAAAGAAATGGCGGCTTCACTGGTTTCTTTTTTACCAACACATTCAATGACCAAGTCAAACGTTTCATTGACCATCGCTGTATCAACATACACATGATCAGCCCCAAGATTCTTTAAGAGACGATGCTTTTTGGTATTGACTTCACATACCGCCACTTTTGCCGGTGACTTGCCACAAACGGTTTGCAAAAATAAAGAGCCGATAAAGCCGCCCCCAATGATCAAAACCTTGGTCGCCGGTGTGATCGGATCGATCACATCAAATCCATGTAGCACACAACTAAGTGGTTCTACCATGGCACCCACTTGAAAGGGGACTTCATCATCCAAACGTAAACAAGTAGTCGCTGGAACAGCACAATATTCGGCCATCCCGCCATTACGTGTCACTCCCACCGCGGCCAGATGTTCACATAATTGGACTTTGCCTTGCCGACAATACTTGCAAGAACCACAGTAGATGTTCGGATCAACTGCGACATGATCGCCACGAGCGATCGTCCGGACACTTTTACCGCCCTTGACCACTTCACCGGCAAACTCATGACCCAAAATAACCGGTGGTGTCACCGTAGTTGAACCGGGTTCTCCATTATAAATATGCACATCCGTCCCACAGATCCCACAGTATTTCACTTTGATCAAGACTTCATCATCACGGATGGCGGGGACATCGATTGTTTCGATCGCCATTTTTTTGACATCTTTTAATACTAACGCTTTCATTAAATAACCTCCTCTTATTTCTTTTTGATTTTATTATACGCAAGTTGTTAAGAAAAGGCTATCAACAACTATTTGTTTTTTTAGTGACCTATCTACTTTAAGATAGGTCAGCCATTTTTCATCACTTAATCCAGTCTTTTCACCACATGGAAAAAAGTAGACAGCCGCTATATCGCGGTCGTCTACTTTCAAATTACCTAGACATATTTCGCTTGATCTTTTACCGTCAGTACTCGTTGATCTATCAAGGAACGGTACCACAGAGCCGATTTTTTTAATGTTCGAGTCCGTTCTTCATTTAATTCGATACGCACCAGTCCATAACGATTTTTAAAAGCATTCATCGGCGAAACACAATCGGTAAAAGCCCAAAGCATATAGCCTTCACATTTTGATCCGTTAGAAACGCCCTTAAGTAAGGAGCCTAAGTGTTCAGAAATATAGGCGATACGATAATTATCTTGAACGATTCCTTTATCATCCATGAATCGTTCCTCATTTTCGATGCCCATCCCGCTTTCAGAAATCAACCAAGGGATATCACCATAATTTTCTTTCATATACGTGCACATATCTTCCATGATCTCTGGATAGATTTCCCATCCACGTGAACTGTTGACCCGTTTACCAGGAAGATCAAATGACTCGTAATACTTTTCTGGATGAAAAGGGGTCTCATGATTCCATTCATAGCGAGGGGCTTTGACACGTTTGGGATAATATTGATTGATTCCTAAAAAGTCGACCGTATTGTCTTTGATTACTTCTAAGTCATTGGGTTCAGGATCAAAATAGATATCATTTTCTTGACACAATTCCATAAACTCAGTAGAATAAGTTCCTTTTACCATAGGATCTAAAAAAACACGATTGAAAAACAAATCATACATTTTTTGAGCCTTCAAATCTGCTGGAGAACTAGAACGTGCATAAACTAATTCAGGATTTAAAATACAACCGATCCGACCTGTAATATTTTGGGCATGGAAAATTGCCACTGCTTTGGCACTTGCCAATGTTTTATGATAGTTCCATAACATCCACTTTCTAGAATCTTGTTCATGTGGCCAGCGAATCGCATCAAGATAGCAACGGGTCTGGATCACGATCGGTTCATTAAAAGTAAACCATTGATGCACACGATCACCATATCGATCAAAAGCAATCTCAGCGTACTTGGCATACAGATCGACCACCTTTCTTGAAGTCCAACCATCATATTTTTCCATCAAAAATTGTGGCATCTCATAATGCTCCAAACAAAGCATCGGCTCCACGCCAGCTTTTATCAAACCATTGATCACGTCATCAATATGCTGAGCATACTCCTCATCGACCACAAGATTTTCATAATCTGTGAAAAAGCGTGCCCAATTGATCGATGTCCGATAGTGTGTCAAATGTATCTCTTCCATCAACTCGATATCAATGGACGACTTTTCCATGAAATCAGTTGCCACCGCGGGACCATACCCTTCGTGCCATACAAAGGTTTCATTCTCATACCAAGCATCGAGAAAAGAATCCTGTCCTGCTTTTTTACCTTTCCAGCCTTCTGTTTGCCAAGCTGACGAAGCGGCACCTAAAATAAATTTGTTGGGTATTTTTAACTTCATAACATCCTCCTTAACGTTCTTCTATAGGTTGTCTATTCATCATTTGAACAAATGGTAAATAGATCAAGGTCGCTACCACTATACAAAGTAATTGAGTAATGACCGCTCCAAAGCTACCTGCTGTAGCTAAATAAGCATTTATGATCGGTGGCAAAGGCCAAGGCACCATGACAACGGCTCTACCAGCCAACCCCCAAGCAGTAGC
Organism: Tetragenococcus sp.; assembly: GCA_041859945.1. Classification (GTDB taxonomy): domain Bacteria; phylum Bacillota; class Bacilli; order Lactobacillales; family Enterococcaceae; genus Tetragenococcus. The sequence goes on from JBFLGC010000054.1 coordinate 6,149, forward strand.
AAAATAACCAATCACACCAGTCACAAGCGGTGTGATGATGAAAGGAATCGCTAAAATCGGATTCAGCATGATTGGCATTCCAAAAATGACTGGTTCATTGATGTTGAAAATACCAGGGGCTATCGATAATTTAGTGATTTGTCGCATATCGTCTCGTTTGCCAACTAGTAAGGTCGCAATCAACAAGCCGATCGTCACACCAGAGCCACCGATACTCATATACATGTCCCAAAATGGCATAGTAATGATATTAGGAATTTCTTTGCCAGCTTCAAAAGCTTCCGTATTCACCGCAATCGCTGCTAATAATAACGGTTCGCGGATCGGTTTGATCATTTGATTACCATGGATCCCGATCACCCAGAAAACTTGGGCAACGAACATCAATAATAATAATCCTGGTAGTCCTTGAATGATCCCTTCCAGAGGTTTTTGAACGACATTATAAATAATATCATAAAGATACATCCCGGTGATTTTTTGAACTGCAAAACCGATCGAACCAATGACAACAACTGTTAATACAGTCGGGAACAAAGAGGAAAAACTGGTCGATACATTGCTTGGAACACTATCAGGCATTTTGATTTGCAGTTTTTCTTGACGTCCGAGCCAACAATATAATTCAATGGAAGCTATAGCTACGAACATTCCCAAAAACAAACCCTTGGTATCAGTATATTGCTTAGCCAAAACATTTTCCACAACGACCGATTTATCATCGGTCACCATTTCGTAAAAAGTCGGATTAACTGATAAATAACTCATCACCGCTACAATACCAGGAAAGGTTCCTGATATCCCATTTAATTTGGCTAATTCGATCCCGATCAAAAAAACTGCATAAATCGTCAAAAAACTAAGCGTCACATAGCTTACAGCTTGAGAAATAGGTTTTAAAGCTTCTAAAAAGCCTAAACCAGGTATTTGAGCAAGCCCATTTTCTGAATCAAACACCATGGCAGTAAATAAAGTTCCGAAAGCACCAGTAATAATAACTGGTATCAGTGTTGTAAAAGCATTTTTAATAACTCCAATATAGCGCAAACTGTTTATTTTTGTTGCAAAGTTACCAAGTTTATCAGATAATTTATCCATAAAGTTGCTATTCATTTTGTTGACCTCCCCTATTGATTGAATAGTTGTCTCGTAATCGATTACAATAATAGGATAGCCTATTCACTTATAGCTGTAAACTTATCCAAGGAAGTATGTAAACGCTTGAGTTTACATATGGATCATTTTCAATAAAAGGAGTTTCTATTATGCATTATTTTGAAGAAATCGCTAATACGATCCGTTGGCGGATCACAAATGGAATCTATACGACCGATCACAAGTTGCCAAAACAAACCGAATTGGCGCAGCAATTTCAGACCAGTCGCGTTACCATCCAAAAAGCATTAGATTTATTACAAATTGAAGGAATAATTTACAGTAAAAAAGGAGTGGGAACTTTTGTCAATGGTAGCCATTCCACTCTTGATTATAATGCGAAAATTTATGGTGGAATGACAAGACGTTTAGGTGAACGAGGAAAATTGACGAGCCAGATCATTTCCTTTGATATCATGATTCCCGATGAAATCGAACAAGCAAAATTGAAGCTTAAAAAAGAGCAATCTGTTTACAATATCATTCGCCTAAGAAAGCTAAATGGTGAACCGTTAGCACTTGAATACACCATCATGCCTGTCTACTTGATTCCAGGAATCACAGAGCAAATTCTATCGGCCTCGATTTATCAGTATATTACCAATAACTTGCAGCTAACCATTGGCAATTCATCACGACGGATCCGGGCTGATAAACCAGATGCTTATGACCAAAAATACTTAGATTGTGGCAAAGAAGATCCGATTTTAGAAGTGGAGCAGATCGTCTACCTTGAAGATGAAATTCCTTTTGAGTACTCGCAAACACGTCATCGATATGATAAAGGAGATTTTATTATTACCAATGTTCGTGGGACAAAGTGAATCTTTACTGATTCCTTGTAGCTTAAAAAAGGTGAAAAAACAAGGGTCATTTTCTCGAAAAAAATGACTGAAACTTTGACCGATAAACTAGCTGTTTAACTCAGCAAGAATATTCAATGAAAAAATCGTCTCTCTCTTGCTTGAATGAAAAACTCTCGCTTTCTTCGCCAAATTCACCTTTCTTGTATTTGCAACCGCCTCTTCCCTTGCCAAGTTTGCCTTTCTTGTATTGGCAACAAACTTTCCTCTCTATTTTGCGCAAATATCTTCCATAAAGTTTTCAGTTTTTGTCTCAAGAATAGTTTAAATAGGGATAAATAGCCAGCTATGACATCGGTCTCTCTTTATTTTTAAAATTGATGATTAAAGAGCAGCCTTATCCGTTCACTACTTATGGATCGGATCGTGTTATCTTTCATATGAGATCCCAAAATAATCCTTTGCTGCCATTTGTGGAGGAAGGACTTCATATCTTCTTCCACACTTCTTTTACCGCCTGCATAGAACCCGACTTTCATCTTCTTTGGTTCTTTCACACTATAAACGCCTGCTTAAGCTCTTTTTCGCACCAATAAAACAGGTATACTAACTTTGAACAACGTCAAAAAGTTCTACTTGCTTAGCAGTCAAAAATAGTCCTCCGCCAACTTCTTGAAAAGTTCACGGAGGGCTTTGCTACTCGATCGTTTTCTTATAGCGTTCACTCACGGTTTGGGCTAAAATCTCATTCAACCGTGGGGATTCTAACAAACAATAAGCATATAAGACATCGATAACTAAAAGTGTCGGCAAAATGGGAGAAATCACATTACCGATCTCGATATTGCCGATTGAAGGGACTAAAAGTTCGTAATCTAGACCTAATTTAGCGGCTAGCTTTTTTTGCGCCGTAATGATGGCACAAATAGCGCCTCTATTCTTGGCCTTTTGCAGATTCTCACAAATCGCTGTATTCCCACTTAAAGAAATACCGATGAGCAAGCTATCTTCATGAAAATTGACGGTATTCATTTTCATGATCTCAGTGTCAGAAATAGCTTCGATGTCTAAACCAAGCCGCATAAAGCGATATTTCATCTCTAAAGCGGCGATCCCTGAAGAACCTACTCCATACACAAAGATGCGGCGCTTACGCAAAATCTCAGTCGCCACTTGCTGCAGCATTTTTTCATCTAAAATCTGATAACCTTGTGAGATGATCTGCTGATAATGATTGAGGGCGCTACGCATCAATTGATCAGCGTTTATGACGGCATGATTACGGATCGCATATTCATAGACAAATTCTCGATAACCAGTATAGCCACATTTTTTGGCAAAACGAGTCAGAGAAGCCATGGAGACAAATAATTTTTTCGACACGACTTTGGCTGACAGATCGTTGCCTTCTTGATCACTCAAAAAAAAGTCGGCAATAAGTTGTTCTGACGAGGTGAATGTAGCGTAGATCGAGCGAATCATTTGCTTGACGGTATTCTCATATAGTTGCATAGGTCAAATCTCCAATTGCTTTTTTACAAGTTGGATATAGCTTTTCGAGAGCGTTTCATCATCACTTTCAGCGGTCAAACGCAATAAAGGTTCTGTGCCTGACAAACGTGCTAAACACCAACCGTGATCAAACCAAATCTTGACACCATCAAGAAAAGAAATCTCTTTGGCAGTAGCAATTTGCCACCGCTTTTGATCATTGATCTTTTCATTCATCTGCACTTTTTCAGTTGGCGTCAATTGAATATCCACACCTGTTGTATAGAGTTTACCATACTTTGCTTCGATTTCGTCAACTAATGTAGTGATCGTTTTTCCGGTCACAGCCACCATTTCCACTAATAAAGCACCCGCAAAAATGCTATCTTTCCCATTTAAATAGCCTTTAACGGTCAAACCACCACTTGATTCGCCCCCTAAAATAGCGGCATATTTTTTCATCGCTTCCGTCACATATTTAAAACCCACTGGCACTTCGATCGATCGAAAGTCGTAATCTTCAGCAATGCGATCGACCATCGTTGTGGTGGCAAGATTGCGGACAACATTGCCTCTAAAATGCCGATATTCCAAAAAATAGTAATAAACTAAAGTCAAAATTTTATTGGGATCGACAAAACTGCCGTCTACATCGACAACTCCCAAACGATCTGCATCGCCATCTGTGGCTAGCCCGATATCGTAGTGTTTTTCTTGGACCAGCAATTGTAATTCTTTGATCGTCTGCGCATCGGGTGAAGGTAGTTTGCCACCAAACAAGGTATCATGGCGACTATTGATCACATCGACATTACACCGAGAAATAAGCAAAATGGTTTGTAAAGCCGTCGTAGCCACACCATACATCGGATCAAAAGCGATTTTCAAATGCGCTTGACGGATCTTATCCGTATCGATCCATTTTAAAATCTCATCAAGATAATCATTGAAAGGATCCCAAGTCAAAGGGACCATTGATGTTTGGCAGTTAGCGAGCTTTGCAGCTACCTCCGCTTTAGTTATCCCCTGAACAATTTTTTCTAAATGATCGGTGAATGTTTTATCTGCATCTCGTCCTTCTTTAACAAAGATTTTGATGCCATTATAGATAGCTGGATTGTGCGAAGCCGTGATCATACAACCAAAATCTAAGTTTTTTTGTTTGACCGTGTACATGACTAAAGGCGTCGGACACGAATAAGGAATAAAAGCCACGGGGATCTGGTTGATGAGCAATATTTCCGCTAACCACTGGCTCGCTTCTTTCGATAGAAAACGGCGGTCGTAACCGATCACCACAGGCTTTACCGGATTCTTTTTCAAAATGATCTGAGCCAGACTAGATCCTATGATTTGAATATTTTCTTTCGTAAATTCATCGCCAATGATGGCACGAAAACCACCCGTACCAAATGTAACCATTTATTGTCCTGCTTTCTTTATTTGCAAATCAAAATCCACTTCAAAGAGACGTCGCCACGGTAAAGCGACTGCTGAAATCGTAACTGGGATCTTCGTAGACAAGTGCCAGGTATGATATAGCTCACTTAAACGTGTTTGAATAGCCCCACAAACTTCAGGTAATTTTTTCTCCAAGTTATAGTCGACCACCCCTAATTTAGGCAATTCTTTTACTTGGACGACTTGTCGCACTACAGTTTGATAGCACACATCTTCAATATAGCGATAGATCATGTGACGGAGCAACGAATGTCCAGTATCATGTCCGAGGATAGCTGCGGCCAGAACGGTTCCCAAGGTATTGGCATTGGTGTTCCAACCCGCATAAGCTAATAGTTTATCCAATAAATCAAAGGAATCCAAACGTTTGACAAGCGAAAGATCACCGCCATTTCCATAGGCACTATCGCAGAGGGCTACTTCTTGGCCAGCTTCTATATAAGTACGGATCTTTAAGACAAAATCATTCAAATTTCGATAAGAGGTGTAGGTCACATCAACTTGCTCCAATTGTTCACGCGCGCGTTGCATGATTTTGCCTGGCGCATCGATAGCTAAAATAAAATCAGCCTCGCCCGCTGTCTCTACTAATTGCGCACCACAAGCACGAATATGATATTTCAACGTTTCTAACATCGGTCGATCTTCATAAAGCGGTACGATACTAGGTCCCAAAGTCGAGGCAAAAAAAGGATAGATTTTAGGTTCTAACTGATAAAAATCAACATAAGCCCGAGTCACTAAGGTATTGCCTACTTCATCCGCCCCAGGATAGATGTTGACCTTATTTTCTAAATCCAGAGCTGTGATCTGGGCCACGATCCGGCGTTGGGTAATGGCGGTATAGCCAAAGGGCCTGGCATCATCTTGGGGGATCACCAAAAAGTCGATGATCTTTTCTTTGACTAGCTTTAAAACTTCAACATTGACGGCCTCATTGAACGTCCGCCGTGCTTCGTAATCTTCAAGAATTGCTTTTGGTATCACAATTTTCGCCAACTCTTTTTGTTCTGCTTCATCGAGTTGTTCACGAGTCTTTTTATCTGACAAATAAGCCCGGCGATGTAGCGCACTGCCATACTGAGCATAATAATCAGGTTCTTCTACTGCTGAATTATAAGTTGGCGAACGCATCAAGGTGATCGATGCGTATAGCGCAACTTGTGGGTGTTTGGCCTTCACCTCACGTAGCAAAGCAAAACTTTCTGTCAAATCTTTTCTAGTTAAATGATGCGTTCGGCTCGGGATCAAGCCTCCGTAAAAAAGGGTGTCTAACGATAAGACCATGGCATCACTGATCTGTGCTTGCTCTTTGATAAAGCGCGCGATCGCCTGCCGATCACCTGGTTCTTTTTGCTTACCTAAAATTGACAAAGGACAGCTGACAAGGGTCAACTTGTCAGTGTCATCTGCCATCATTTGAATATATTTAGAATTACAAGGTCGTTCATCTAAGGGAAGAAAGGCGATTCTCATTTAGGATATCCTCCTTTATTTTAACCAGTGCACAGGAAATATCCGCTTCATTTCTAGTACGCGGATAAACAGTCTCAGCTCGTACACTAAAGGCTTGATCAGAAACATCAAAAACCGAAAAGTCATTTTCTGAGTCGCCGATCCCATACACATAAGCATCTTTAAACAAAGTAGCAATCGTTTGGCCTTTGGAAACACCGACTGGATAAATTTCTAATGACTTTTGGGAAGTCATCACGGCCTGCAATTGGCTACAATTGGCACTAACAAAATGACGAATGGCTTCTAGCTCCTTATTGACTCCCACACAAAGAAACAAAGTACAGGGCTGATAGTCGATGATCTCCGCAAAATCAGCTTTTATAATAGATGAATCATAGTACTCCTTAGGAAAATTTGGATCCCGCGGGCTCAACCAATAACGGTTCGAGACGCTATTGACCTCGGTACGCACCGCCGTATTTAAACGTAACTGTTTCCAAACTAACTTCGCTTCTTTTTTATCCATGATCCTAGCCCGAACTTGTTTATCATCAACAACGACACAACCATTTTGCGACACCCGGGCTGAAATTGGGAGCTGATACTCCTTTTGAATAGCTAAAATATCATGATCCAAACGTCCGGTATTAACGACTAACTGCACACCCATGTTTACTAATTCATTCAACAGATCCAATGTCTTTTTGCCACCGATGATTTGATTGCCGTGTGCGAGTAAGGTGCCATCTAGATCGAGAGTCACGATCACCTTATTTTGCACTTTCCTCACCTCCGTCAACACGGTTCATCGCAATAACAAATGGGATATAAGTCAACACTGCGATCACAAAGATCACTAGGGCCACAATCGCCGACATCACATCGCCACTGGTCGCAAAAAAAGTCAATAATACAGGCGGTGTTACCCAAGGGACAATGACCGAAGTATAAGCCATCAAACCACTTACAGTAGCTAAAGCACCTAAACCTAGAGAAATCAAAGTCGTCAAAATCATTGGAATGATCAGAATCGGGTTCATGACGACCGGTAGCCCAAACATGATCGGTTCAGAAATATTGAATAAAGCGGGCACCAAACCGATTTTACAAATTTGGCGATAATCTTTTCGTTTGGAAACAAGAAAAACAGCGACAACTAAGGCAAGCATGTTCCCAGCACCACCCATAAAGGCCATGCCATTTAAAAATGGTTTTGTCATAACAGCTAGATCACCTTTTTCAGTACCAGCAAAAATGGCCGCATTTGAAGTGATATTAGCGATGTAGACCGGATTCACGATGGCTGAAAAAATAGAAGCCGAATGGATCCCTAAGCCCCATAAAAGCATATAGAAAAAGTAAATCACTACGATCCCACCAGCAGAGGATACCAAAGAGGTAAATGGTTTTTGTAAGACTTGGAAAATGATATCATTCAATGGCGTCCCATATAAATCGGTAAAGAAACGGACCACAGCAAAAATAATGACCACAATAAGAGTTGGGATCAAGCCATTGAAAGATCCTGCAATAGCTGGAGGCACAGATTCAGGCATTTTTATTTTTAACTTCTCAAAGCCTGAAAAGAAACGCAATAATTCGACCGTACCAAAGGTAACGATAAAGGTCATAAACATGGCTTGCGAACCTAAATAAGAAGTTTGAACGATTTCAGCACCCACATCTTCATTGACTCCTACTGGCATCAAGACGAAAAAGTTCACCAAAGCTGCCGTTCCGTACATCGTGCCATCCAGTTTGTATTCTTTAGCAAGTGCTGAAGAAATCGTATAAACAAGCAATAATGAAATAATGTTCATCGTTGCTGAAACGACTGAATTTCCGACAGTTTGGATACTTGTCAAGGGAGTGTTGAATAATTTCATGGTCAAGCCCGTTTCACCCACGACCAAATTATTGATCAATGTAAAAAAGGAACCCGCAATGATCAAAGGTAAAATACCAGCAAAGCCGTCACGGATCGCTTTTAAATAGCGATTCTCAACCATTTTTTGAGCAAATGGCAATAAAGATTTGTTGATAAAGTTATTAAAAAATTGCTTCATTTTGTGGCCTCTATTCTTTCATAAAATTTTTTGGTGATCAGTTGAGGACGTGTGATCGCACCACCGACTACGACACAATAACATCCCAGTTCCAAGACCCGAGTGGCTTTTTCAGGCGTATCGATATTGCCTTCACAAATGATCGGTGTTTGGATCGTTTTTAATGCTTGACGGATCAAAATAAAATCATCGGCTGCGATTTTTATGTTCTTACTTTGTTCAGTATATCCCACCAAAGTCGTACCAATGTAGTCAAAGCCTAATTTGGCAGCATGCTGCATTTCTTCTAACGTCGAACAATCGGCCATCCATTTTTGTTCTGGATATAAGGTTTTACAATTTGCAAAAAGTTCATCCAATGATAGACCGTCTGGACGTATTGATTGTGTGGCATCCATCGCGATCACATCAACTTTTGTTTCCACCAGAGCTTTGATCTCTGTCATTGTCGGTGTGATATAAATCGGATGATCCCCATAGTTTTTCTTAATGATACCAATGATCGGTAAAGCGACTTCTGCTTGGATCGCTCGGATATCTTCGCAAGTATTGGCTCGGATCCCTTTTGCCCCACCCATTTTAGCTGCTAAAGCCATCTTGGACATGATAAATGAAGAATGCAAGGGCTCCTCTTCTAAAGCCTGACAAGAAACGATCAACGAATGTTCTTTCAATCCCATGATAAATTCCTTTCTTTCTACAATTTTTGCTAAACCAGAACGCTACTCTTTGCTTAAAACCTATGACTCACTCCTTTGACTTACAAATTCGAATAAAAATTTTTAAAAAGTGCTAGAATCAATATCAATAAAACTTTTACTCATACTTATTATAAAAAGTTGTGTAATTGCTTACAATACTAAGAGTTCCCTTTGATTCTTGTTTCAAGCAATTCCCTTAAAAAACAAAAAAAAGTCAAAATTATCTGAAAATAATTTCAGAATAAATAACTGATATCTTTACGTCATAAAAAATGCTATGCTACAAAAGGTGATGAAAATGGAAAAATACGATGTGCTGATCATTTTAGGCTATCCGATCCAATCAAAAGACGATATTTTACAAAAACGCTTAGCTAAAGCTTTATCCTATGCCAAGCAATATACGATTCAAAATTTGATCGTCAGCGGCAAAGGGCGCGCTGACGAAATAGAAGCTGATTATATGGCCAAATGGCTTCAAGACCATGGCTATAAAGGAAGGATCATGAAAGAAACTCAGTCACGCGATACGATTGAAAATTTACTTTTTTCAAATGAGATTTGTAAAGCAAAAAATTTAACTAAGAAAAAAATCGTGACTTCTTGGTTTCATGTTCCTCGAACAAAACTTTTAAGCTCCAAATTAATTGGCAAAGCCTCTTTACTCTCAGCAAGTGGCGGTTCGCTTCCCTTAGCTCTCAATGAAGTCGGTTTTACCTTCTTAGCGCTTTTGGGTTCGAAAGAAAAATGGCTAAAAGAACGTGATCTGTCCGCTAAATTACAAGAATTTTATGAACAACAACGTTTAAAATAAATAACTTCTATACGAAAAAAACTGTATGTATCTGACACAAGTCGACCTCAACCTATGGCAGATTTGTGAATATAGAACTTAAACATCGTTTCATTTTGCCAAACGCTCCGTTCATGAGAATTATTGAAATCAAATTAAAAAAATATCTCACCCATTCACTGAGTGAGATATTTTGGTTTACTTATTTGGTGACACGTAAGGTAAAGCTTGCTTCAACGCCATTTTCCGCTGTGACGGTGATTTTGGCTGTGCCTGCTTTGACAGCGGTGATCAAGCCCTCTTCACTAACAGTGGCGATCTCTTCACGGTTTGAGACATAACTCAGGCCACTAAGATCGGCTTCAGCCGGTGTCGCACTGACTTCAAGTTGGAAGGTCGCGCCTTTTTTGAGTGTCTTGATCCCCGTGGCATTCAAGCTGATAGTCTCAGGTGCAACGATATCATTGGCCTCAACAGTGGTCCAATGTGACAAATAAGAAGCGCGGTCATTGACAACAGCAGCAACGGCGTATTCATACTCTTTGCCTGCTTTGGCTTTTTTATCGTGGTAAACATAGCCATTTTCAGTAACTTCTAATTTTTTGTTCTTGATCGTCTTTATGAGTTTGCTAGCTTCACTGCCTACTTCACGACGCCAAACTTGATAGCCTTCGACTTCATGACCATAGACGCCATCTGAAGCTTCCGTAAAGAAAACGTCATTGGCTTTTTGGCCGACATTTTTGGCAGTGACACTAGCTGTCAACACGCCTTCACTTAACGAGTAGCTCGTATGTGGTGGTTGATTATAAGCGGTATTTTGCCAAGCTAAGCCTTCGCGATATTGCCTGTCGGAAAGTAAGGTCGGGATCACGTAATCAGTTGGGATCGTCGTCGAATAGATGCGGATCTTGCTATCATCGGCAGCACAACGCAAGACCATTTCTTCCCGCCAATCTCCTAATAGATCACCAGAAATCCCGGGATTGCCCTTGGTACCATTACTGGTGTAAACTTCGAAAGAATCAAATAAGGTTTCCTGTTCATTGGTTTGATAATTCCACTTGTAAATACCTGTTGAAACCGGGACATAACCATCTTTTTCCTTAAAGACATGGTCCTGAATCTCTCTTAAAAGATCCCCATCCCAATACATCAGACCATTGGCGGCAGGATTGGTAGCGGCTAGTTTTTGTAAATCTGCCAAAGTCGAAGTGGTCGCATAAACTGCACCTGTCTTCGAATCCCAAGCTGGACTGCCATTAGTAGCATCGTAATCATCGGCGGCGATAGCCCAGAATTCAGCGCCAGGTGAAGTCGGATCGATATCACTAGCTGCTCCACGTCCCGTATCAGCGCCAGTTGGATAGCCCATCAAGACTTCGCCAGTTGCCGCATCTGTCACAACAACATGGTACTTGGCGCCTTTTTCTTCTTTGACTGCCATCAATTCTAGACCAGGTCGTTCTGGGATCAAATCACCTAAGTGCATGGCATCGCCGTGGCCCAATTTCGTATTATAAAGTACAGATAGATCATCATCAAAAGCGATCGAACCATAGATTACTTCATCTTTGCCGTCGCCATCAACGTCTGCAATCGACAAGTTATGGTTACCTTGACTTTCGAATTCTTTACCGGCTTCATCTGAATCGAATTTTGCTTTAACCCGA
>JBFLGC010000055.1:0-17582 GCA_041859945.1 Tetragenococcus sp.
TTATCCGTCACATCATCAGGAAACACGATATTGGCCCCATCGCCGACAAACACAAGCACACCTTTCGCTTTGGGATGGATATTTTCTTGCCGAAACAGTCGCTTGATTGCGCGGACAGCATTGTGCAATTGCTTCATGATATTTTGTTGCAAGAGCACGCCATTGCAGTACTATTCATTATTTTCCAGCTTATACTGGCCTTGGTAATTCTTCACGTCGACTACATAGGCCACGCCGTTTGCGACCAATAGCTTGTCGATCTGCAAACTCTTTTTCCCCGTTGAAATCACAGAATCATCTAGACAAGGAATCGGTCCTTTACTTAGTTGTGCCTAGAGATCATCGAGTCAAACTTCACCGTTAAAACCTTTCTTCAAGCGAGCTAGAGCCTTCTTTCCTGCAAAATCCCAAGTTTTTCGTTTATCAAGTGTTTGTAAAAGTTGCATTTCTTCTGTTGGAATCCTCATATATATATCTCCCTTCTCTATAAAGTACGCCAAAAATCGCCGTTATCTTTAAAAAAGTGGAGGAGAATTTCTAAGTTACAACTTTTTTTCTGGGAAAGAAAAGAAAAAAACAAGAGCGACATGTCAGTCGCTCTTGTTGTCGTGAAACATCCGCCAGTATTCACGCATATAAAGGATAAAGGATAGGGTTAAGAAGAAGCCCATTAGGTAGAACAAAAATTTTTGGAATCCTTGTGGTAAGTTCGGAAAGAGAAGGAGCACGGGGATGGCGATATAAATAATAGCAGTGGATACTTTGCCGAACCAAGCGGCACCTTGCAAATAAACTTTTTCCTTGAGGCCAATGGCGCTGGCGATCACCATGAATAATTCCTTGACGATAAACAAAGCTACCAACCAAGTGATCTCAGGATTGAAATGAGCAAGCGAAATCATCAAGGAAAGTTGGGTGATTTTGTCAGCAGCCGGATCGAGAAATTTTCCCAAATCAGTGATTTGATCGAAACGGCGGGCAATCTGTCCATCTGCAAAATCGGTCAAACCTGAGAGAATCAGTACACCGGCTGCCCAATAGATATCTTGCTTACTTGCCGCGCCCAAGGTCAAGTATAAATACACCGGTACCAAGAGTAGGCGAAACAGTGAAAGTAAGTTAGGGATCGATTTCCATTCTTTTTTCCAATTTTTAAAATACATCCGTTCATCTCCATTCATGTTTAGTATACAGGATTTGAGCGGAAAAGTAAGACTAGATTTCATTTAATTTTTTTGCTGTATTATCAAAATAAACAATCTATCGCAAGTCAGGAATGCTTCTGTAATCTGAAGGAGTACGGCCTGTTTTTCCTTTAAATTGTCGATAAAAATGTACTTCTGAATGATAGCCACGTATCTTGTCCAAAAAAGTACTCAAATTGATCCTGAGTTTTTAAATAGTGTCCATTCTTTTTTGGAAAAACACGGTGAAATGATTGTCAGAAAGCATAACCCTTATTGCTATGCAGGAAATTGGGGCGTACTTGAAAATCACGGACTGTTTTTATTAGGGGTCTTGTTACCAAAAAATGAGAAAATACAAAACTTTCAAAGACAAGCAATATCTGTACTAACGAAGGCTCTTGACGTTCAAATATTACCAGATGGTGTACAAGTCGAACAATCCGCGATGTATCATAATGAGGTTTTACGCTGTATGCTAGAAGTTATATATTTTGCAAGAATTGCAAACATAAGACTAGATATCAAATTTGTTAAAAAAGTTTATAAGATGGCTTATGCAACAAGATATATGTTAAAGCCAGATGGTAATGAATTTGCCAATGGCGATAGCGATGTGATGAATATGAGGTCGATTCTACAAATGGTTGCTGTCTTGTTCAGAGATGGTCGACTTAAATTCACTCCTGATGAAGATTTCAGTTATGAGACATTTATGCTTTTTGGAGAGGAAGAAAGAGAAATTTTTCTCAGTTAGCTTGTATTTATCCTGGTAATAAAAAAAATGCTCTTTGGGATAGTGGAAATTACATCATACGTTCATACTGGCAAACGGATGCTGATCTTCTTCGCTTTGATTGCGGATCAATAGGAACAAGTCATGGTCATTCAGATCTTTTCCATGTAGACTGGATTGTTAATGGACAAGATATCCTTGTCGATTCAGGTCGATTTACTTATGTTGATAAGCCAGAAAGGTATCAATTCAAAAACTTAGATGCACACAACAGCTTTATTATTGACGATGTTTCTCCACATAATTGGGCCGGCTCTTTCCAAAGTGATACAGGCGTAACTCAGTTTAAGTCACCTTTGGTTAGAAAAGAGGAGTATACTTTGATAGAAGCAGGACACACCGGTTTTACTTCTTTAGACAATCCAGTTATGGTTTCTCGAAGAACCGTTTAACTATCTGATGATTTGTTTTTATTGATAGACGATTCATATACCAGTGGAAATCATGACTATCAACAATATTTCCATTTTGATTCGAAGTGTCAAATAGGGCATTCTAAAAATGTTGCAGAGATACATACAAAAAATAATACTCAGTGTGCTGTGATCACGGATGAGAAAATGCAGTCAAAGTTATTAACAACAGAGCAGTCGTATCACTACAATCAAAAGATGCCCAATCTTACCATTTTCAGGGGCTTCGTTTAATCCCGTTCGCGATTTTGTGCCGCGTTGTGTGGAGACGATTTCCCATAAAGATCGGAGCGAGTTTAAAAACAGCCTAGTTTCCTCAAATGTAGCCCCGTTTTTAGCGGGAATTATTTGGATCTACTTTTTTGCTTAAAACCATCCAGGACTTCGGATGTTTTTTTTCATGAGGATAAGCAAAACAATTGCATCTTCATTTATTCGGCGGTATCATGAAGATAGTAAATCAATCGCACACGATTGAACTTTGCAAACGAAGGAAGTGTCTGAATGACTTTAAAAAAATATGATGTTGTCGTGATCGGTGCGGGACCAGCCGGCATGAGTGCCGCTTTGTATGCCTCACGAGCTAATTTATCAGTCATGTTACTCGATCGCGGTATTTATGGCGGGCAAATGAACAATACCGCTGAAATCGAAAATTATCCTGGTTTCAAATCGATCTTAGGGCCGGATCTATCCGAAGAAATGTATCAATCATCGGTTCAATTTGGCGCCGATTATGGTTATGGCATGGTAAAAGCTGTGACGGACCATGGCGACTATAAAACGATCGAGACGGATAGCGGTGATTACGAGGCCAAGGCCATCATCATAGCGACTGGTTCTAGTTACAAACAACTGGGTGTTCCTGGCGAAGAAGAATACCGCGGTCGTGGTGTCTCCAACTGTGCGGTCTGTGATGGGGCGTTTTTCAAAAATAAAGACGTCGTTGTGGTTGGGGGCGGTGACTCAGCGGTTGAAGAAGGCGAATATTTGACCCGTTTAGTCGATAAAGTGACCATCATTCATCGCCGTGACGAGCTTCGCGCCCAACAGATCCTTCAAGAACGCGCCTTTAAGAATGACAAAATCGAATTTATCTGGGACAGTCATGTTCAAGAAATCGTCGGCGATGGCAACAAGGTGACTTCCGTTAAGGGCATCAACAAAAAGACCAAGGAACCTTTTGAAATCAATGCCGCGGGCGTCTTTATCTATGTCGGTATCGTTCCCATGAGTGAACCCTTCCGGAATCTCGGTATAACTGACGACAAAGGTTGGTTTATCACAGATGATCGCATGGAAACCAGCATTCCTGGTATCTTTGCGGCAGGCGATGTGCGTAAAAAGGATTTGCGTCAAGTCGTCACTGCCACCAATGATGGTGGGATCGCCGGCCAAAACGCCTATCATTATATCACCGAATTAGAAGCCAAAATTGCTAGCAGTCAAGCTTGAAAGGGGGGCGTCATGGAAAAAATAACGGATACCAAGTTGACGGACCAACTTTGTTTTTCGATTTATAATACCAATCGCCTTTTTACCAAGTTTTACCAAAAAGCCTTGGCGCCCTATGAGTTGACCTATACGCAATACATCGTCTTGTTGTCTTTGTGGGAAGAGGATTGTACCACTTTAAATGACTTATCCAAAAAGTTAGATTTGGCCAGTAATACCTTGACGCCTTTATTAAAACGTTTGGAAACGGCCGGTTGGGTGACGCGGTGCCGTGATGCCCATGATCAACGGCAACTGCAAGTCAGATTGACCGAAAAAGGGAGCCAACAAAAAGCTGCCATTGAGAATAGTTTGGAAAGTTGTTTGGCCGCACAAGTCGATGATGTGTCTCTCGAAATGTACCAACGGATGTTAGCCGATAACCAGAAGTTGACGGAGTCTTTGAAAAGTTGCTTGGAAAGATGAAAGAAGGAATGGAAATGACAACGATCTATGATTTTAAAGAAACAGAAATGAATGGCGAACCTTTGGATTTAAAAGCTTATGAAGGCAAAGTAGTGATTATTGCTAACACCGCTAGCAAATGTGGCCTGGCCCCACAACTTGAAACATTAGAAAGCTTTTACCAAAAATATAAAGACCAAGGCTTAGAAGTTTTGGGTCTGCCATCGAATCAATTTCATCAAGAACTAAAAAGTGATGAAGAAACCGAAGATTATTGTCAAGTGCACTACGGCGTCACTTTCCCAATGACCAAGCGGGTTCGAGTCAATGGCGCTGATGAAGACCCCTTGTTCACCTACTTGAAAGAAGCGTCAGGCGAAGGCCGGATCACTTGGAATTTCACCAAATTTTTGATCGGGCGCAATGGTGAACTGATCGAACGCTATAAACCAACAACGAAACCGGAAAAAATGGAAGAGGCTATTGTGGCCGCTTTAGAAAATAAATAGAGGAGTGATCTAAATGAGCGTCAAAGTAACCACAGATAAAACATTTGAACAAGACACAGAAAAAGGCTTGGTCGTCACTGACTTTTGGGCAACTTGGTGTGGGCCATGTCGGATGCAAGCGCCCGTGATCGAACAATTATCCGAAGAGCTCGCTGGCAAAGTGACCTTCACGAAACTAGACGTGGATGAAAATCCTGACACGGCCAATCAATTTGGTGTCATGAGCATCCCGACGCTGCTGATCAAAAAAGACGGCGAAACGGTCGATACCTTAGTTGGTTTCCGACCAAAAGAACAGTTAGAACAAGTCTTAGCACAATATATGTAAAATTTTTTGAACTAGCGATAGGCCAAGTAGCTATAATTGAAAGCTACTTGGCCTTTTTTTGATCTATCTTTTCGACCGTAGTCAAAGCTTCCACAAGCGTTCGATATGGAGGAAGAGAGAAATTTCTTTCTCCATAAATGGTAGCAAAGGATCATTTTAGGATCTTGGATGAAGGATGAAAGATATTTGTGCAAATTAGAAATGAAAGTTTTTAGCCAATACAAGAGGGGCAAACTTGGCAAGGGAAGCGGCAGTTTCCAATACAAGAGAGGCAAATTTGGCAAGGAGAGTAGTAGTTTCCAATACAAGAAAGGTGCACTTGGCAAGGGAAGCGGTAGTTTCCAATACAAGAAAAGCGAACTTGGCAAGGCCAGCAAGATTCTTTCATTCTACCAAGAGTTTTGCTAAATTAAATGTCTGCTTCGCGGCATTTAGGTCATAGCTAAAAGTTTCTGACGTAATTGATCGTATTGACTCTGTTTTTGATGAAACTTATTTACATTTATTCAAATATGATGTAAAATTACTTTATAAGAATTAAAAAAGGAGAAAAATTATGTCAAAATCAATTTTAGAAGCGATCAAAGTTGGTGTGGTGGTTTCTTGCCAAGCTTTGGAAGATGAACCATTGCATAGTTCTTTCATTATGGGAAGAATGGCCTTGGCAGCAAAACAGGGCGGCGCAGTTGGGATTCGGGCTAATTCGGTCATTGACATCAATGAAATCAAGAAAAATGTCGCTTTGCCTGTCATTGGGATCATCAAGCGTGACTATGCTGATTCGAATGTTTATATTACTGCCACCAAAGTTGAAATCGAGGAGTTGTTGCAAACGTCAGCCGAGATCATTGCCATGGATGCGACAAAGCAAAAGCGGCCTCATGGTGAATCGATCACCGATTTAGTAAACATGGTCCATCAAGCTGGGCGCTTAGCGATGGCCGATTGTTCAACTTTAGATGAAGCGATCCAAGCAGAAAAATTAGGTTTTGATTTAGTTTCGACGACACTAGCTGGCTACACGCCTTATTCAAAGAAAACCACGACACCAGATTTTGATTTGTTAAAAGCTGTCGTATCCGCTTTAACGATCCCTGTTATCATGGAAGGTCATACGGATGCGCCGGAACAAGTGACGACCGCACTTAACATCGGTGCCTACGCGGTCGTAGTCGGGTCGATCATCACACGCCCACAATTGATTACCCAACATTATGTAGCAGCAGCACGGAAGGCGGAAATACATGAGTAAGTTACCAGAAAAATTATTAGTTTGTGATCTGGATGGGACCTTGTTAGACAACAATGGGGCTATCGATGAAACGAGTTTGTCCCGGATCAAGACCTTTTGCCAAGAAGGTGGCCATTTTGTCGTATGTACCGGCCGCATGGATACGGATATCCAATTTATCGAAGACAAGTTAGGTTTTCAAAGCGAGTTTCGCATCAGTCAAAATGGAGCCGTGATCAAAGATGTCAAAGATCAAATCGTCGCTTTGCATACGATCCCGACAGAATATATCCCAACTTTGAATCAAATCATTTTTGCGCACGATTTAAGAACGGAAGTCTCAAACCCGACGAATCGCTTGTTTCCTAGTCCGCGTGATCCAGAAAACGTCGCGGAGTTCGTGGACTCGTCAAGAGTGATCCCAGATTTGGCCGATTACGTGCTAAATGAAAAACAACCGACGATCTATCTGACTTTCGGCACAGCAGCAGAATTTGCGTCGATCCGCCAAGAAATCGAAGCCGCTCTAGGCAAAGACACGCTCAATATTGTCATGACTAGTCCTTCTTCTTTAGAGGTCTTTTCAAAAGAGGCTTCCAAAGGGATCGCCTTGGCTCAAATTCAAACCTTACTTGGGATAAAACCGGCTGATACCTATGTGGCTGGCGATGCGGAAAGTGATGTACCGATGTTTGCTTACGCCGATCATGCCTTCGCTGTTCAAGCTGCCGCCGCTGATATTCGCCAAAAGGCCGGCAATTATGCCGCAACAGTCGGCGTTATCGTGGAAAAAATCTATCAGGAGGTGTAAGAATTGCACATTTTATATATTCCTTTAGATGAACGTCCGTGTAACTATGAGTATCCTTTGAATATGGTGCACCAATCGTCACAAGTCACTTGCCAAACTTTGACTCCCGCCATGTTAGGTTCTAAGAAAAAAGCCGCTGATACCAAACAAATTTGGTCCTTTATCGAGGAAAAAGCCCCAGTTTCCGATTATTTGGTGCTTTCGACTGAAATGGCCCTGTATGGCGGCCTTTTGCCGTCACGTTTACATGAAATGACGACGGCGAGGGCCGAAGAGTATGTGCAAAGGTTGCGGGATTTAAAAGCCACTCATCCACAATTAAAGCTTTTTGTTTCCAATTTGATCATGCGAACGCCTCGCTATAATAGTAATGATGAAGAACCTGACTATTATGGAGACTATGGCGAGCAGATCTTTCGTCATGGTTGGTTAGCTGATAAAAAAGCGCGCCAAGGACTATCTGCAACTGAAGCACAAGAGCTCGAAGCCTTAAAAGCTGACATTCCTAACGAAGTTCTCGGGGATTATGAAAAGCGACGTAAATTCAATGTTGAGATCAATTTGGCTAATGTCGACTTGGTCGAAGCAGGTGTGATCGACTTTCTGGCAATCCCCCAAGATGATTCTGCTCCTTATGGCTACACAGCAATGGATCAAGTAAAAGTTTACGGCGCGATTGCCGACAAAAATTTAAAAGATCAGATCATGGTCTATCCCGGGGCGGATGAAGTCGGCTTTACCTTGTTGGCCCGCGCCTACAATGATTATAAAAAACGGAGCCCGCAAGTTTTTGTCCAATATGCTTCAACATTGGGGCCTACGATCATCCCTTTGTATGAAGACCGGATTATGAATGAAAGCTTGAAGGCGCATGTGATGGCTTCTGGGATGACTTTGACGGCAGATCAGGCGCAAGCCGATTACTTTTTAGCCTATAATACGCCCGGAAAGGTCATGCAGGAAGCTTGGGATCAGCGGCATAAAAAAGATATCACTTATGACACCTATCGCCATTTGTTGACGTTTGTCCGGCAAATTTCTGCGGCCTTGTCACAAAAGAAGATCGTTGGGATCTGCGACAGTGCCTTTGCCAATGGCGGGGACTTGGAGCTGATCGCGATGCTCGATAAACAGGACTTATTAAGGAAAATCTCTGTTTATAAAGGTTGGAACACCAATTGCAATTCGTTAGGCAGTACACTTGCGGCCCTAAGCTTTGTCGATAAGGCCGCCGACCATGTAAAAATCCAACATAATCTGTTGTCCAATATTTTTGAAGATGTTTTTTACCAAGGAATCATCCGTATGAATTTGACGGAAGCTTACCTACCTAGCATCGAGACAGATTATTTTGATTTAAAAAATCAGAGTCAAAAGGTGGTGGAAAAAGTTCAGGAAGAGATGCTTAAATTAGCGCAACAGTATTTGACTCATACTGTCGAAAACGATGCTCTTATTTTTACTAAATTAGCTTTCCCTTGGAACCGTATGTTTGAAATCAATTGTCAAGTTGAATCGAGAGGAGAATAAAGAAATGGAAAACAATGCTTTTGTCAACAAAATGTTAGTTTTTGCCAACAAATTTTCCAATCAACGCCATATCTCGGCGATCCGCGATGGCTTTATCACATTGATCCCGATCACGATCATTGCTTCGTTTTGGGTGTTGATCAATAATCTGGTTTTAAGTCCGACCAATGGCTTACTAAAAAACGTTGCGGCAGCGGCTCAATGGATGGATCTTGGCAACCAGATCTACAATGCGTCGTTAGGAATTTTAGCGATATTGATCGCGGCGACTGTCGGCTACAAATTAGCGGTAAGTTATGGCGAAGAAGGGCTTTTCGGAGCCGTTATGGGTGTTGTGGCCTTTTTTATCGTCTTGCCCGCCACGATCAGTGTGACCGATGTCAATGGGGATAGTTTCACCGCAGCTGCCTGGACGCAAACCCAAACGAGTGCGACCGGAATGTTTTTAGGGATCCTCGCTGCTTTGGTTTCGGTTACTTTGTTAGCCAAGTTTTCGAAAATGGAAAAGTTGAAAATCAAGATGCCTGAAAGTGTACCACCTTCTATTGCTAAGTCCTTTAATGTCTTGATCCCGGCCTTTTTGGTGACCTTGATCATTGGCCTTGTCGAAGTGTTGGTCGTTTGGTTGGCCAATACTGATATCCCAACCTTGATCACCAAATTCTTCCAAGCACCCCTGGTTAGCTCGTTCCAATCTTTGGGTGGGATCTTACTTTATGTGTTCATGTGCAACTTGCTCTGGGCGTTTGGTTTGCATGGGACCTTTATCTTAGGTTCGATCGGTGAACCGATCATGTTGACGGCGATCCAAGAAAATATGGATGCCTTAAAAGCGGGGTCTGAATTACCAAACATCGTGACGAAACCATTTATCGACTCTTTTGCCTGGATGGGTGGCGGCGGTATGCTATTGTGCCTCGTGATCGCGATCTATATCGGCTCAAAGCGGGAAGATTATCGCTCGATCACGAAAGTCGGGAGGGACCGTTCCGGCCATTTTCAATGTCAGTGAACCCTTGATGTTTGGTTTACCAGTTGTCTTTAATCCTTTGCTCGGGATCCCGCTTATCATCGTGCCGTCTGTCACGACGACGATTGCTTATTTTGCCACAAAAGTAGGCCTGATCGCTAAAACCAGCGTCTTGATCCCATGGACGACGCCACCAATCATTTCTGGTTATCTAGCCACAAATGGTGATTGGAAAGCCTCGATCTTACAAATCATTTTACTAGCTATCGGTGTTTTGATCTACTTGCCATTTGTCCGCATGACCAATAAAGAAAAAAATTAAGTCGTAAAAGCTTTGTAAGGGATCCTTGCAAAGCTTTTTCTGATACCTACTATTTTTGCAAAATCATCTGAAAAACGTGACTTATTCGGTGAATATTTAGTATAATCAAAGAAAGAGAAAACAGGGAAACGAGGGAATACCATGGATCTTTTAGCAGTGATCAGTAGCTACTTTCCATCTTTAAGCAAATCCGAAAAAAAGGTGGCTCAGTTTGTCTTGAGCAATCCTGATGAAATCGAAAAACTGTCGATCAATGAGATCGCAACGGTGGTCGGTGTTGGTGAAAGTACGATTGTCCGCTTTTCACGCACGATCGGCTTATCCGGCTTTCAAGAATTAAAGCTGACTTTGGCCCGTTCCCAAGCTTTGATGACAGATAAATTGGCCACTAAAGAGAACGATGAAGAGCATTTGGTCTTAAAACAATATCAAGATAGCCTCGAAGAAACCAAGAGCTTTATAAACGAAGAAGCCGTGCAAGAAGCCACGCAGATGGTCCATGCAGCCAAACGGATCTTTATCTTTGCGGTAGGGAATTCCGGCTTGACTGGTATGGAATTGAGCAATCGTTTGAAGCGTTTGGGAAAAACGGTCGAATTTGTGACGGATGGCCAATTACAAAGTATCTATGCGACCTCAATGGCTTCAGGTGATTTGGCTTTTGCCATCAGCACTTCCGGCAATACCGAAGAAATCATCCGTAACATGGAGATGGCTCACGAAAATGGCTGTCAAGTGATCGGTCTAACGAATTATATCGGCTCACGCGTTGCGGAAACTAGCGATGTTTGTCTGCTTGCCTCATCCAAAGAATTTATTTCTGATGCCGGTTCGTTTGCTTCCACGGTCAATCAATTGTTTTTGATCGATGTCCTAGCCCAAGAATTGGTCAAAATAGCCCCCGAGCATTATCACGCATTACGGATGAAACGAAATCAAGCCTTGATGAAAAGACTGCCTTGATAGTTCGAATAAAAGAAATTGACGTTTGTTACCTGCTATCTGTGTCAGATGGTCCAAGTATCTGACACAGGTAAGGGAAAACCTCAGATATTTGAAAGTTTACTAATCAATAGTGATAAAATAAAAATCTTCGACTCCAAATCGGGTAAGGATGAATAAGAGTAGAATTTATAAATTACTTCAAATAATCGATAAACTGCTAAATTTGAGAACAGTTTATCGATTATTTTTATCAGATTTTATTCTTCAGTTTGGTTAGTTTTTACTTTAAATAAAGATATAGAAATTGTTTTCAATTTCGATTAAGATAAACATATGGTAGCGCTAATCATATTGTAAAACAAGCAATAATTTTTTAGTAGAGTCTTATATTTATAAAGGAGGAAAAATTAGTAATGGATAGTTTTATTTCCAAAATTGAAAAGTTTATATCACCGGTTGCCACTTGGCTGAGTAACAATCGGATCATTCAATCGATTTCTAAAGGTCTGATGATGACGATGCCAATCATCATGATTGGAGCCATTGCATCGATTTTCCAAAATATCCCAATTGATGCTTATCAAAGCTTTGTTAGCTCTACTTATTTTGGAACCCTATTGACAACAATCGTCAATATCACGACCAATATGTTAGCGGTGTATGTAGTGGCAGCCATAGCTTACAGCTATGCCACGATGCTTGACTTGGATGCTTTTGTTTGCGCATTACTGGCTTTGATGGATTTTGTTTTAGTAACCCCACTTGTTACAACTGGCGAAGGTTTTGAAGCAGTGACAAATCTTCCCTTGAGTTGGTTAGGGGCTAAAGGATTATTTACGGCTATGATCGTTTCTATCGTGACAACTTTAGTATATAACTTTACTGTCAAAAAGAATTTGATAATAAAATTGCCAGAAAGTGTTCCACCTTTTGTTTCAAAATCTTTTGCGGCTATTATTCCAGGATTTATATTAGTTATCTTTTTTGGACTAGTTGATTTTCTATTTAGTTTGACGTCCTACGGGGATTTGCACAATGCTATCTATTCTGTTATCCAAGTGCCATTAAGTAATATTGGGACGAGTGTCTGGGCAGCTGCGCTTATCTACTTATTATCGGGAGTTTGTTGGTTCTTTGGAATTCACGGTATCGCAGTTGTTAGTGTAGTCATGCCGATTTGGATCGGTGCAGATGTAGCGAATGTTTCAGCGATTGCTGCTGGACAGACAGCACCCAATATTATTACTTACAATTGGATCAATACCGTTTCTTCACCAGGAGGGAGTGGGGCGACCATTGGATTGATCATCTTGGCTACTTTCTTTGCTAAAAGTGAACGGTATCGTTCAATGGGAAAAATTGCCATTGTTCCTTCTTTATTCAATATCAATGAGCCCGTTGTTTTTGGATTTCCAATGGTTTTAAATGCAACAATGGCCATTCCATTTATTTTAACACCCGTGATCAATGTACTTTTAGGCTATTTTTTAACAACAATAGGTCTTTTGCCAATTTCTAATGGCGTCGGTGCAATGGGAATGCCCATATTAATGAATGCTTTTATTAATGGTGGTTGGCGTTTGTTGCTTTTCCAAATTGTATGTATGCTTCTCTCAGTGGCCATTTATTATCCATTCTTTAAAATTTTAGACAATCGTGAACTTGAAGTTGAAAAGAACTAAAAAAAAAACACTTTGCTCTAGTTTCATAGGGCGAAGTGTTCTTATTATTGATGTTCCAAACGAAATTCTCGTGGCGTACAGTGGTCGATTTCCTTAAATTTACGATAAAAAAAGGTTAGATTATTATAACCGACTTCATCCGCAATTTCTTCGATCGATAAATCAGTGTGCGTGAGTAAAAACTCAGCTTTTTTAATTCGTTGTTTGATCAATATGTCTTTGAATGATTGACCAGTATGTTCTCGCAATAATTGTGCTACGTAATTGGGGTGATAGTTGAATTCAATGGCTAACTCCTGTAGATTGCATGATTTTGAATGATCTTCGATATATTTCAAAATAGGTAAGACAACAGAAGTTCTAGCTTCTTTGTTCAGTTCGTTGGCGTCCAAATTACGAAGCATATCTGTGAAGAAAAGGACCATATAGGACTTGATTGCTTCTTCAGAGTAAGTATCATTTTCAATATATTCGATCAGCATATTCTCAAAAGTATCTTTTATTTTTTTATCAGATTTCGGGTGGAAAATCAGAAAATTGTCCGCTACCTTTTCCTCAGAAATGGCGTTTAAAATAAAGCTCGGCAGCAAACTAAAATTAGACAGACGATTCAAAAAAGTATCATTGAAAAAAGACTTCTTTAACATGATATTCATGATGATATCAGCTTCACCCACATCATAGATCGTATGAACGACATTTGAATCAAGCAAACATAAATCACCTTGTTTTAAAGTCAAATTTTTCCCTTGAATAAATTGCCGGCAAGATCCTTGATAAACAAAGGTTATCTCAATGTGCTTATGTTTATGCAAGGGTGGATGACTAAAACGGGTGTGTTGGGCAAACTCGATAGCACTCGTTTTAAAGAAAGCCCGCGTCGTATCTTTCTGAAACAATTTGTTTTCATGCACCGAATTGGTAAGATCAAAAATAGGAATCTCCGCACCGTAACGTTCTTTAAAAAATTCATCACGGGTCTCAGGATAGTTAGCGTAACGTTCTTCACTTTCAGAAAAAGAAGCCAGAAGTTCACGTAATTCTATCTTTTCCATTATCACACCTCACGAAAGGAACTTTCATTATGAAAATCTACGACTTGCAAGTCAATCATCTGCCGATTCCGATGGGCTATGATCTGACAAAGGCAACTTTTACTTATAAAATAAAAGCTGAAGTGGGAAAATTTGTAACTTTTCACCAGTTGAAGATCAGCTTGGATCCAGACTTTACCAACTTAGTATATAACAGTGGCAAAATAAAAACCAGTCAGTGTTTATTTTACACGGATCTGACTTGGCTAGCGCGAACGCGTTATTATTGGCAAGTCACTGCTTGGACAGACGGACAAGAAAGTGGCCAGGCTGCTAGTTGGTTTGAAAGTGGGAAGTTGAATGAATCCTGGCAAGGACAATGGATCACGCCTGTTGCGGGTGCTGATCCGGCACCTTTGCTTTCGAAAGCTTTTTCTACCACAAAAACGATCGCGAAAGCCCGGCTTTACATCACAGGCTTAGGGCTTTATGAAGCCTGCTTGAATGGAAAGAAAATCGGTGAAGAATTCTTCACGCCAGGGTATAACAACTATGACGCTTGGATCCAATATCAAACGTATGATGTCACAGCTTTTTTGACTGATCAAAATCAGCTACAAGTGCAGCTGGGTAAAGGGTGGTATAAGGGCCGGTTTGGCTTTCATGGTGGCACAGAAAATATTTATGGAGAAGATTTTTTGCTCCTCTGCGAACTTCATATCGATTATACCGATGGCAGTCATGAAGTGATCACGACAGATGATTCGTGGCAAGCAAGTTCCTCGAAAATCGGTGAAAACTCGATTTATTACGGAGAAGATCTGAATGACGCTACGGAATCCTTCAAAGCCTATGCGATAAAAACGATCAATGGCCCAACCGATAGGATCAAAGAACGGTTGAGTTTGCCTGTTAAGATCAAAGAAGAAATCGCGGTCCAAGCAGTTCTGAAAGAGGAAGAACTGATTCTGGATATGGGTCAAAATATGGTAGGTTGGCTTAAATTTCGCAATACTTTAGCTAAAGGCGTGCATGTCAAATTTGAATTCGCTGAAATTTTGGTCAATGGCCAATTTTATCGTGAGAACTTACGACACGCCCGAGCTGCTTTTGACTATACCTCGGATGGGCGTGACAAGTGGGTCCGACCGCATTTTTCTTTCTTTGGTTTTCGTTATGTCCGCATCACCGGTTGGCCCAAAGACGTTCCTTTAGAAAAAGCGGCTTTCATTGGTCAAGTGCTCTATTCCGATATGGCACAAACGGGAGCCTTTCAAACGAGTGATGAAAAACTTAATCGCTTGTATCAAAATAGTTGCTGGTCGCAAAAAGGAAATTTCTTGGAAACACCGACGGATTGTCCTCAACGGGATGAGCGGATGGGCTGGACTGGCGACGCGCAGATTTTCTCTAAAACTGCTCTTTATAATATGGACGCTTCTGCTTTTTTCCAAAAGTATGGTTACGATATGACGACGGAACAAGTCAAGCATCAGGGAGCTCCTACCATGACGATCCCCGATGTTCCTAATGATTTGAAGCAAAGTGGCGCTGCAGTCGGTGTCTGGGGCGATGCGGCGACCATTATTCCCTGGCATGTCTATGAGACAACCGGTGATAAAAGAATCTTAGCTCAGCAATATACTAGCATGGCTCAATGGATCGAATATGTTTATAGCCGAACCTTTGAAAAAGGGCTTTGGACCAAAGAATTTCAATTCGGTGATTGGTTGGCATTAGATGGAGCTGATCCTAAGGCCCCGATCGGCGGGACCGAAGCGCAGTATGTTGCCAATGTTTATTTACTGCATTCATTAAAAATCATTGTGCAAACCTCCCAAGCCCTGGGTAAGAAATCTGAGGTCTATCAAAGGCGTGCTGACAACTTAAAACAAGCCATTCGCGATGAATATTTTACCAAAAACGGCCGGCTTGCCATCGACACCCAGACTGGTTATGTATTGGCTCTTTATTTTGGGTTAGTTGATGGTGATGAAGTTTCAGCCATGGTTGAAAAATTACGCCAAAGACTAGAAAAAGATCATTATCATATTCAAACGGGTTTTGTTGGAACCCCCTTGATTTGTCTGGTCTTAAGTCAATATGGGTTGAATGATATGGCCTATACCTTAGTCAAGAATGAAGACTATCCTAGTTGGTTGTATGCGATCGATTTAGGGGCGACCACTATGTGGGAACGCTGGAATTCGGTCTTGCCAGATGGAACGATGAATCCTCAAGGCATGAATTCATTGAATCATTATGCCTATGGCGCGATCAGTCAGTGGTTTTATGAAGGGGTATTAGGGATTAAAGGAAATGATCCTGGTTTTAATCAAGTCTGCCTTACACCAAAGCCACATTGGAGTTTGCGCCAAGCTGTTGGTCACTATATGACGACAAATGGCAAACTTTCCGTTTCTTGGTCAGTAAGTGCAAAAAATGAATTGATCATAGACTTGGAGATCCCTTTTAATACCAAAGCAAAAGTGAGCTTGCCTTATATCAGCAAGGGCGATTTACAAAAAATGGCTGATTTCGATCCTAAGTGTGAGCAACTGATTTTGACCAAAGGCAGTTATCATTTTAAATATCTGGCTACGACTAACTTACAAGCTCATTGGTCCCTAACCAAAACAACTTTAGCGGACCTGCTGAAGGACCCCTTTAGTGCAGTTCGCATGGAAAGGACTTTTAAAGATCAACCTCTTTTATCTTCAAGTGTGAAACGTGATCACAAGGAAGATTCCCTAGCGGCGTTGATCGAAAAAGGCATCGTGTCAGAAAAAGCAATGCAACAGTTTATAAATGACTTAGAGAGGGCGAGAAAATGACTGATTTTTTATGGGGTACCGCCTTGTCTGCTAATCAAGCAGAAGGGGCTTACCAAACAAAGGGGAAAGGCGAAAGCATCATCGATCGTCTGCCCGCCGGAAAAGACCGTTTCAAAGTGATAGAGGAACCTAAGAAATTTGCAAAACAGGAATTTGAATTTTATCCTAGTCGCGAGGGCGTTCATTTTTATGAGCACTTTCGCGAAGATATCAAGTTACTTGCTAAAATGGGCATCAATGCGCTACGCTTGTCGCTTTCTTGGCCTCGTATTTTTCCAACTGGGCTAGAAGACAAGCCCAATGAAGCGGGACTACAATTTTATGATGAGGTGTTCGCTGAACTTGCCAAGTATGACATTCAACCGATAGTGACCATGAATCATTTTGATACGCCTTTTTATTTGTCGCAAACCGAGAATGGTTGGGCCAGTCCTAAGACTTTACAAGCTTTTTTGAACTATGCCCAAGTGATCTTGACACATTATCATAAACAAGTCACTTATTGGATCCCTTGTAATGAAATCAATATGGCCAAGCACTTACCTTATATTGGCGCGGGACTGCAAGAAATCAATGAAAAGACCAAAGCGCAGGCCATCCATCATTTACTTCTGGCCAATGCAGCGACGGTGAAACTAGGAAGAGGAATCGATGACAATCTCCAATTTGGCTGTATGTTAGCAGCTGGGGATACTTATCCAGCGACACCCTCACCTGACGATGTGTTACTGGCACTGCAAAAAGATCGTGAGAATTTAATGTTTACGGATGTTCAAGTTAGAGGCGCTTATCCCAGTTATTATTTGGCTGGACTAGAAGCGCAAGGGATCGATTTAGAAGTTAGTGAAGAAGAGAAGCGGCTCTTGCGTGACAATACCGTCGATTTTGTTTCCTTCAGCTACTACAATTCAAGGATGTGTTCGGCAACAAATGAGAAAGAATTGCAACAAGGCAACGCCTTTGCGACGATGAAAAATCCTTACCTAAAGGCGACGCAGTGGGGCTGGCAAATCGATCCAGTTGGTTTGCGGATCACCATGAATACTTTATACGATCGTTATCAAAAGCCGTTGATGATCGTGGAAAATGGACTG
>JBFLGC010000056.1:0-17532 GCA_041859945.1 Tetragenococcus sp.
TGTCGTTAAAAACATTGTACCGTAAAAAGGGCGTTTACATGGCTCTTTATCTTTTACACAATTATATGGACTTTATCAAATTTGATCTCAATTACTTTTACTTCTTGGATTAAGAATCTATACAATCAAAAATATAGAAATTGATCTGCGGTCATATTATTATTTTTAGTAAAAAAAGCTCTAAAGTTTATAATTACGGGGAGCGATAATAATGAAAAAATTTTCTATCTCAATCTTTTTATTGTTTGCAAGTATAATATGTATAGAACTAATCCCTATTTCAGCAAGTGCCGATGAATTGAGCTTCAATCAAATAACTGCTACGTCCAATTTTATTGAACCAGAGTTAATTGGTACAAAAACAGATGGAATGCAAAAAAATATTCAGCCTAGACTTAGGAGAGAACAAATTTGCTCGCATAATTACCACAGTAGTTAGTTTGTATTTATTTACCGCTAGACATGATATAAACGCAAATGGATATCTCATTAGATTATTAGGCTTTTTTATTCTTGGCCTTCTCTTTACCCTCGTCTATTTCAACAAAAAAATATTTGGGGAAGCCATTTTTACGCATATGGGGGATAATTTTCTTATCTTACTTGGAACCTTGCTAACCTAAAAATCACCCCGACTGCAAACAACTGCAAGTCGGGGTGTTCCTGTTCTGATCTTTAGTTTCCTTGGGCCAGAGACGCTTTATGGTCGGCTTTGATCTTTGCTAAAAGCTCAGGATCTTCTAACAGATCCAAGGCTGTTTCAGCGAGTAATTCAGCAGCGATACCGATGGAATTCAAGCCTTTTTCACTGCGAGCAGCGGCTTTGAATTCGATGGAGTGACCGGCAATATAGTCGTCAGAAATAGAGACATTTGGTTGAATGGTCGGAACAACTTGACTGACGTTACCGACATCTGACGAGCCAAAGGTATCATGAATGGTCGTATCGATCTCTGCTTCCGGGACTCCGGCGGCTTTGGCGTGACTAAAGAAGACATCATCAAAACTTGGGGTCACGATCACATCATCGACCGCATTTTGAAAGAGTCCAAATTCATAGGTTGCCCCTGTAGCGATACTTGCTCCTTTGATGATATTTTCTACTTTTTGATAAACATTATCCAAGGTAACCCGATTTTTTGCACGTAGGTAAAAACGTCCTGCCGCATAATCAGGGATCACATTAGCCGCCACACCACCGTCTGTAATGATACCATGGATATTGACATCCTTTGGCAAAAACAGGCGTAAAGCATTGATGCCATTAAAGACTTGGATCAACGCTTCTAAGGCACTGATCCCTTTTTCTGGAGCTCCAGCCGCGTGGGAAGCCACGCCATGGAATTTGACATCGACGGGATCATTAGCCAACCCTTTTTGCGTGCGGCAATAGCGATAACCCGGATGAACACATAAAGCAGCATCGACATCGTTAAAGAAACCTTCTCGAACGAAACTGCCTTTCGCCGAGCCATTTTCGCCACCTTCTTCACCGGGTGTCCCGTAGACGCGGATCTCACCGCCTACTTCATCCACGACTTCTTTCAAAGCAGCGGCGGCCAAACAAGAATAATTGCCAAATAGATTATGACCACAAGCATGACCGATACCGGGTAAGGCATCATATTCAGCTAAAAAAGCTAAGGTCGGACCAGGTTTGCCTGAGTTATAACGAGCATCAAAACCCGTGTAGTGACCGGCTACGTTTTTCGTGACCGCAAAACCTTCTTTTTTCAACTGTGTGATCAAAGCATCTGAGGAATACACTTCGTAATTGGAAACTTCGGGGTGATCATGAATGTCTAAAGCCACTGCTTGATAATCGGGTAACTTCTTTGCAATAAAATTTTTAATAACCGTATCTTTTTCATTTCTTGTTGTCATAACTAATTCCTCCATTTTTTTATTTTCTGCCAAATTGTTCCCAAGCTGGGATGCTGGAACCTTTGGACGTTTCTTCGATTTTCTTGGCCGTTTCGTCCGTTTGATAAACATCAACGATTTTTTGATAAACTTCATTGTCTTCGTCTTCTTTACATGCCACGATGATATTCACATAAGGACGCGAAGTATCATCGACTGGTTCCAAATAAATCGCATCTTCAGTCGGTATAAAACCGGCATCGACGGCCATACCACTATTGATCACAGAAATATCGACATCTTGCAAGGATCGTGCCGTTTGAGCGGCATCCAATTCCGTGATATCTAATTTTTTCGGATTCTCAGTGATGTCTGAAACCGTCGGGGCTTTTTGAGCGGCTTCGTCAACAGTGATCAATCCCGCTGTTTGCAAGAGCAATAAGGCGCGTCCGCCATTTGTCACATCATTAGGGATCGCTACTTTGGCTCCATCAGCTAGATCCTTGATATCCGTGATCTTTTCTGAATAGATCCCTAAAGGCGCGTTGACGGTATTGGCGATCGAAACCAGATCTGTGCCGTGTTCCTCATTGAAATTATCTAAAAAGTACTGATGTTGGAACGAATTCAAATCGATATCGCCATTGTCTAAAGCCACATTTGGTTGACTATAGTCGGTAAATTTCACAAACTCTAAAGCGATCCCTTCATCGACTAAACGATCTTTGACCGTATCCCAAACGCGCGTATCATCACCAACGACACCGATTTTTACTGTAACAGGATCATCTGCAGAACCACTGCTTTCTTTACTACTGTCACTATTCGCACTATTATTTCCGCAACCACTGGCAAATAGTAGCACTGCTAACGCTGCTGTAACCAATTTTAAACCTTTTTTCATTTCCATTTCCCCCTCATTAATGAGTAATTTTTTTGATGATCAAATTGCTAATGGCTTGGCTGATAAAAACCAAGACCAAGATGATCAGAAGTGCCACCCAAGTCACATCCGTTTGAAAACGGGCGTACCCCCGAGACACCGCTAAATTCCCTAATCCGCCGGCACCCAAAGCTCCGGCCATGGCTGTCAAGCCAATGATGTTGATGACTGTAAGAGCTGAAACACGCACGATCCCAGGTAAGCCTTCTTTTAAATACACCCGAAAAATGATCCCCACAGGACTGGTTCCCATTGCTTCAGCTGCTTCGATCATGCCCGGATCGACTTCGAGTAAGGCAATCTCGATCTGTCTAGCAAAAAAGGGAATGACACTGGCTGTCAATGGCACCAAAGCTGCCGGAGCCCCAATCGAAGTGCCAATGATAGCCCGGGTCACACCGACCAATAAGGACACCATGATGATAAAGGGGATCGACCGTAAAATATTGACGATCTTATCCAAAATACTAAAAAGTACTTTTTGTTCTAAAATACCACCCGGACGCGTGACGACAAGAATGACACCAAAGAAAATACCTAAGATCCCACCGATCAAAGAAGAATAAAATGTCATGTAAAGCGTCTCACCTGTTGCTTTGATAAATTCATCGGGAATCTCGATCACATTCGGTAAATAAGTTTGTAAAAAGTTTTGCATCGTTTATCTACCTCCTTCCGTCGTTTTTAAAATATTGACATAGACATCTTTTTCTTGCAGATAATCACAAGCTTTTTGACGCTCTTCAAGGGTGCCGGCAAAAGTGACGATCAAACTACCTAAGGGCACATCTTGAATGATTTCGACATTGCCATATAAAATGTTGGTCGTGATATGAAAATCACGGTAGAGACTAGCGATCAACGGTTCACTCGTCGAATCGCCCACATAAGAAAGTTCGACTAACCATTCGTCTTCTTTAAGACTAGAAAAACTAGGATTGCCGAGGATCGTTTCTAAGGCTTGGTCTACGTGAGTCGCGGTTCGGATAAAGTCCTTGGTCAGCGCTTGTTCAGGTTTGCTAAAGATCTGAACGCTATCGCCATGTTCAATGATCTGCCCATCTTCCATGACTGCTACTTTATTACAAATTTCCTTGACCACCTGCATTTCATGGGTGATCAAAACGATCGTCAGCCCTAATTTTTTATTCAATTCGCGCAGCAAGGCTAAAATTTGTAAGGTCGTTTTAGGATCGAGTGCGCTTGTGGCTTCATCGCAAAGTAAGATTTCTGGGTCACTGGCTAAAGCTCTAGCAATGGCGACCCGCTGTTTTTGACCGCCAGAGAGTTGGCTAGGATAGGCATCGATTTTTTCGGTCAAACCTACAAGTTCCAGTAATTCATTGACTTTTTCGCGTCGTTCTGCTTTTGATTTGCCATTGTATTTTAAAGAAAAGGCCACATTATCAAAAATCGTGCGACTATTCATCAAATTGAAATGTTGAAAAATCATCCCGATCGATTTCCGTTTTTTTCGTAAATCACGGGCTGACAAACTTGTGTAGTCGACCCCGTTGACCTCCACGGTTCCTTGCGTAGGCCGTTGTAATAAATTGATCACCCGAACCAACGTACTCTTACCAGCCCCAGAATAACCAACTATGCCATAAACATCCCCTTTTTCTACCGATAAATCGACATTTTGGACGGCTTTGATTTCCTGGTTTCCTTGATAAAAAGTCACGGATACATCTTTTAGTTCAATCATTTTCGTTCCTCCTGCATTTTCTAATAAAAAAGTCCTCAAGAAGATGAACAAAATCATCTTCTTGAGGACGCCATTTGCGTGGTACCACCTCAATTTGAGTTGTTGTTACAACTCCTCCAAGCATTGTAACGATTGCCACCGTGATCTGCTCGTTTGCACTTACAGAACAATCACTCACTGGCCATTTTCAAAAAGTTTTCTTCTGCTTCTTCTCAGCGTTCCGAAGCTCTCTGTATGATAGCTGCTTTTTTACTTACCAGGTCGATGTGAAACTATAAAAAAAGTCCTTTTACTAGTTTTATCTAGTAAAAGGACGAATGATCGTGTTACCACCTTTGTTTGGAAGTTGCCTTCCCTCAAATCCAACATTTCAATAGCGAAAGATTGGTGTTCATTTTAACGGTCGAACACTTCCGAGAATGCCTACCTATCGACATTCTTTCCTCTAAGGCCATTTTCCATTTTTTGAACTTGATCCTTTTCACCGCCCAGGATCTCTCTAAAAAGCCGCCAAATGTACTTTCCTTTTCATCGGACAATTATTTTGTTTTTTGTTGATGTGCTTAATTTACCTTATCAAATTTAATTTGTCAACCGTTTTTTCTAAATTTGTTGAAAAACTTTTCTGAATTTTGCTTCAACTTTCATCCAGAATTGAGAAGCACGCACTATTTCTGCCAAGTTTGCCCGATCTGTAGTTGATTCTCAAGTATTCAATACAAGTTTGCTTAGTTTGTCTTAGATTCTTGCTTATTCAATACAAGTTCTTGAAAACATAGCTTAGGAAAATAATTTCTGCCAAATTCACTAGATCCATTAACTATTAGTGGCAAAAATCGGTTCACATTTTTCTAGTCTTGATACAAGATCCCTTTTAGCGCCAAAGCTTTTTTGATAGCGAGTAAGTCACTTTCTTTTTGATAACAGATCGTATGCATATGGATACCATTGGTCAACTGTGAAAGGGGACTGTCACTCGATTTTTCATAATTTTCCATAAAGCGATCGACATCCTTTTGACTACTGATATAAAGGCCCCCAACTAATTCGCCATATAAGTCATGCTCCACGATCACATCTAGGATCTCGCCACCCAGCGCTACAATCGTTTCGAGTTCTTCACGCGTTTGACTTTTCTCATGTTGGACCACGATTTTACTTTGTAGCAATGAAGGCTCGGTGGGATACTTATAACCGCGTGCAGTAGCTATGATCTCTTCTCCGGAAGCACGCAATAAAGCGATATCGCCGACCACGATTTGGCGACTGACGCCAAATTTTTCAGCAAATTTACTGGCACTGATCGGTTTATCCGTATCCTTTAAACATTGAACGATTTCTTCGCGCCGTTTACTACCATCCATCGCTAATCCTCCCTTTGTTTCTTTTGGTATTCTCGTGAACAAGCCATGATTGCTTTAAAAGTTGCCACGATCGTTTCCTCATATTCTTCACTGGCAACAGCTTTGCGGACATTGTCCAACACTTTCTCTTCACGGCCTTGGTCTAAAACGCTGATATCATTTTCTTTTTTGATGCGCGATACTTCTGAAACAGCGGCCATCCGTTTTTCTAATAGAAAAGCGATCTGCCAGTCTAATTGGTCGATCTCCTCGCGCTGGATCGCCAACAGATCTTTAGGAGATTTATTGTCCAATTCGATCGTTCTGATAACACGAGCCGGATTGCCGGCGATCACGACATTTTCGGGGAAGGATTTGGTCACGACGCTACCCGCTCCGACCACCACATTATCCCCCAGCGAAACGCCAGGAAGTAAGATCGCGCCACCGCCGATCCAAACATTATCCCCCACTGTGATCGGTGCCCCATTTTCTAAGCCACTATTGCGTTTGACTGGATGGAGCGGGTGGGACGCTGTATAGACTTTGACATTTGGTGCCAACATGCAATTATCGCCAAATGTGATCGGACAAACATCTAACAAGACACAATCATAATTGGCATAAAAGTTTTTGCCCACTGAAATATTATAACCATAATCAAAGCGGATATTGGGTTCGATGTGGACATGATTTTCCACCTGTCCAAAAGTTTCTTTGACTAGCTGTTCTCTGACTGCTTGATCTTCTTCACGATTGATCAATAACATCTGCTCACGAGCTAATTTACGATCCGCGATCAATTCCGGGTCTGCTGAAAAATACAATTCGCCGGCGATCATTTTTTCTTTTTCACTACGATATGTCATCTAAATCCTCCTAAAGTTCCTTGAATAATAAACTTGCCTCTTCATCGAGAAAGCGGTACGGATAAGGCATGAAAATCTCTGTCTGATTGATGACTAAGATCTGGCTTTTTTTCTTGCGATAATGAATCAAATCACAAAATGGATGGACTTGAAAAGACGTCCCGACCACCACGATCAAATCCGCTGCCGCAACCGCTCGAACCGCATTATCGATGACATCCTCGGTAAATCCTTCGCCATAAAGCACGATATCAGGCCGGATCTGGCCCCCGCAGTTTTTGTGACGATCACTTTTGATATATTTTTGCCAGGGAACATCTTGCCCACACTTACGGCAATGGCATTCATACAAATTACCATGAAAATGGACACACTGTCTGGCGCCGGCTTTTTCATAAAGGCCATCGATATTTTGCGTCACAATCTGCGCTTTATCAGTCCGTTCCATTTGCGCCATTTTTTGATGGATCACATTTGGTTTGGCATCGGGATGATATAAATTCAACACAAAATGATAAAATTTATCTGGTTCACGATCCAAACATTCGGTACTAAGTAAATATTCAGGTTCCTCGATTCCATGATAGACGCCTTTTAACGAACGATAATCCGGAATGCCCGATGGTGTCGAAACACCTGCTCCAGTTAAAAAAGTGATCCTTTGACTGTCTTCTATCATGTGCTTAGCTTCTTCTTGACTACAACGAATCATCTTGATCACACCTTTCTTCTCTATTATACGCAAAGAGCCGGGAAAATGACAATTTTTCTTTGTGCAAAAAATCGATTCGTTACTTTTACAATAACATCGCAGCTACATTTATTTCATTTGATTTAAAGTATCGCACATGTTTTATTTTTAAATGTGTTCGATACTCCACTATTGGACATGTTTCGTTTCAAAATATGTTCGATACTGCGTACAGTACGATAAAAAGTGATTGTTTTGACTTGATCGAAATAATTTAAATTGGGAGTCGAAATCAGGCTATCTTTTAGCTTGGCGATAGTTCAAAAACTTGACTATGACCAACCTGCAATCAATTTTTCATGACAATTTTCAATAAACGTGGTAAAATAGGTGCGAGAATATTTTTCAAAGCGAGGTGAAACATCATGATGTTAGCAGCAATCATTTATTGGGCCGTCATTTTAATTTGTATCGCATGGTTTGCTTTAAGTGTCTTTTTCACGATTTTCTATTTATCAAGAAAAGAAAATGGCAATCTTTGGGCCTTTGCACTTTTCAATGTCATAGCCGCCATCGTACAAGCTATTTTCTTAGTGATTTATCGGACGTGGGGTTGGGGGATCACCCAATATAGTAGCTTGATCTATCTAGTTCTAGGTCTATTGGTCGGTTTGAGTGTCATTCAAGCCATCTTGGGTCGTGAACCAAAAGAAGTCAAGACTGCTTAAAAATAAAAGTTGACAAAAACAATTTTTTCTTCTACACTATGAAACAATGATTCAAAATCAAATACGAGATATCTACAACAGGTAGAGGTCGCGAGGTTCATTAAAACTGCGGAGTAAAGCAATACGTGGAAGCAGTCCTAGGGAACATCGCCGAAACAAGTCCTTTTTTGCTTAAAAGACTTTGTTGGGACACAAATGAAAAATTTGTGGACTGTCTTAGCAAATGCTAAGTTGCGCTATGTTTGTGAGATGATTGCGGACCTTGTGTCTTCAGCCGTTCTCCATTCATGGAGTTCGGCTGTTTTTTTGTTTAGAAAACTCGTAAATAAAAAATAAGGAGCACAAGGAAATGAAAAGAAAATGGATGGCTTTATGGGCCGTATTAGCTGGTTTATTACTTATGACTTTACCAACTTTTGCCGATGACCAAACACCAGAAAATGAATTTAGAGTAGGTATGGAGACTGCCTATGCCCCTTTCAACTGGACACAAACCACTGATGCCAACGGGGCCGTTTCAAAAAATGACGAGAAAGGTGCCTATGTTGGTGGCTATGACGTGGAGATCGCCAAAAAAGTGGCGGAAGGCTTAGGGAAAGACTTAGTGATCGTGCCGATTCAATGGGATGGACTTGTTCCGGCTCTAAAATCAGGCAAGATCGATGCCATTATCGCCGGTATGTCCCCCACCGAAGAACGGCGTAAAGAAATCGACTTTACTGATCCTTACTATGAATCAAATCTAGTCATCGTGACGCAAAAAAATAGTGATTATGCAAATGCGTTGACTTTAGCTGATTTTAAAGGCGCCAAAATCACGGCGCAACTAAATACCTTTCATTATACCGTGATCGATCAGATCCCTGATGTCGACAAGCAACAAGCGATGAAAGATTTTTCAGCCATGCGGGTCGCTCTAGCTTCACATACCATCGACGGTTATGTCAGCGAACGGCCAGAAGGGGTCACGGCAACGAATGTCAACAAAGATTTGAAAATGATCGAATTTGGCGAGGGCGATGGCTTTGAAACGCAACCAGAAGACGTCCAAGTCGCCATTGGCATGCGCAAAAATGACCCTGACGTTGCTCTTGCCAATGAAATTTTAGCCACGATTCCCGAAGAAGAACGCCTTGAGATTATGGACACCGCCGTTCGTAACCAACCATCGGCAACAAGCGATAATGACGATCCCAGTCTCTTACAAGATTTCAAAACGATCCTCACACAATATGGCACTTTATTTTTAAAAGGAGCTGGCACGACGCTTTTGATCGCTGTCGTTTCCACGATTGTCGGTGTCTTGATTGGTCTTTTGGTCGGCGTGTTCCGGACTTTACCTAAATCGGAAAATTTCGTCTTGAGTTTTTTACAAAAAGTGATGAACATCTTACTTACGATCTACATCGAAGTTTTCCGTGGCACGCCAATGATGGTGCAGGCGATGGTCATCTTTTATGGATTTGCCATGCTTTTCCATTGGAATATGGATCGGACCTTTGCCGCTTTATTCATCGTTTCGATCAACACTGGGGCTTATATGTCTGAGATCGTCCGTGGTGGGATCTTCTCCGTTGACGACGGGCAATTTGAAGCCGCCCAAGCGATCGGCATGACCCATGGACAAACCATGAACAAAATCGTTTTACCGCAAGTTTTGCGCAATATCTTGCCAGCAATCGGCAATGAAGCGGTCATCAACATTAAAGATACCGCCGTATTGAGTGTCATCAGTGTCGGTGACCTCTTCTTCCAAGGAACGGCGGCGTCTGGGACCAACTTACAATTCTTCCAAACGTTCACTATTATCGGTGCCATGTATTTAGTCATGACCCTTACTGCCACGGGGCTTTTGCGACTTTTGGAAAAGAAAATGGATGGACCAGCTGCTTATACAAAAATCGATGCATCCGTTGAAGAACAAGGATAGGAGGAAGTAAACTTATGACAGCCATAATCAAAATCAATCATCTAAAGAAAAATTTCGGTGACAATCACGTCTTAAAAGATATCAGTGTGACGATCAATAAAGGCGAAGTCTTGACCGTCATCGGCTCTTCTGGTTCGGGAAAATCGACCTTCTTACGTTGCATCAACTTATTGGAAAAACCCACTTCTGGTGAGATCCTTTATAAAGAGCAAAATGTGCTGGAGAAAGGCTATCATTTACCGACTTACCGGACTCATTTAGGCATGGTCTTTCAATCCTTCAATTTATTTAATAATTTAAATGTCCTGGAAAATTGTATTACCGGCCAAACGACTGTCTTGAAACGTGACCGGAACAAGGCCAAGGAAGTCGCCATTGAAAACTTGAAAAAAGTCGGCATGGATGCTTATTTAGCTGCCAAGTCAGCGCAACTTTCTGGCGGACAACAACAACGTGTCGCCATCGCCCGCGCCCTTTCCATGGACCCAGATGTCATGCTCTTTGATGAACCGACATCGGCCCTCGATCCAGAAATGGTCGGTGAAGTTTTAAAAACCATGCATGATTTGGCCGAAACCGGCCTGAC
This sequence comes from Tetragenococcus sp., assembly GCA_041859945.1. GTDB lineage: Bacteria > Bacillota > Bacilli > Lactobacillales > Enterococcaceae > Tetragenococcus. The sequence goes on from JBFLGC010000056.1 coordinate 10,662, forward strand.
CATGGTCATTGTTACTCATGAAATGGGCTTTGCTAAAGAAGTCTCGGACCGCACGATCTTCATGGAAAAAGGCGTGATCGTCGAACAAGGCAGCCCAGAAGATATTTTTGTCCACCCTAAAGAAAGTCGTACCAAAGAATTCTTACAACGCGTCTTAACTAAATGACGGGAAATAGCCTTCGCCGATTTTTGGGCGAAGGCTTTTTATGGGGATCTTGTTCGCCATTGTTTTTGCCGCTTCTGATCATGGCATCTACGTGGTCCCTTTTGCCATTGTCGTAGCTTTACTCGCAGAATGGATCATGTCACGTGGGCACTATCAAAGTGTGAAACTGGCGCGCTGGGCTTATACCGCTTTCTCACTGCTTACTTTTTCCCTACTGTTTCCATTATTTGTGACCCGCAAACAACACTTGCAACAACTTGTCGATACTGGCTACGGACAAGACTATGCGGATAAACTGGCCCAAGTGCTGCCGGTCTGGTCCTTTCCAATCGTTGTCGACTAGGCTGTATCGGTGGTTACTCAGGCTGTACGATCGGCATCAAAATGCTGAAAAAACATTTCAAAAAGGCTAATATGATCGCTTAGGAGGAAGCAATGAAAATTGATTTTCGCACCAAGTTATTAGTGATGCTCACGATCACGACGATCTGCATTTCCGGGATCAGCCAGAACGACCATCCCTATCTGCTCCTTTTTATCAGTTTACTACCTTGTCTTTTCTTATTCACACAACCACTGAGCTTGATCGAGTACAAATTCGTGCCCTTACTCATGTGCTCGGTCAATGTTGCCGATGATGTGACGATCTCAGCGATGACGCGGGGCATGGTCGTAGATAACGATCGTTCGACGATCTCAACGACTAAATTACGTTGGCAAGATTATCTATGCTTTTTATTTGTCGTTGTTTTATGGGGCGTTTATATAAGGAGTATCTATGCTTAAAATCGCAAATTTATCCGTCTGTTATGAACAGGAAACTATTTTAAAAGATATCTCGATGACTTTTAAAGCTGGGGAGATCAATGTGATCACAGGTGCCTCAGGTAGTGGTAAAAGTAGCCTGATCAAAGCCATCAACGGGATCATCCCGCAAATGACAAAAGCCCAAATAACCGGTCAGCTCACTTTTAATGACGTCGACCTAAAGGCGCTAAACATTACCGAACGCAGTCACTATATCTCGACCGTTTTCCAAAATCCCAAAAATCAATTTTATTGTGTCGATTCGACCGATGAAATGGCCTTTGCCTTGGAAAATCGTGGCGTCGCGCCAGCCGAAATCCATCGTAGGATCAACTACTACACTGACCTTTTAAAAACGACTGATTTATTGGATCGGAATATTTTTGAATTATCAGGTGGGCAAAAGCAGATGACCGCCATCACGAGTGTCGCTTGCCTGGATCAGGAGATCTACCTTTTCGATGAGCCTTCCGCCTCTTTAGACGCCAGTGCGATCGAACATTTAAAAGAAGTTCTCCTTACTTTAAAACAATTAGGCAAAATCATTATCGTTGCCGAACATCGTTTGTATTATTTACAAGAGGTCATCGATCACTTATGGATCATAAACGATAAAAAAGTCACAGATGTCCCGGCTGAGGCGCTCAATGAAGATATTGCCCGAAACTATCAACTACGGACCTTGCGTCAAGTGAAAAAGACGGACTTAGCGGTCACGCCAAAAAATATCTTTGACCATGACTATACTTCTTGTGATCTGGAATGTCGGGCCTATCGCTATGGCTATGAGCGCGGTCAGGAGATCTTTGATATGGAGCTATCCTTTCCTGAACCGATCAGTTTTATTATTGGTGAAAATGGCATCGGTAAATCCACCTTCGTCCGTTGCCTTTGTGGTCTGAACAAAAAATTCAAAGGCACCACTTGGCTCAACCAAGCAAAGATCCGTGATTTTTCGAAAAAAGTGGCCTTGGTCATGCAAGATGTCAATTATCAACTCTTTACCGATAGCGTCTGGGAAGAGCTTTCTTTAGTAAATGAAGATGCGGCTGAGAAAACAGCGATTTTAAAAGAATTTGAGCTTTACGAAAAAAAGGAGGCGCACCCCCAAAGTCTCTCTGGTGGTGAGAAACAACGACTAGCGATCGCCATCTGTCAAGCTTCCCATAAGCCAATCGTGATTTTTGATGAACCGACAAGTGGTTTATGTAAAAAAAGCATGCAACAAACGATCCACTTTATCCACCAAATGGCCAATGAGCAGCGCAAAATCATCATCATTACCCACGACTATGAATTTATTCAAGCCTGTGGCGGTCAAGTGCTCGAATTCGTAAAATAAAGGAGAAAAGAATAATGGCAAATGAAGCAGGACACACTTTTTTAGCCCGTTTAGGCAAAACAAAATTACGTCCAGGCGGGATCGAAGCGACAAATTGGTTGATCGAGCAAGCAGGAATTTCAGAGACTTCGCAGATTTTAGAAGTAGCTTGTAACATGGGCACGACCATGATCCAATTGGCCGAAAGATATCATTGTCAGGTGACAGGGATCGATCAAGACCGTAAAGCTTTAGAACACGCAAAACAAAACATCAAGGCCCATCATTTAGAAGAATTAATTCAAGTCCAAGCAGCCAATGCCATGAAATTGCCATTTCCAGACAACAGTTTTGATGTTCTCATCAATGAAGCCATGCTGACGATGATGCCAGAGGCTGGCAAGACCAAAGCCATCGCCGAATATTACCGCGTGTTAAAGCCCGGCGGTAAACTACTGACCCATGACGTGCGCTTGACAGAAGAAAATGCGACCGTCGTTTCCGAATTACAACATGCCATAAATGTCCGCGCCCAACCGTTGACAGAAGAAAAATGGTTAGCCCTTTTTGCACAAGCTGGCTTTCAAACGCATGATCAAAGCGGTAAAATGAGTTTGATGAACCCCGTCGGTATGATCCGTGATGAAGGGTTGACCGGCGCCTTTAAAATCGTCAAAAATGGCTTGAAAAAGGAAAATCGCGCGCAATTTCAAAAAATGTTTCAAATGTTTCAAAAAAATAAGAACCAGCTGGGCTACATTGCCGTAGTCAGCCAAAAGGAGAACTGAACATGAAAATCTATACCGGAAACACTGATATCGAACTCGGTGAAAACTTGATCGACACGCCCAACCAAGTGGTGACCCATTTGGTTTTGGACGCAGGTCAAGCTGTCCCACAACACCAAGCTAATTTTTCCGTCATCGTGGTACCGATCAAAGGCAAGATCCTTTTTTCCGATGCCACCCATACCGAAACGATTTACCCGGGAAAAATCGTTCAAATGACGCCCGGTGAATTACATGCCCTAAAAGCCGTAGAAGCTAGTGAACTAATGGTCGTTAAATCGACTTTAGCTGTAGACTAACTACAGATTTACATTGCAAAAAAGCAGGGAAGTCGGTTGAAAGATTTCAGCCAACTTCCCTGCTTTTAAAATGATCGATTTCCAAAATCAACGTTCAATACATTATTGAAACTGGTGAACTCTGCTTGTTTTTCATAAGGAGTAAAAAATTTTGCTTCGATCGAAAACATTTCCTCTAGCAATTTTCTTTCTATATTGAAATGATCCTCGATCCCACTTAAATCAGTCAATTGATTACTCAAAATCATAGCTAAAATACTACGGATCTTGCCGGGACGTTTGAGCGCGATTTCGCTATCTAAAGGCTCCTCGAATTTATAGCCTCGACGCGCAATTTGGCGATAAAAATAGCTATGTTGCTTGGGCGTCAAAAACCTAGTTTGTAAGCTCGCATTTCCAGTGCTTGGATGGAAACATTATACTTAGCTTTAAGCGGTGTATAACTATCCGGATTTGACAACTTCTTTAAAGCACCAAATTCTTTACTAAGCACCTCTTCTGGTAAAAGCAGACAAGACGCAAAATAGTCAGCTTGACTTTCAATTTTTTGACGATCTTTCTTCTCCAAATCCAAAAAATCAACATAAGGGTGTAACAATAGATGGCCCAATTCATGAGCTAAGTCAAAATTTCTTCTTACTGCTGACTTTTTAATGCCCAAAACGATGACTGGCGTTTCTTCTTGTGACCAAGCACTATAGGCGTCCGCTTTAGCGCCCACATTTTTTTCTAAAACGTGGATACCTGACTTTTCTAAGGCATATAACAAATTTGCATTATTGGGTTGAATCTCTAAAAAGGCCCTCGTCATCCTTGCGCTTTTTTCTATTTTCTCATTGGTTAAATCATTTGCCAATTGTTCTCCTACTTTTCTCCGCAACGTTAACAAGGTCGTTTGCGGCACATTTAGAAAGCTCTCCAAATATTGGATGATCTTTAAGGCAACATTTAAGTAGACTACCTCGCTGTTCGTTTTTTTTCTAGAAACGATATCAGCTTTGCGATAGGCCACATTTGTCTCCGAAATCTCTTTTGTTATTGAAAAATCTTCAAAGAAAAAAGCCGTCTTCACTTGCAAGATTTCTCTTAATTGTAGAATATTTTCAAAGGAAGGCTCGATCAATTGCTTTTCGAATTGCCAAATAGACTGCTCTGAGACATTTAATTTTTCTGCTAATTCTTTCCGAGAAAGACCTGTAGCATGCGAACTAGCTGAAGATTTTTCCCATAAAACATTGCTTTTTCCTGCTTTCTTGATGCTCTACCTATTCATTAGAAACATCTTTTTCTTCTTTTGGTACGGTATAGTCATAATCAAAGATCGTTCCGATTTCTTCATTTTCGCCAACAACGGCGGAATATTCTTCTGCTTCTATGGTAATAGACGTCGTTTGCAAATAAGCCGATAAATCTTGGATCACATGTAGTTCTTTTGTTTGATCATCAGGCAAAACAAGTTGAACAGATTCAATTACTTTCTCAACATTTGTTTTATAAACAATGATAAAGAAATTTTCATACTTGGCTAGCTCTTCTTCGGATACGATTGGTTCCTCAATTGGCAGCTTTAATTGGATAGAAGTATTAGAGACTTTTATTTGTCCCTTACGAATCCGCTCGAGCGTCCGTTTATTGATTTTAGCATGGTTCAAAAAATACTGACTCGTCTTTTTTTGTTTGTCTCCTGAAAAAGTTTGTTGCAGTCGATAATCATTTTTTATGATAAAAAGAAGAAGGCTTCCTTTCCCCGAAAGAAAATTCAAGATATTGCCAACTTTCACCGGCTTTTTTCGTTTGATAGTTGGCAAAAGAAGTCACTTCATTAGCAACACCATCATCAATAAAGTTCCCCTTTATGAAGGCAAAACCAGCAGAAACTTTTAACTTCTTTTTCATTTCTTGACGAATATCCAAATAGTCTTTATAGCCAGTCAATAAGCCATCTACAACCAATTGTGCTTGTTCTTCCGTCAAAACCTCTTTTTCCATTTATTCTCCTCCCATCACGATCTCATTTATTATCTGCTATTTTAATCCAACAAAGAACAAATTTAAACTAAAATATACAAAAAGCAGCTATTTTTTAAAGTGAAACCTTATAATCCACGGCTAAACATGAAAGTGTAGCATTGATCTAGAAATCGTTCGTGAAAAGTAAAGCATGCTTACTCATTGGATCTACTAAACAAAGGACCAAAACTTCATTCAAAAAGTCTTGGTCCTTTCTTTTTTATTCACCTAAAAAGCGAAACTTACTCCATGGTTTGATAAAATCAAGTAAAATCAACTCTTCAGCTTTTATGGCTCCAACTTTGTTTTTACGAGCATCTTGATGCGGTTCTAAAACGATTTGCAGTTCGTTTTTATAAACGCCAAAGTCATCGTTGCCGATCACGATGTCGCCACGCTCAAAGGTCGTTTCGTTATCATGCGGATGATTTTCTACTTCCTTGTAAGTCACCCGAGGCATCGTCGAACGGATCACTAATTCATTCATATCACCCCGACGGAAATGTTGCGGTTTTAAAACCACGGTTTTTTCGATCTCATTGACATCTGCCACAAAATCGATGTTGAATTGGACTTGATAACGATCGATTTCAGACAGTGCTTTGAGTTCAGCCTCAGAAGCATAGGCATTGCCGATGATGACATCATCGATTTGATTGCTAGCAAATAAGTGCTTGGCTTGGACTTCGATCGGTAAACGCCGGTCCATTTCCAAAGTCGGCAAACCGTCATTGACGTTCCACGGTCCGATATTCCCCACTTGACTGGCTACAAAAGCGGCGGTATGAATGCCAAATTTCTTAAAACGTTGGCTACATTCTAAAAAGAAATCATAAGGCAAGGCGGTACCCACTTGGGGATAAAAATTATGACAGCCATAAATAAAGGGTTCGCTTGCTTGGTAACTTAAAATATTGTTCAAATAATCCACGTTGTTGCTCATATTCAATTCGATGATCAAGCCAAAGGGATTATAGGACAACATGGCTTCGGTGCTTCCATCAAAACCTTGGTCTAAACGGATCCCATCCACACCCAATTCATGGAAATAAGTCAGATCGGCATAGCTGACTCCTAATTCGTCAAAGATCCGCGGCGCCACATCGATAATGACTTGATAGCCCAACTTTTTGGCTAAACTCACGATTTTTTTATATTTGGCAGTCGTGGCCTCAACTGAGCCATTTACTTCTAACATGCTCATGAACAAACGACTAAAGCCGTAGTGAGCCCCTAATTCTAAGTAATGCTTATCTGCTTCAAAGTCACTGTGATCGGGATAGATCGAAAGTCCCAATTTTCTCATTGTCATTTTCCTTGCTCCTTTACCTTTTTATTGCCAAAGCGGCCAATAAATGGCACCCTCGGCATTATTTTTGCTTACTGGAAAAACCTCGAGTTGCGGAAATTCTGTCTTTAATTGTGCTTGAAGACTTTCGCGGTAGTACTGATTTTTGACCAAGACCGAACCTGATAACGC
>JBFLGC010000057.1:0-16708 GCA_041859945.1 Tetragenococcus sp.
CAAATTTCCACTTTGAGTGGCAACGTTAAGACATAGGTGGGGGTGGTCATTTTATTTTCTCCTGTATGATTTTCCAACCTCTTAAAGCGAAAATACGTTCTAAACGAATCATATCACATCTCGAAAGAAAATGCACGAAAATATTTTCTTTTTTTTTATTTTCTTATTTTCCTATCGGTTTTTAGATAGAACAAAAGACATCCCAAAAACAGTCTGCCATTCATCTCATGACTAAAGTCACGAGTGTTCTGGCATGGCTAACGCCAATAAAAATTTCAAGGACAAAAAAACAGGTCCGCAATAAAGAAGACTGGGCCTGTTTTAAGCGGTTCTATAATAAATCTGAAAAATCTTCTACTTTAGGACTCGTCGTGATTTCTGCGATTTTAAGTCCCGCTAAAGCACGCTCCATCATGCCTTCGATGTCTAAGCGCTTCTCATATTCATAAACCTTATCCAGACGAGGACGAGTTTTGGGTTGAGGTGGGGCAAAAATCGTACAACAATCTTCAAAAGGCTGGATCGACAACTGAAAAGTATCGATTTTTTCAGCCAAATCAATGATTTCCAATTTATCCATTGTCGCCACGGGACGTACGATCGGTGTATTGGTCACTTCATTGATGGCCACCATACTGTGTAACGTTTGGGAAGCCACTTGTCCTAATGACTCACCATTTACGATGATCAACCCATGACGCAGCGCACGAATGGCATCGGTCAAGCGTAACATCATCCGCCGTGTCAAGGTCATCCAATAACCTTGCGGAACATGACCTTTGATTGCTTCTTGGACTTCGGTAAAAGGAACTTCGATAAATTGAATGCTGCCAACATAAGGTGCCAATTTAGCTGTCAAATCTTTCGCTTTTTGGACGGCTTGTTCACTAGTATAAGGAGGACTAGCAAAATGGACTGCTTCGATTTCGACACCACGTTTCATGGTCAGATAGCCAGCCACAGGCGAATCGATTCCACCAGAAAGCATGAGCATCGCCTTGCCACTTGATCCTACCGGAAGTCCACCGGCCCCCTGGATTGTTTCATATGAAAGATAAGCTCCTTCATCGCGGATCTCCACGCGCAAATTAATATCTGGCTTTTTCATTTGTATCTTGATATCAGGAAAAATATCTAAAATCGCATCGCCCAAAGTAACATTCAATTGATTGGTATCTTGTTCAAAAGCATGGTCGCTACGTTTGGTCGTTACTTTAAAACTCTCTTTACCTGTATAGATTTCCTTCATGATGGTCTGAGCACAATCCGTGATAGCGGCGATACTTTTCTCTACTTGTACACTTGGTGAAAAATTTTGAATACCAAATACTAATTTTAAGCGTGGAATGACCACATCACTATCCGCCCCATTCAACTTTAAATGCATGCGATCACGGTTAGCTTGCACTTTGATTTCTGGATGATCGACCAATGTTTTTTTGACATTTGAAGCTAGGCGATTGATAAAAAAATTGCGGTTTTTGCCTTTTGTCGAAAGTTCACCATAGCGAACCATGATCTCTGAATATTTCATATTGACTTCCTTTCCTTATGATCTTTTAAAAAAATTTAAAAAGGCTTAGTTTCGCACCTTAGTGAAACGTTGATAGTTTTGGCGAAAAGCGATCAAAAATTGTTCCACCTCAGCCATGGTATTACTATCGTCTAAACTGATCCGAACCGCTGACGTAGCTAAATCTTTGGGGACTTCCATAGCCCGTAAAGTTGAGCTGACAGCTGCTTTTTTACTAGAACAAGCACTGGTGGTCGAAACAAAAATTTGCTTTTCTTCAAGGGCATGGACCATGACTTCACCGCGGATCCCAGCTAAGGCAAAACAAAGGATATGTGATGCAAACTGGTCTCCTTTTGAAAACAAATGTACGCCATCAAAAGTCTGCAAAGATTCGACCAAGGCTGCCTTTAAATGAGCGATATGGTCTGGATAAGCGCCGTGTTTTTCAAATGCTAAACGTAAGGCTTTAGCCATAGCAACGATGGCCGGCAAGTTTTCAGTGCCACTACGTAAACCCGTTTCTTGACCACCACCAGCCATAAAGGAAGCTAATTTGCGACCTTTTTTCTTATAAATAAAGCCTACTCCGCGTGGTCCGTGAAACTTATGCGCTGAAAAAACGGCAAAGTCGACTCGTGGTGTCAACCATTCTACGTTAGCTACTTTTGTGATTGCTTGGACTGCGTCGACATGAAAATGGATCTTCGGATAGTTTTCCAGTATTTGGCTGATGACTTTGATTGGCTGGATCGACCCTATTTCATTATTGACCGCCATGACCGACACCAAGATCGTATCTTTTCTGATCATCTTTTCTAAAGCAGCAACATCGACAAATCCTTTTGCATCGACTGGCGCATAATCCACATCAAATCCCAATTTTGCCAATTGTTCCGCACTTTCTCTGACAGCTGGATGCTCGATACTAGATAGGATCATATGCTTTCCAAAAGCTTGTTTCTCTATAGCCGTTCCCTTAATGACCCAATTATCGCCCTCTGTCCCGCCACTCGTAAAAAAGATCTCTTCATTAGAAACCCCAAGTAGCTCTGCAATTCGGTGACGCGATTGTTGCAGCAAGCGATCCGCCTGAGTGCCTAGATCGTGCAGACTTGAAGGATTACCAAAAATCCGACGACTCGTCTGCATGTAGGAATCTAAAGCTTTAGGATCGATGGGCGTTGTGGCACTATTATCAAAATAAATCATGATTAAAATCCTCTCTTTGAAATTCTTACTCATTATACCGATAGAATTCTGTAATTACAAGAAACGACCCCTCTGATTTTTTCAAAGGGGTCGCTAGAATGATCGCTCAGTCTAAACCAAATCACGATGATTAAAGAAGAAATCCTCGATCCGTTTAAAGGCGCCGGGCTCGACCCTTTCTAAGGCCGTACCGATTTCATCTAAAGCATCTTGATAACGAAACTCTTTCGTAAACAATTCAAGGGAACGATCGATCGCAGCTTTGACTTCGGGATGAGAATGACGATAACGATTGGCATATTGCATCATTTGTTCAGCTAAGCCTGCTGCATCAACCAAATCTGTCGTTTTATCATCTAAAATTTTCAAATCATCTTCAATAACAGCTACCATTTTATTGACTTGTTCGATATCGACACGGATTTTATTTAACGCCTTGCTCAGATCCTCGATACGATCAGTTGCGCCAAAGAAAATCTCGAGATAGTCACTTGGTAATCCTGGCAAACGTTGTTTTTCTACATAGCGTTTCAAATTACGGAGCTTGAATTCAAACTCGTCGACCTTATCTTGGGCGATTTTTTCATCTTTGCGTAATTCTCTTAATTCCCCATCGATCGCTAATTGTTGATTTTCGACATCATCCAAAATCTTGTAAGCATCTTTATAAAAAATTTCTACCTCGGAATAAGGGATCTCATGCTCGTTTAACTTAGGTTCTATTGCTTCATTGCGACGTGACAATTCTTCGATCTCATTTTGGAAACCACGTGTCCGTGCCAATTCATTATGATTCAAGGTATAGCTTTGCGCCGTGTGATCGAGTTCGACCATCAATTGATGGTTGTTTTTCAAAGCATGCTTGACATATTCAGTCAAAGTGTGACGGTTGCGAACGACATAGCGTTTCGAATCGATCTCACGCTCCATCACCTTATACAACTCATCGATATTATCCGCAATTTCTTTGTTAGCATTTTCGACTTGATCCATTTCAGTCTTGGCTAGATCTTGCAAGGTGGCTTCCACTTGGCGTTCTACCCGATGGATACTATCCTGGAAGTTTTCTTCAGGAAACATAAAATGCTCTTCAATCAATTGTTTATAGCCATCTTGGATTTCTTTTAATTGGGCTGGGAAAGTCTTATTGAGATCTTCGTAGGCTTTCGGGATCCGATCCATCAAACTTTCTAGGGCATAGGTCCCTTTTTCAGCCGCTTCTAAAACATCGCGTGCTTCCACAGGATCTCCCGAAGTATTTAAGGTCACAAATTGTGTGAACTCAGATTCAACATGTTTGAATTGTTTTTGCACTTCCGGTAAAGCCGGTCCAAAATCTTCACTATTATCGCGCAAACGTACCTTTAGTTCTTCATAGACATCCAACGCTTTTTGAACTTCTAAGGAATTACGTTCTTCACTTTCACGCAACTCTTTTAGACCAGCGCGGATCTTTTTCACATCCGTTTCCATCTGATCCATGGTCCCTTCAGCTACTTCAACAGCTGCCTTGGCTTTCAGAAAGCGAAATGTTTCATTCAAGTTTTCGACTTCGAAGATCTGGCTTTCTAAATCAGCAAATGAATTGGTCGAGACATCAGTCCATTTTTGATTCCATTCACGGAAGGTATTTTGACTTTGACCTACTAAATGCATCTTCTTCACTTCGTCGATCTCTTCGATGACAGGTAGATCAAATAACGTTTCCTTACGTTTTTCGACCGCATCCATACGCTCTTGATTTTTCTTCCGTATGAAAAAGCCAACTCCATAAATGATCGCCGCGATGACGATTATGGCAATGACTATTCCCAGTATGACATTACTTCCCATTTTCATGTTCCTCCAATTCCAAGATCCGTCTATCAAAGCACGACCACTTGTGAACGATTTTGTGTATGTGAGTGTTTCAATTGTTAGCCTTCGTCTATAATAAGTAGACATCTAGAGTAAATTATAGCATAAAGAGAAAAATCATTCACTAAGAACTAACAAAAAAATTGAATTTTTGAAATTTTACTCTTTCTAATGAAGGATTATAAACGTAAATGGGAGTATTAGCGTCTTGCCTTTTTAAGCATCATCCAAAATCAAAGGGGATTTTATCTATTCATAGCATTTTTAAACGACTCGTTGCGTATTTCTTTTAAAATAACGTTACACGACACGAATGCCTTTCACGCCATCATAGGCACTCGCTTTCCATTTTCTGGTGCCTTTCATATGTAATAAAAAATTCACCGTTTTCTCATAAAACTCTTGCTTTCTTTTAACAGGACAGGTAACCTATAAAAAAAGACTGGTCACAGGTGACCAAGGAGATAAAAAATGATCAAAGTTGCTAAATTTGGCGGGAGTTCGCTTTCTTCCTATGAACAAGTAAAAAAAGTCGTAGCTATTATTAAAAGTGATGCAGCGCGCCGCTTTATTGTGGTCTCTGCACCGGGAAAACGTAACAAGGAAGACATCAAAATCACAGATCTATTGGTCAAGATCCATTTAGCCCGCTTGGAAAATGAACCCTTTGAAAGCTACTTAGAACAAATCATTGCCCGCTATACGGAGATTGGGCAAGCTTTTCAAGTCGGTGCGGATCTGTTGCAAGTGATCGCAGAAAATTTTCGAAAGATTGCTAGGACTCCTGATTTGACAGAGCCTCATTATTTGGACACGTTGCTAGCCAGTGGCGAAAATAATAATGCTCATCTGTTGGCTGGTATTCTACAAGCCCAAGGACTTAAAGCACGCTACTTCAGTCCTAAAGAGTTGGGGCTCTTTGTTTCTGATGATCCTCAAAATGCCCGTGTTTTATTAAAATCTTATACTTCGATCTACCAATGGCGTCAAACCGAGGAAATCTTGATCATACCGGGCTTTTTTGGCTATACCGAAACAAACGAAATCTGCACTTTTTCGCGCGGCGGGTCCGATATCAGTGGCGCGATCGTAGCGGCGGGTATCAAAGCCGATCTTTATGAAAATTTCACAGATGTCAATGGCATTTATTCCGCTCAACCCAATTTTATCCACAAGCCCGAGACGATCAAAGAAATCACCTATCGCGAAATGCGTGAACTGGCTTATGCGGGTTTTTCAGTTTTCCATGAAGAGGCTCTGATGCCCTCTTTTCGTGCCAGAGTACCTGTCGTGATCAAAAATACGAATGACCCTGATCACCCAGGGACAAAAATCACCAACAGCCGTAACGTTCTAGCAAATCCAGTCGTTGGCATTGCCAGTGATGAAGGTTTTTCGATGATTTATATCAATAAATACTTGATGAACAAAGAAGTCGGGTTTACTTTAAGAGTTTTAAAAATCTTTAAGGATTTTGGCATCAATTATGAACACATGCCATCTGGAATCGACGACATCTCGATCATTTTTCGAGCGGATCAATTGACGCCTTACTTAGAAGAAGAACTTTTGCGTAAAATCGCTTATGAGATCGATCCTGATGAATTGCGGATCACTCATGATCTGTGTCTGGTAGTAGTTGTTGGTGAAGGAATGAAACATCGGGTCGGCTTGATGGCTGAAAGTACTGCTGCTCTCGCTCGTAAAGAAATCAATATCGAAATGATCAACCAAGGCTCCTCTGAGGTCAGCATCATGTTCGGGATCCATAAAGATCGTGAGCAAGACGCGATCAGAAGTCTTTATTACACTTTCTTTTAAAAAAACAGCGCGCCGTTTTTGCTCGGCGCGCTTGCTTTATTCTTCTACATAGGTCCATTTGTAATCATACGTTGCTCCAGCTCCATGACTAACGATTCCTTTGATCTTAGAAGTGATTAAGTGTCCTTCTGCTCTTTGATAAACTGGGATCACGCCCATTTCCGAAGTAATGATCCCTTCTGCATCGACCAAGGCTTGCCAACGTTTGCTCGGATCCGTTGCATAAGTCGTGGCGGCATCTGAAACTAACTTATCATAGTCCGCGTTACTCCATCCGCCGCGATTATAAGCATTGCCTGTTTGAAATAAATCAGTAAAGCTACTTGGGTCGGCATAGTCAGCGCCCCAACCACCAAGTACGGCTTCAAAATCACGCGCATTGACACGATCCAATCGTACCGAAAATGGTACATTTGTGACTGAAACTTCTAAACCGTCCAAAGTCGAAGTCCAAGCGCCTTGAATGTATTCAGCTGCTTTTTTTACTGAATCCGTATCATCTGAAAGAAAATCAAATTTTAGACTATCGATGTCCAATTCTGCTTTGGCTTTTTCCCAATATTCTTTGGCCTTGTCTGGATCATAGCTCAAATCAGCGCTTGATTCATCCACAAAATCATCCCCAGTATCTAGATCATAAGACATTTCACGAGGAATCAAACTTTCCGAAGCAGCTGAGCCATCTCCTAATACCTGATTGACTAAAGCATCGCGATCGATCGCATAAGATAGTGCCTTACGTAAGTTTTCATTACGGAAGGGGGAATCAGTATCGTTCTGATTCATTTCGATATAGGTCGTCCGCGACTGTTTGACGGTCGTATACTGGGGATCATTGGCATTTTGTTGTGCCAATTCACCAGTCAAAGCGACATCATCGACTTGACCATCTGTAAACAAATTGAGTGCAGTACTCGATTCTTTCACGACGGAAACATTGATGGTGTCCAACTTCACATTAGCTGCATCCCAATATTCTGGATTTTTTTCGTAGGTCCAATCCATATCTGTGCCTGGGCCTTCAAAATCGGTCAACACAAAGGGCCCGTTGTAAATCGAATTGTCGCCAGTCTGAGCATATTGATCGCCAAATTCGGTGACAGTTGCTTCATTTTGCGGGAAGAATGACGGAAAAGCAAATAAGTAATCCATATAAGGTGTCGCTGTGGTCAAAGTGATCTCTAACTCATAATCACTGATGGCTTTGATCCCTAACTCATTTGGATCCTTATCACCGGCAATGATCGCTGGTGCATTTGCTACTGGCTCATAAAGGTACGCGTATTGCGAAGCCGTTGCGGGATCGACTGTCCGCTGCCAACCAAAAACATAATCGGCAGCAGTAACCGGATCGCCATTGGACCATTTAGCATCTTCTCGTAATTTAAAGGTATAAACCAAGCCATCGTCACTAACTTCCGCCAATTCAGCCGCACCGGCTGGCTGAGGCTTGTTCTCGGCATCCAAACGATACAAACCTTCATACATATTGTTCAAAGCTGAAAAACTGATCGTATCCGTCGCTATCGATAAATCAGCAGTCGGCATTTCCTGAGAAACGGTCAAATTAAAAACTTGTTCAGTCGCATCATCGCCTGAAGTTCCTTCTGATTGAGTGCTCCCACTAGAATCTGTTGTATTTCCTGTTGTACAAGCAGATAAAGCAAAAGTACTCGCCAAAACTAGTGCCAAAAGTCGTTTCTTTTCCATGTAAAATCCCCCTCAAAGAAATAGCTTGATTTGGTATGAAATTCATTTTACATAACTTCTCATTAATTTGCAATCTTTTTTCATTAATTTTTCGTTTATTTTTCATTTACTTATAGAAATATCATTTTAAATCTACTTTTGGTAGAAAATATTTTAAAAGCAACTAGAATTCCCTTACACTAATAGTAAGGAAGTTCTCTCGACCAGATAAATAGACCAATTAAAGGAGGTGACCAAACATGCCTTGGAATATGCAAGATTATCCAGTGACGTTTAAAAATTTAGACCCTTTGATCCGCAAAAAGACCATCGATATCGGTAACGCCTTGTTGGCAAACAAATATCCAGAAGAACGGGCCATCCCGATTGCGATCAGCCAAGCCAAAGAATGGTACGAGAATACCTCGGACCAGGAGAGAAAACATTTTGAAAAGGAAGCCGCTCCTAAAAAGACGGACAAGCATGAAGTCGATAAAGGTTCAGAAAAACTGATCGACTCTGATGTGACGGTCAAATATGTCGACAAAAAGTGGCAAGTAAAATCGGTCGGTGCTAAACGAGCATCTGACAGTTTTGCCAAAAAGCCTGATGCTGTCAGGCGTGGCAAAGAAATCGCCCAAAATAAAGGATCCAAATTGAACATTTACAAACAAAACGGTGAACTGCAACAAGATTTTGATTTTCATGCAAACTAAACAAAAAAGACGAAACAGCGTTCATACTGTTTCGTCTTTTGCTTGCCTTTGTCTTTTTAGTTCAGCTTTGATCCGCGGCTCTGGGGCTGCTTTTTCTTCCCAGTCAGCGGGTTTTAACACCTTATTGGTCACCGGATCATAGTGTGGTTTACCATCTGGAAATAATTTTTGCATATTCGCTTGGTGCACGATCTCTAAGATTGGTTGGGGGTCGACACCCATCAAAGAAAACGAGCCATAACAAAAATATAACAAATCAGTGAGTGCATCCACTTGATCGACTAAGGGATCTGTGACAGAATGCTGTTTTCTCACTACTTTTTCCTGAGCCAAATCGATCGCTTGTCGTAAACTTTCGACCGCTTCAGTAAAAACTGCCCTATCATTATTACTAGCTGCATACAAAAATTCCACCAACTCTTCTATTTTAAAACCGGCGCGATGACACGCCTCTTTAGTAGAAAAAGGTTGGGGCTGAGCTGGTCTTCTAGGATCAAAAGTTTGATGAAAAGTTTCTGCTATTTGGAAAGGTTCCATGTCCATCCTCCTCTTTTAATCGATCACTTGAAAATGACGCAAAGCATGAGCGATCCCGTCTTTATCATTTGTTAATGTCACATAATCGGCAGCCACTTTGGTTTCAGCCATCGCATTTCCCATTGCCACGCCGATCCCGGCTCCCTGGATCATTCCAATATCATTCAAATGATCACCAAAAACCATGACTTCCTCTGCTTTGATTTTTTTGGCCTCTAAAAAAGCTTCGTTGCCGACCAACTTCGATCCACCTTTAGGGACGATATCGACTGAATAAGGATTGGAGCGTTGGAAATCACAGTTTGGCAGAGTTCTTCGTAATTTTTGGGCCTCGTATTCGGCACTCAGTAACACACACTGATAAATGGGTATATTCTTTAATCCCAGTTTTTGATAGCGATCCGATTTGCGCCGGGGACTATACTTTTGTAAAAACAATTTCATCCGTCGAATCGGAAACCATTTGGGCACAAAACGGATCAAATGGCGGATCGCACCACTTTCGCTGATCCGAACCGTCAAACTTCCGATCAAACGATCTTTGGTACCAAAAACGATTTGCCGCGTTTTGCGATCCGAAAAAGCGATGATTTCATTTAAAACATTTTCTTCAAAAGGAAAGGCGCGGATGATTTCTGTTTCAGTATAGACAAATTGTCCATTATAGGTCACGAACATATCCAGTGCCAGATCTTTTAAAATTTTTTGCACACTCATCGGACTGCGCCCCGTCGAAATACCACACAAAACGCCTCTACTTTGAGCCTGTTGAATAGCTTCCTTCGTTTTTTTAGTGATTTGCCCATTACTAGCTAACAAGGTCCCATCGATATCAAAAAAAATTGCTTTGATCATCCTTTTTCGCTCCAATTTGTTCAGAAAAGCTCCATTTGACTAGGGTTCAAGCCATTAAATTCAAGTCCTAGACGTTTTTTCATTGCCAATGCATTAGCGGCCGCATCCCCACCCGCATTATTATTAAAAATCACACCGACTTCAGTTACTTTTTCGGCAACCGATTCGATCACCGTGGCAAGTTCCGTCATTTCTGCTTCATTATAACAATAATTAGTCCGCAAGCGGCGCGCATCTGGTCCAGTCGCCGTCCACCCGCTATCATTACGTCCATGGAAACGGAAAAACAGCCGATCGTCACTCGTGATCACAGGCATCAGTGGTACAGTCGACGATAATTTTTTAGGTTCATCCACAGCCACTAAAGAAAAATTCTCTTGGCGCATGAAATGAGTAGTCCCAGAAAGAAATTTCGCATCATACCAACTAGGATTACGAAATTCGACAGCCAATGGAAAGTCTTTAAAAAGTTTTTTTAAAAACCGTAAATAGTCTACATTTTCTTTCGTACAAGCAAAAAATGGTGGGAATTGTGCCAATAGACAAAATAGCTTGCTGGAACTTACCATTGGCTGCAAGTTTGTCATCGTTTGATCGGCCATTTTTAACAACTGACCAGAATCAGCCTCTTGATGCTTGGTAAAGGTCTGATGGATCTTCATAATAAAACGAAAATCAGCTGGCACTTGGTCGACCCACTTTTGAATGTGTGCAAGCGTTGGGACCGAATAAAAACCGGTATCCATTTCGACCAGTGGGAAATAACCGGCATATTCATAAAGTGTTGTCTCTTTTTTCCCCGTCAGACTTTCATGCTCGCTAAAACTAGTACACCCGATCCGGATCATGTTCTTTCCCCTTTCGCCTTTGCAATAATTATACGTATTTTATTTAGAATTAGCAACTCCCTCAGCCATCTTCAAAAAAAGATCGTCTGTTCCGACAAAAAATTCATTTCTTTTCTACATAATGAACATAGACTTTTACTTGTAGTTGATTCTCAAGTATTCAATACAAACTCGCCCTACTTATATTTGATTCGCTAGTATTCAATACAGATTCGCTATACTTATATTCGATTCGCGAGTATTCAATACAAACTCGCCCTACCTATATTCGATTCTCAAGTATTCAATACAGACTCGCTATACTTGTAGATCATTCTTAAGTATCGAGCACCAGTCACGCTTAAATGGTACCTGCTTCTTTTATTAGCACTTACCGTTTTTTTTGCTTTCCTTTCGCGACATTTTCCGCTAAACTTTAGCTAGAAAAGAGGAATGGTCATGAAAAATATCTTAGTTTTACATACAGGTGGCACGATCGCCATGAAAGAAGATGCCCAAACCGGCAAAGTCAGCCCTGAAAAAGCGAATCCTTTAGTATCTGCCTCACTGAAACTTCCCAAAGATGTGCAGCTAACCGTAGAAGAAATCTTCAATCTGCCTAGCCCCCACATCACACCTAAACATATGCTTCAACTAAAAAATCGCATCCAGCAAGCTATTACCGAAAATTACACGGGCATCGTGATTACCCATGGCACCGATACACTTGAGGAAACGGCCTTTTTCCTAGATACGACCATTGGTGATAAGCTACCTATCGTAATCACTGGAGCGATGCGTTCCAGTAATGAAGTCGGTAGCGATGGCCTTTACAACTACGAAAGCGCGATCCGTGTCGCTAGTTGTCCTGACTCGATTGGTAAAGGAGTACTGGTCGTGATGAATGACGAGATCCATTCTGCTCGCTATGTGACCAAAACGCATACGACAAATGTGGCCACTTTTAGAACACCGACACTTGGTCCAGTTGGTTTGATCACCAAAAGCCATATCCAGTTCATGCAAATGTTAGTCGCAACGAAACACTTAGATGTCGAAAGTGTCGACGGTGCGATTCCTATCATCAAAGCCTACGCGGGTATGCAATCGGATCTTCTTGACATATTAGCAAAAGGCAATCTAGACGGGCTTGTCATCGAAGCGCTCGGTGCCGGGAATTTGCCACCAGAAACGCTCCTCCCTTTGCAAAAGATGTTGGCGCGAAATATTCCTATCGTCCTCGTTTCTCGCTGTTTCAATGGTCTAGCCGAACCGGTCTACGATTATCCTGGTGGTGGTAAAGAATTACAGCAAATGGGCATCATTTTTTGTAATAATCTCAATAGTCAAAAGGCCCGGATCAAGCTTCTCATCGCCCACAATCGAAAATTATCAAAGTCTGCTCTGAGTGATTTTATGCAAAATTAGAGAAAAAGTCAGCCGAACTTTGGGATTTGGTTTAAGCATATCCACAAAATGATCGGACTGAAAAAATACTTCTCTTGATTTACAGCACTATATCTCGCTTAAAAAAGCAAGGCCATACCATAGTAATGTCTCAGAGATTTTAAGCGTTCCTACAAATTTGCAACCAAACGACATAAATTCAAAAAATCGCGAATTTATCATTCGCGATTTTTTTATCTTTTGGTCCATTTTATTTCGGCTTCGCAACATTTTGTTTGACCGATCATAATGGCATGTAATGTTTTCATCTCTTCATCCGTCGGTAAGATCTCGTACTGACTTTCCACCTGATTGCCGTATTCAACTTCTTTATCAAAGCGGATATTGATATAGGTGGGTGCGTAAGTGGTCAAGAAATCATAATCCAAGCACTCGATGATCCAATTGAAATACACGGAATTATTGACATGATGATTGCTATCGATGTCATAAAAACGGACTCTAAAGGGGACACTTTGTGGTTCTTCTAAGATAGGGATCTTAGGAACACGTTTGATTTTCATTATTTTTTCACATTCGTAAGGTGCGATGATTTCTTCCGTCACACTACTTATTTTGCGTGTTGTATAATCCATCAAGGCAAAGATAGATTCTACGCGGACGAGTTCTTCTCCTGCTTCTGTCTCGATCCAAAAATTCCGGTAGCAAAAGAACTTGTTGTAGGTCGTTGCTTGCGTCGAAACCAAGATCTTTTCATCGACTTTGGGCAAACGCGTCAAAAAGACTTCGTACTGAGTCAAGATCCAGGTCACGCCGAAACGATGCACAAAATCTGACCCCCGATTTAAAGAATCCGATTGTTCTTCAGAAACTTTGATGATCACAGCGATCATAGCTGAAAGTTTCATCGTGCCATTGACATCACATTCATAATAAGGAACTTCATAAGGTATTGTATACTTTGCTGACAAGAGACTTCCTCCTTCATTGAAACTTCCCTTTTAGTATAACAGAATCGAATTTATTTTGCCTTAGCTTCTTTTACTCTTTGCGAAATATTTACTTCATGTCCTGCTTTCTTTAAATCATAAAACTCGGCGACGGCAGTAAAGACGAGATCACTAGCAGAGTTTAACGCCGTTTCGACCGAATCTTGGATCACGCCGATAATAAAACCGACACCGACAACTTGCATAGCGATATCATTGGAAATATTGAACAAACTACAAGCTAATGGGATCAAAAGTAAACTACCACCAGCGATCCCAGAAACGCCAGTTGAAGCCAGTGCTGATAATAAGCATAGTAAAAAGGCCAAAACAAACGGCACTTGGATCCCTAGCGTATGGGCTGTGGCCAACGTCATCAAAGAAATCGTGATCGCCGCGCCTCCACTATTAGCCGTAGCGCCTAATGGGATCGAAACAGAATAGGATTGTTCTGATAAGCCTAACTTTTTACACAAAGCCATATTTATCGGGATATTCACCGCTGAACTACGCGTGAAAAAGGCCGGTATCCCACTTTGTTTTAAGCAATATAGATTGAGTGGGTAAGGATTTTGGCGTAACAAAAATGGCCGTTATCCAACTTTTTTTTAAGAAATATTGATTGTGTGGTTATGTATTTTGGCTTAAAAAAATAAAAGTAATCAACGTATAAACGACTAGACCTACAAAAAGCATGGTCCCAACAACTAAAAGAATCAAGCGGCCATAGTCGATAAGACCTTTGATACCAATTTGTGCAACGGAACGATAGACTAACCCGATGATCCCCAGTGGTACAAATAAAATGATCAATTGAACCACATTTTGCACACCATTGGTCAAATCTTTCAGGACCTCTTTTGTATGACTGCCCGCATGACGCAAGGTAAAACCAAACAAGCAGCCCCAAAAAAGCAAAGCTAAGTAACTCCCTTCAATGATTGCCTGGACCGGATTCATGACAGCATCAGTCAAAATATCGGTCAAGATTTTGGTCAAACTTTGTGGCGCCGCTTGTTCGATCGTCACATTCGGTAAGACAATGTTTACGGGAAATAGATAAGCCGCAAAAACAGCAGTCAATGCCGCAATGAAGGTCGCAAACAAATACAAGACAATGACCGTTTTCATGTGCGTTTTTTGGCCTTCTTCTTGTTGCGCCAAAGAATCGATGATCAAAATAAAGACTAATAAGGGCGCGATTGCTTTTAAAGCATTGATGAAAAGATCGCCTAAGATCCCTATCGCCGTCCAAGCAGGAACGACCATTCCTAAAATGGCTCCAATAATAATACCAATCATAATTTTTTGGATCAATGTCATCCGTTTCAAAATTTTCATAAGAACCTCCAATAATCTTTTTCATAGAATTTTAATGAATACCTACCAATAAAAATCGAATATTGAAGTTATTTTACCACAAATATGCCAAGTAGAATATAAAAAAATGAGAAAAGCACACGCACTTTTCTCATTTTATCATTTATTTCTAGTCATTTCCGGCAATCACTGCATTGGCATCATTTAATTGTTCGCGATCCAGCTCATGCAGTTTGGCGCTAGTCACCACACCGGCCACCATGCTGTCATTGACATTGACCAAAGTTCGCATCATGTCGATCAAGGGTTCTACTGAAATGACCAAGCCAACGATCGTGATCGGTAAATTCATCGATCCCAAAACGATCAAAGAAGCAAAGGTCGCACCACCACCAACACCGGCCACACCAAAAGAACTGATAGTGACTACGACGATCAAAGAAAGGACAAATTGCCAAGTAAAGATATCGATCCCTACTGTAGGCGCGACGATCGTAGCTAACATTGCTGGGTAAAGACCGGCACAACCATTTTGCCCAATCGATATCCCGAAACTGCCCGCAAAGTTAGCAGTAGCCTCATCGACACCTAGAGCTTTGGTTTGTGTTTCCAGATTCATAGGTAAAGATCCCGCACTCGAACGTGACGTAAAAGCGAAACTTAAAACTGGCAAGGCCTTTTTAAAATAAGTGATTGGATTGACCTTGGCAGTCATCAGAATGAGCGAATGAATGCCCAACACCAAAAATAGGCCTACGTAAGAAGCAATGATAAATACCCCTAAATTCAAGATCGCTTTAAAATCACTGGTCGCTAATACCTTAGTCATCAAAGCAAATACGCCATATGGAGTCAGACGTAACACTAAAGTCACGATACGCATGACGATCTTATATAAACTTTCAATCAGCTTATGAAATACTTCAGCCTCTTCAGGAGCTTTGCGTTTGACACCCAGATAAGCTGCGCCCACAAAAGCTGAAAAGATCACGACCCCGATCGTACTGGTCGAACGCAAGCCAGCAAAGTCAGCAAATACATTCGTTGGGATGAATGAAAGGATCTGTTGTGGAATCGATAAATTTTCTACCGACGTTTGCTTTTCAGTGATTTCGGCTATTCGTGCCGTCTCAGCTGCCCCTTGGGTGAAAGTAGCCCCATCTAAATTGAATAACATGACCATTAAAATACCAATAAAAGCTGCAATAGCTGTCGTACCTAACAAAATCGCTAAAACATTGACGCTGATCTTCCCGATTTTTGAACTTTCCGTCATGCGCGTAAATGCGCCAACGATAGAAACAAAAACAAGAGGCATAATAAGCATTTGTAACAGTCCTACATAGCCGCTTCCAACGATTGCGATCCAGTCCAAAGCTTGTGTCACCACTTGATGTTCGATCCCAAAGATCAATTGTAAAAGACCACCAAAAAGGATCCCCGCAAACAGTCCTGTAAAAACGCGAGTTGAAAACTTAACATGTTTTTTTTGCATACGATAAAAAGCATACAAAACACCGATAAATATGGCAATAACAATAATAGTGAGCAGATTTGTCATTTAAAATCCTCCTTAAATATTTTCACGCTTAGAATGACAAGTCCGTCAATGGAAGTAAAGGTTCCTAGTGACCATTCTTCAACAGTTCACTCTAATGAAAAATGCGTGTGAAAGATTCATTAGTGACATTTTCATTATAAAGGAGACCGCTACATTTGTCCACAAATCGAGCACAAATGTAAATGATACAATTCACGGTCGATCTAGAGCTACACTTTCACGTTTGTGTCTGCTACTGTCTGCCGTGGGACCGACTTGAGCCTAAAGTCTCAAGTCTGCCAAGCTTCAAACGGAGACTAAACGCTAAAGCGTTTAGTCTCCGTAATTCACATTGACTCCTTTTTCACGGCGACGTCGCAGCCACATTCGTTTCGTTTCGCTAATAATCATCAGTAGAAACTCAT
>JBFLGC010000058.1:0-16703 GCA_041859945.1 Tetragenococcus sp.
CAACTGCGCCATCGCCAACTAATATTATTTTTTGATGATCTTTACTAGCTATTTGCTTGGTCATGGGAATTCATCCTCTCATTTTGTTTTCAAACGCTTATTCTCATCTCTTATGCTATCATTTTCTTAGGCTTTTGTCATTTGTTTTCTTGCTGGTTGGTGTTCTTTTGTTGTATCTTTAGGGGATCTTTTTACGAGATGAGCTCTTTTAAAAAATGGAAGTAGCCTGATCAAAAATAATTTTTCTTAAAAAATAAAGGCAGGATCTTGTTTTGTTTCTACCAAGTGAAAAAGTGTGATATAATGAGACGAGTAACATAAAAGAAACAAAAAAACTGGGCGATGGTCATTGTCCAGTGTTTTGTGTTGATTAAATTAAAAATAGATGGAGTGCCTTAATGAAAATGATTGTTGGACTGGGAAATCCTGGTCAAAAATATGCGGAAACAAAACATAACGTTGGCTTTATGGTAGTGGATCGGTTGGCCGAACATTATCAAACTAATTTTAAAAAAAATCCGTTTGAAGCTGAAGTAGCGGATTTTTTTAGCGATGGCGAGAAGATTTTACTCGTCAAACCACAGACTTTTATGAATGATTCGGGGCGTGCGGTAGGCCCTTTAATGACTTACTTTGGCATTTATCCGGAAGAATTAGTGGTGATCCAAGATGATCTGGATCTGCAATTGGGTAAGGTCCGATTGCGCCAAAAAGGAAGTGCGGGTGGACACAATGGGATCAAGAGTATCATTTCTTATCTCGGAACGACGGAATTCAAGCGTATCAAGATCGGTATCGGTCATCCCCAAAAAGGCAGCGTGGTCCATCATGTGCTCAACTCATTTGCTAAAAGTGATCAACCAGTGATCGCGGAAAGCCTGACAAGAGCCAGTGAAGCGGCCGTCGATTTTATTGAAAACAATGATTTTATGCAGACGATGAACGCCTTTAATTAATGGAACTTACAATTACTTAGGAGGATTTGAATGGATTTAGTTGGTTTGATAGACCAAGCGACCTTGATTAAAGATTGGTACCAAGGAATCGATAAGAAACAACAAAAACAATTGATCACAGGCCTAGCAGGTTCTGCAAAAACGTTAGCCGTAAGTGGTGCTTTCCGTAAACTACAAGCGCCCTTTATCGTGGCAACTTCAAATTTATATTATGCCAATCAAATGGCGGAAGATTTACGCCATTTAGAAGAAAATGTCTATGTCTTTCCAGTTGATGAAGTGACATCGGCGGAAATGGCGTTTGCCTCACCGGAAGCCAAGGCAGAAAGGATCGCTACCTTAAATGCCATAAGTCGCGGTGAACCCGGTATCTACGTCTTACCAATCGCAGCGATGCGCAAATATTTGCCCGAACCAGAAGTGTGGCAAAAGAGTCAGTTTCATTGGCGCCTGCACGATGAACTGGACTTAGATCAAGTGGTGCAACAATTGGTCCTGATGGGCTATGTACGTCAACAAATGATTCTAAAACCTGGTGAGTTCAGCTTGCGAGGGAGCATTTTAGATATTTATCCTTTAGATTTAGCAGATCCCGTTCGTATCGAATTATTTGATGTAGAAATTGATTCGATGCGCACTTTTGACGTGGCAACGCAACGCTCACTCCAGGCTTTGGAGAAGGTCGATATTTCGGCCAATACAGAATTGATTTTTTCTCTAGAGAATCTTGAAAAAGCTAGTAAAAAACTACAGGAATTGTTGGCTAAACGTTTGTCGATTACAACCGAAGCGGTTGATAAAAATCTTCTGTCTGATTATTTTGGCCAATTGATTTCAGAATGGCAAGAAGGCCACCCGACAGAAAATATGCAGTGGTATACCAGCCTGTTATATCAAAAAGAAACAACCATCACTGACTATTTTCCTAAAAATACCTGCATGATCGTTGACGATTATGCGCGTATCATGGAGTGCAATCGCCAGATCGAACAAGAAGAAGCACAGTGGCATACTCAAAAAATCGCGGAATTACGAGTCTTTTCGGAACAAACTTTTGGCAAAGATGTCAAACGCTTCTTTCATGACACCGATTTTTTGATGACCTTTTTTTCTTTGTTTCAAAGAGGTATGGGAAATCTGCGTTTTCAAGCGATCCATAATTTTCAATATCGACCGATGCAACAATTTTTCAGTCAAATGGGGCTGTTAAAAGTCGAAGTCGATCGTTGGAAGAAACAACAACAGACCGTCGTTTTTTTGGTGAATGACCAAGAGCGGGTCAAAAAGCTCGTCCAAGATTTTCGTGATTATGATATCTTGGCACTTGAGACGGCTCCTGATGAACTTTTGATCGGAAAGACGCAAATCGTTCAAGCAAGTTTACTAAGTGGTTTTGAATTGCCGCAAGATCATTTGGTCGTCGTGACCGAAAAAGAGATCTTTCAAAAGGTCAAGAGACAACGGGCCCGTCGCCAAACGATCAATAATGCCGAACGTTTAAAAAGTTATAATGAACTAAAACCTGGGGATTATGTCGTTCACGCCAACCACGGAATCGGTAAATATATCGGCATGCAGACAATGGAGGTCGATGGTGTCCATCAAGACTACATGACGATTCTTTATAAAAATGACGATAAATTGTTTATTCCTGTGACGCAATTGAATTTGATCCAAAAGTATGTCGCTTCTGAGTCAAAAACACCGAAAGTCAACAAATTGGGTGGTAGTGAATGGACTAAAACCAAGAAAAAAGTATCGACTAAGATCGAAGACATTGCTGATGATCTGATCCAACTCTATGCCAAACGGGAGGCTGAAAAAGGCTATGCTTTTCAACCGGATGATGCTTATCAAAAGGAATTTGAAGATGCTTTTGCCTATACCGAGACCCAAGATCAATTACGTAGTGTCGTAGAAATCAAAAAAGATATGGAGAAACCGCGGCCGATGGATCGCTTGTTAGTTGGTGATGTCGGTTTTGGGAAAACGGAAGTGGCTTTAAGAGCCGCTTTTAAAGCCATTCGCGAAAGTAAACAAGTCGCCATTTTAGTGCCAACGACGATTTTGGCCCAACAACATTATGAGACCATGCTCGATCGTTTTGAAGGTTTTCCAGTCAATGTGGGGATGTTGAGCCGCTTTCGGACAAAAAAGGAACAAAATGAAACGATCGAACAGCTGAAAACGGGCCACTTAGACATTGTCGTGGGGACACATCGCCTTTTGTCTAAAGATATCCAGTTTGCTGATCTGGGCTTACTGGTCATTGATGAAGAACAACGCTTCGGAGTCAAACATAAGGAACGACTGAAACAATTGCGTTCACAAGTCGATGTATTGACGTTGACGGCGACCCCGATCCCACGAACTTTGCATATGTCGATGCTAGGTGTCCGTGATCTGTCGGTGATCGAAACGCCACCAGAAAATCGTTATCCGATCCAAACTTATGTCATGGAAAAAAATCCGGGGGCGATTCGTGAAGCAATCTTACGGGAGATGGCTCGTGGTGGACAAACTTTTTACTTATATAATCGAGTCCAATCGATCGAACAAAAAGTTGCTGAACTGCAAGCCTTAGTTCCCGATGCCCGGATCGGCTTTGCCCATGGTCAAATGACGGAGATCCAATTAGAAAATACGCTATATGATTTTATCGCAGGACAATATGACATCTTGGTCACGACAACCATTATTGAGACGGGTGTCGATATCCCCAATGTCAATACCATGTTTGTCGAAAATGCTGATTATATGGGCCTGGCAACTTTATATCAACTACGTGGTCGGGTGGGGCGGACCAATCGTGTGGCTTATGCTTACTTTATGTATGAACCACAAAAGATCTTGAATGAAGTCAGTGAAAAGCGTCTGCAGGCCATCAAAGATTTTACCGAATTAGGATCGGGCTTTAAGATCGCTATGCGCGACTTATCGATCCGCGGGGCGGGAAATCTCTTGGGTTCGCAGCAGCATGGTTTTATCAATTCGGTCGGCTTTGATATGTATTCGCAAATGTTAGAAGAAGCGGTCTCGCGTAAGCAAGGTAAGAATGCTCAAATTGAGAAAACTTCCGTCGAGATCGACCTAGGTCTGGATGCTTACTTGCCAACTTCTTATATTTCCGATGAACGACAAAAAATCGAAATCTACAAACGCATTCGCGAATTGGAAAGTGTCGAAAGTTTAGATGAATTACAAGAGGATCTTTTGGATCGCTTTGGCGAATACCCTGATGAAGTCGCTCATTTACTTGTGATCGGTGAAATCAAAATGAATGGCGATCGTGCTCTTCTTGAGACGATCAGGAAACAAGGAACGATGATCCGCTTTACTTTAAGCAAGGTTGGAACCAAAGCTTATACGGTCGAACAACTTTTCCAAGCTTTGTCAAAGACCAAGTTGAAAGCGACCCTAGGCATAGAAAGAGATAAGATGCAGATCAAATTGACCGTACCGTCTGCCATGAAGCAAATGGTCTGGCTACAAGAGATCCAAGCCTTTGTCAAAGCTTTACGTGAAGAAAGATATCAAAAGCAAGTACAAGCTGAAAATAAAGAATAGTAGGTGAGACACTTGGCAAAGATCCAATGGAAAAATAGGATGCAGGGAGCTGCCATTTTGACCATAGCTGCTTTTGTGACTAAACTACTCAGCGCGGTTTATCGGATCCCTTTTCAAAATTTAGTAGGCGACGAAGGATTTTATGTCTACCAACAGATCTACCCGATCTATGGGATTGCGATGACACTAGGCTTGTCTGGCTTGCCGCAGTTTATTTCAAAATTAGTTGCGGAAAAAGAAGACCCTTTAGAAAAAGAAGCGGTGACAAGTGAGGTCTTTCCTTGGATCTTTTGGTCGTCTGTTTTTTTGTGGGCCATGACTTTGCTGTTTAGTCGCAAGATAGCAAGCTTAATGGGCAATGATCAATTGACACCTTTGATCCGCGTTGTTTCGTTTACTTTTTTATTAGTTGCGCCCGAATCGTTCTATCGGGGCAATTTTCAAGGTAACTTTTTGATGGTGCCGACTGCTGTTTCTCAGGTTTTTGAGCAATTGCTGCGGGTAGGCGTTATTTTACTTGCTGCTTTTAGTTTTGTACGATTCGGTTTGTCGATCTATGAAGTCGGGACGCTCGCCATGACCGGTGCGGTCTTTGGTGGCCTTTTGGCTTGTGTGATCTTGTACCATTATGATCGCAAAATCTATGGGATCAGCCAACGTTTTCACAACTTCAAGCTCAGCTTTTCTGCTGACTCCGTGATCCGTAGACGTCTATTGCTAGAAGGCGGCCTATTTACCATTTACAGTGGCTTACTGATCTTGTTTCAACTGATCGACTCTTTTACGATTGTCAATTCTTTATCGGCTGCTGGATTTTCGATCCAAGCAGCCAGTGTGTCCAAAGGCATCTATGATCGTGGCCAGCCCTTAGTTCAACTGGGATTGGTGGTGGCTACATCCTTAAGTGCTACTTTTTTACCAGCCTTAACGCAGGCCTTTGTGGAGAAAAAATCCACTGACTTTGTTTTCTCAGCACAGCTTTACTTACGTTTTACGACCACTATCGCTTTGGCAGCAACGGTCGGGTTGATCAGTTTGCTCCCCTTGATCAATTTTGCGCTTTTTAAAGACTGGCAAGGCTTGCCGACCCTAGCGATCTTTGTTCTAGCGATCGGAGCGATGGCGCTTATTCAGGCTTATCAAAGTATCGCACAAAGTCGCAATCAATTGAGAGGTTCTTTACAGGCGGCCGTTCTGGGTCTGCTTTTTAAATTAGTGATAACTGGCCCATTGACGCAACACTATGGTACGATAGGAGCGAGTATAGCCACTATTTTAGGCCTTTTTGTCATCTTGATTATTTTGATGTTAAAAGAAGAAGCCGCCATTAATGCTTTTTGGAAAAAAGGTCGTTTTGGCCTTAAATTACTTGCTTGCATCGGTATCATGGGCCTTTTTGTTTTCGGCCTCACTTTACTTATCATCTATTTCTGGCCGATCCGGCTTTCTCGTTTCATGGCTTTATTCCTTAGCTTATTAGGTGTCGTAATAGGGGCCATCGTGTTTATAAAAAGTACCATCAGCTGTCAACTTTTGACCATTCGCGAATGGCTATTGATACCTATGGGAGATAAAATTTTACGTTTCAAATCAAAAAAAGCAAAGTAGAGGAGAATTTTTATGCGCTTAGATAAATTTTTAAAAGTTTCACGGATCATCAAACGACGTCCTATTGCCAAAGAAGTTGCCGATAAAGGACGTTGCCAAATCAACGGTAAATTGGCCAAATCAAGTAGCGACTTAAAAGTTGGCGATGTCTTACGGATCCAGTTTGGCAATCGTATCTTAGAAGTCCGTATCGATGAAGTGAAAGAAACCGTTCGAAAAGAAGAAGCCAATGAGCTTTATACTGTGCTGTCAGATACCAAACCAGAATCATTTAATTAAAAACAGCTAGGAATAAACCGTGAGCGGCTCTGATCAGAGCCGCTCACGGTTTTTTGAACTATTAAGGGAGTATAACTTTTTGATGTCGTTCAAAGATTGGTATAGCAGACTTGTTGGTTTGAAAAAACGCTTGATCGTTAAGTTTATGGTGAGAAAGAACCCAAGAAGGTAGTAGAGATCTGTGAGGGGGAGAGGGAGGGACGTGAAAGGCACCCGAAAATGAAAAGCGAGTGCCTATGACGGCATGAAAAGCACCCGAAATCAAAAAACGAGTACCTATGAGCTATAGCCTATGAAAGATATCAAGAATTCATAAGTAAGGACTTATAATGATTAAAAAAGAATTGGTACAAAAAACGGACCTAGACTAATAAGTTCTTTCTTTTGTCAATATGTCTAATTATTTCATTTTTCAAGTGAACAACTTTTTTTGTTTGTTATGAATAAAGGATCGAAGAAATTTGTTTGAGCTATTTATTCGTGATCATAAGCTGTGACGGATGAATGGATTCAAGAGCAATAAAGAAGGAACATATTAGGTAAAAAAGCCGATTCTTTTAAAACCTTTTAAAAAGAGTATTCAAGTAATTGACTCTTTCTTGACTTTTATGGCTATTATTAATGACAAATTGCACAATAATTGGTATAATAAAAAGGACATTTATCATGACGGGAGCGGATCCTTTTGAGTGAAAAAAAAAACAACAACATCGAAGTGCTGGAAAACGACTTTGCCAAAGAGCAATATGCCGAATATGCCAAACAACAAAAGCAAATCATTTATCGCAGACGTCGCTTAGCTGTTGTTTTTTCGTTGGCAGCCATTTTATTCATCAGTCTAGGAATTTCGTTATTCAATGACTATGCCCGCTTGAATAAACTGAATGAGTATAAGGAAGAGACACTTGCTGAACAAAAAGAAATAACCACTCAAAAAGCGCAATTGCAACAAACTGTGGACCAGCTGAAGGATGAAGATTACGTAGCTAAGCTTGCTCGTAGTCGTTATTTGTATTCAAAAGATGGCGAATTGGTTTTTCCGCTTCCTGAAAATGAAAAAGAGACTGCGACAGACCAGTCAACTGTCGATGATTCCGAAAAGTCTGAGAAGACCACAGAATCAACTGATTAAAATCAGGTCAAACTGTCTTTATGGCAGTGAATATATATAGGTAAAAATATAGGAGGAACGTTTTTTATATGTCGATCGAAGTTGGAGAAAAAGTAAAAGGAAAAGTGTCAGGTATCACTAATTTTGGAGCGTTTATCGATTTAGGTGAAGGAAAAACAGGGTTGGTACACATCAGTGAAGTCTCTGATGGTTTTGTGAAGGATATCAATGATGTGTTGAAAAAAGGGGATGAAGTGACGGTTTTAGTGACCTCAGTTGGTAATGATGGTAAAATCGGTTTGTCGATTCGAAAAGCACAAGATAAGCCCAAGGAAGAACATAAAGAGTATCCGAAAAAAGACCATCACCGCACACCACAAAAAAATAACTTTTCAAAAAACAAAAATACGAGCAATAATAAACAAGACTTCGATTCGTTAATGAGTTCGTTCTTAAAAGAAAGTGATGATCGTTTATCGTCTTTACGCCGTAATACAGAAGGAAAACGAGGCGGGCGAGGCGGACGTCGTAATTAAGTATATGAACAGGTTGGAACTTCTTTTTTAAGAAGTCCTCTGACCTGTTTTCCTTTTTAAGGAGAAGGATCCGACATGGATAAATTAGCTTATGAGATCAGACAATTGATCACTAAAAAAAAACTCTGGCAAAAAGATGAAAAAGTTCTTGTCGCGGTTTCGACAGGTGTCGATTCAATGGTTTTGTTGCAGCTATTGGAAAACATCCAACCGAAGGGAAAGCTGGGCGTTGTACACGTCAACCATGGCTTGCGAGAAGTTTCTGATGAAGAAGCTTGTTTTTTGAAAGAATATTGTGCCAAGCATGAACTGCCGTTTTATATGACCAAGTGGCAAGCGCCCACAGCGATCGGTATGGAAGAAGCGGCCCGAAAATTTCGGTATACTTATTTTGAAGAGGTGATGTCAACGGCGCACTATCAAGTCCTTGTCACCGCCCATCATCAAGATGATCAGATAGAAACGATGCTCATGAAGATGGTACGTGAAGGAACACTGGAAAGTGCTAGTGGGATCTTGTTGACGCAACCCTTTCATGACTTGGGACGTTTAGTTCGACCTTTACTTTATACGTCCAAAGACCGATTGTTAGCATACAGTCAAGAACAGCGGATCCGTTATTATGATGATGCGACGAATCAATGTTTAGATATGCAACGCAATCGGCTCAGACACCAAGTTGTACCGCAATTAAAAGCAGAAAATGCACGCACAGGAGAGCATTTTCAACAATTATCTGAGGAACTTTTTTTTTCACAGACATTGATTGCTCAGCAACAAGAAACCTGGTTGGACAAGTATGTGAAAATGAGTTCCGATACGATGCAGGTGGATCTGCTAGGGTATTTATGCTTGTCAGAAGCCGAACGCTATTTTTTTGTTCGGGGGTTGGCACAGCTAATGATCCAAAAACAACAAGTGACTCTTTCACAAAAACAGCAAAAAAAATTGCGCCAGCTATTATCTGAAAAAAGTGGGAATTGGACGATAGATCTGGAAAAGAACTGGCAAGTTGAGAAAAGTTATGACCAACTGATCTTCAAAAAGAAAGAGTTAGATTCAAAGGCAATTTTTGACTTAAAGCTCGATCAGTCACTTTATTTATCTGATCATGAATGGCTCGGATTGTTTCCAGTTGACCAAGTACGAATTCCAGAAAAAGTCAAACTTTGGTCAGAATATCGCCAAACTTTATCATTAAACTTTCCTTTGGAGGTTTTGGTGCGACGACGTGAGATGGGCGATCAGATCTGTTTAGACAAAGATTTGACTAAAAAAGTTTCACGCTATTTTATTGATAAAAAAATACCTCGGCAAAAGCGTGATCAAGCTTGGCTATTAGTTGATAAAAACCAACAAATTTTAGCAATAGTCCCTTATGTGTTTTCCTATTTGAGTATTGCTAAAGAAACTGATAGAATACACTACGTACTTCTTTACAAATATCGGGAGTAAAAATGGAAGGGAGATCCTTATGTTAGAAAAAGATATCGAAAAAGTCCTGATTACACGGGAAGAAATCAAGACGCGTTGTAAGGAATTAGGAAAAGAATTGACTGAAGTCTATAAAGATAAAAATCCTTTGGTCGTAGGCGTCTTAAAAGGGGCCGTACCATTTATGGCTGATGTTGTCCGTGAAATCGATGGCTACCTTGAAATTGATTTTATGGATGTTTCCAGTTACGGCAGTGCCACTGTTTCTTCGGGAGAAGTAAAGATTTTGAAGGATCTTGATACCAACGTTGAAGGACGCGACATGTTGATCGTTGAAGACATCATCGATAGTGGTCGGACGCTTTCTTACTTGGTCGATTTATTCAAATATCGCAAAGCTAGATCGGTCAAGATCGTGACGCTGCTCGATAAACCTGAAGGACGCGTCGTCGATATCTATGCTGATTACGTAGGGTTTGACGTACCGAATGAATTTGTGGTAGGTTATGGCTTAGACTATGATCAAAAATATCGTAATCTACCTTATGTGGGTGTATTAAAGCCATGTATTTACCAAACAAATGATTGACCTTTTGTGACCAAAGTGTGTTACAATACAATGGTCAATATAAGACAAATAAATAAGGAGGGCCCCAATGAAGAAAAAAAATAATGGCTCCTTTAAGAACACGCTATACTATGTCCTAGTCATCTTGGCAATGGTCATGGTCGTGTATTTCTTCGTAGGCAGAGGCGGAGAACAAACGCCAGAAATCAAATATTCAACATTTACAGAACAACTAGAGGACGGAAAAATCGAAAAATTCTCCGCTCAACCAGGAAATGGTGTCTATCAAATCAGTGGGACTTATAATGAAGCACAAACAATTTCTAACAATAGTGGTCTTTCCGTATTAGGATCGACAACTTCGGAAACAAAGTCGTTTACGACAGTCATTTTACCTAATGATTCGACACTAAATGAAATTTCCACCTTGGCCAGTGATAATGATGTCGATCTGACTATCAAGGAAGAGTCCAGCAGTGGTATGTGGTTATCGATTTTGATCAGTTTCTTACCGCTTGTATTCATGTTCTTCCTCTTATACATGATGATGGGCCAACAAGGCGGTGGTGGTGGCCGTGGCGGTGGTAATGTCATGAATTTCGGCAAATCCAAAGCCAAAGAAGCTGACAAAAAAGCCAACCGCGTCCGTTTTTCTGATGTTGCAGGTGCGGAAGAAGAAAAACAAGAATTAGTCGAGGTCGTCGAATTTTTGAAAGATCCCCGTCGCTTCTCAGAATTAGGAGCCCGTATCCCAGCTGGGGTGCTTTTAGAAGGACCTCCAGGAACGGGGAAAACGTTGCTTGCCAAAGCTGTTGCTGGTGAAGCGGGTGTTCCATTTTATTCGATCTCAGGTTCGGATTTTGTGGAAATGTTCGTCGGTGTCGGTGCTAGTCGGGTCCGCGACTTATTTGAAACAGCCAAAAAGAATGCACCAGCCATCATCTTTATCGATGAAATCGATGCGGTCGGTCGCCAACGTGGCGCTGGCATGGGCGGTGGTCACGATGAACGTGAACAAACTTTGAATCAATTGCTAGTCGAACTGGATGGTTTTGATGGGAACGAAGGCGTCATTGTTATCGCTGCTACCAACCGTTCTGATGTATTGGATCCAGCCCTTTTGCGTCCGGGCCGTTTTGACCGTCAAATTTTGGTCGGTCGTCCCGATGTCAAAGGCCGCGAAGCTATTTTACGGGTCCATGCCAAAAACAAACCGTTGGCGGAAGATGTCGATTTGAAAGTCGTGGCGCAACAAACACCAGGTTTTGCTGGTGCCGATTTGGAAAATGTTTTGAACGAAGCCGCGTTAGTAGCGGCTCGTCGTAATAAGAAAATCATCGATGCTTCTGATATCGATGAAGCAGAAGACCGTGTCATCGCAGGTCCTGCTAAGAAGGATCGGGTCGTTAACAAACACGAACGTGAGATGGTCGCTTATCATGAGGCTGGGCATACGATCGTGGGCTTAGTTTTAAGTCGAGCTCGTATTGTCCACAAAGTAACGATCGTGCCGCGTGGTCGCGCTGGTGGGTATATGATCGCCTTACCAAAAGAAGACCAAAACTTATTGACCAAAGAAGACATGTTTGAACAAATCGTCGGTCTTTTAGGCGGACGTACCGCCGAAGAAATCGTCTTTAATTCTCAATCGACGGGGGCTTCGAATGACTTCCAACAAGCCACTCAATTGGCACGTAGCATGGTCACTGAATATGGGATGAGTGAAAAGCTTGGCCCAGTTCAATATGAAGGCGAAGACAATCAAGTCTTTGTTGGACGTGATTATGGACAAACGAAAGGCTATTCGGAACAAATCGCTTTTGAAATCGATGAAGAAGTTCGCAATATCATGAATGAAGCACATGCCAAAGCACGTGAAATCATTGAAGGTAATCGCGAAAAACATAAATTGATCGCTGAAAAACTATTGGAATTTGAAACGTTAGATGCCAAGACGATCAAGTCTTTGTATGAAACAGGAGAAATGCCTGAAGAAGCGGAAAACGCAGAATATCCAAGTGAACGTTTAGCACGTTCTTTTGAAGAATCAAAACGAGCTTTAGAAGAAAAAGATGCAAAGAAACAAGAAGAACAACGATCTGCAGAACAAAATAAAACAGAAGACGATTCTAACGGATCTGATTCAAACTCTGAAGAATAAAGCAAGGCTGCGACGATCTGTCGCAGCTTTTTCTCTATCGTCTATGAGAAAAAAAGTTTAACTGTATGGGCTCATTCAAGAAGTTAATATTCATAGTCGATTCGTCGACTCACTTCAAGATAATCTTGCTTAAAGTCAGCCACAGAAATATCGAAAGCCTGCGTCCCATGGCAGACAAGAGTAGACACAAACGTGAAAGTGTAGCACTGGTCGGTAAATTTGACCGTGAATTGTAACACCAAGAGATGCGAGAAATCCTAAAGTTTAAACAAACGGCTTGTAAAAAAGAAGCGACTGTGTTTCACTAAAAATAAAAGAAAATTTACAGAAAAGTGTAGGAGAATGAAATGAACGATTATTTAGTTAAAGCGTTGGCCTATAATAGTCATGTGCGTGCTTATGCCGTCTGTGCGACAGATACTGTCAGCGAAGCACAACGGCGCCATGATACTTGGAATACTGCCTCGGCAGCTTTGGGCCGGTCTTTAGTGGGTGGCCTTTTATTAGGTAGTATGCTAAAAGGTGACGATAAATTAACAGTCAAGATCCAAGGTGATGGTCCGGCTGGTGCGATCGTGATCGACGCCAATGGTCACGGAGAAGTCAAAGGCTATATCCAAAACCCTCACGTGAGTCTTCCTTTAAATGAATCCGGTAAGCTTGATGTTCGCGGTGCAGTAGGGACAAATGGTGTTTTTTCAGTTATTAAAGATTTGGGCTTAAAAGAACCTTTTACTGGCCAAACGCCGATTGTTTCCGGCGAACTTGGTGAAGACTTTACCTATTATTTGGCTGTTTCTGAACAAGTCCCTTCTTCAGTAGGGCTAAGTGTTCTAGTTGATACAGATGACTCGATCAAAGCAGCAGGCGGTTTTATGATCCAAGTAATGCCTGATGCTACAGAAGAAGAAATCAGTGCGCTTGAAAAGCGGATCGCTCAATTGCCTAAAATCTCTTCTTTGTTAGAAGCTGGCAAATCACCAGAAGAGATCCTCGATATTTTATTTGAGGGAGAACAAATCATCCTTTTAGATAGTTATCCAGTGGTCTTTAAATGTGATTGTTCCAAAGAAAAATTTTCGCGCGCGATTCTTTCACTCGGTGCTGATGAAATCACCGCTATGATCGAAGAAGATCACGGTGCCGAAGCTGTTTGTACTTTTTGCGGTAATAAATATTACTATGATGAGAGCAAACTAGCTGCTTTAAGAGACGAAATTTCGAAAGGAATAGAATAGATGACACAATCTTTTCAAATCGGTAATGTCGTGATCCCTAATCGGGTGGTCGTAGCACCTATGGCCGGAGTGACCAATGCTGCTTTTCGGGTAACGGTCAAAGAAGCTGGTGCAGGACTTGTGGTTTGCGAAATGATTAGTGACCAAGGAATCCATTTTCGTAACAAGAAGACGTTGGAAATGCTTTATATCGATGAGTCCGAACATCCTTTGAGCTTGCAGATATTTGGTGGCAATAAAGAAACTTTAGTCGAAGCCGCACAATTTGTAGCAGAAAATACCACAGCCGACATCATTGACATTAATATGGGCTGTCCGGTCAATAAGATCATCAAGGCTGAAGCTGGTGCTAAGTGGTTACTTGATCCGGATAAAGTCTATGAAATGGTCCATGCTGTGGTGACGGCTGTTGATATCCCAGTGACTGTAAAAATGCGCATCGGTTGGGATAGCCAGCATGTTTTTGCCATCGAAAATGCGCAGGCAGCCCAGGCTGGTGGGGCCGGTGCCATTGCCATGCATGGTCGAACTCGTGAACAGATGTATACTGGCCATGCCGATTGGGAGATCTTACGTCAAGTGAAAGACAATTTGTCGATTCCTTTCATGGGCAATGGCGATATCCGCACGCCTGAAGATGCTAAAAAAATGATAGATGAAGTGGGCTGCGATGCGGTCATGATCGGACGTGCTGCTTTAGGCAATCCGTGGATGATCAGTCAAACCTTACATTATTTGGAAACCGGCGAATTGATTGCTGAACCGACGCCGCGTGAAAAAATCACCACGTCTTTAGTACATTTGGATCGTTTGATTGCTCTAAAAGGAGAAAAAGTGGCTTGCCACGAGTTTCGTCAACATGCACCGTATTATTTAAAAGGGATCCCACGTACGGCGAAAGTGAAGGCAGCCATCAATCATGCCGAGGATCGCGAGACAGTTGGCACGATTTTAGAGACTTTTTTAGAAAAAGCCGAAGGAAACATAGTTACTTCGCAAACTTTTTAAGAAAAAATCCAAGTCGCAAACGGATTCGACTTGCTTTTTTTTCATTTCATTGGCATTATAGAAAAGAAACAGGAGAGAGAATGGAGGAACACTTGTGACAGAGCAACAAGGAAAAGAAGAATTAAATGATCAAATGTTAGTGCGTCGTCAAAAGATGGAAGAATTACGTCAAGAAGGGATCGATCCTTTTGGGAAACGATTCGATCGGACCCATGATTCCAAGCAATTACATGATGCTTATGATCAAAAGACCAAAGAAGAATTAAATGAGCTAAATCTCACTGCTAGCATCACAGGACGAATGGTAGCTAAACGTGGTAAGGGAAAAGTTGGCTTTGCGCATCTGCAAGATCGTGAAGGTCGGATCCAAATTTATGTCCGCAAAGATGAAGTCGGTGACGAACCCTACCAGATTTTTAAAAAGTCTGATTTAGGTGATTTCTTTGGTGTGACTGGACAAATTATGATGACTGATACAGGTGAAGTCACGATCAAAGCAGAAAAGATCACGCTTTTGACCAAAGCTTTGCGACCACTGCCGGATAAATATCATGGCTTGACCAATGTCGAACAGCGCTATCGTCAACGTTATTTAGATTTGATCAGTAATCAAGATAGTTTTGATCGCTTTATGAAACGGAGCCAGATTATTAGCGAGATCCGGCGCTATTTAGATGGCCTTGGTTACGTTGAAGTGGAAACACCTGTATTACACAATCAAGCCGGAGGCGCGACAGCTCGCCCCTTCATCACACATCATAATGCTTTAGACATGGATCTTTATTTGCGGATCGCTCTTGAATTACATCTAAAACGATTGATCGTTGGTGGCATGGAAAAAGTTTATGAAATCGGTCGAGTTTTCCGTAATGAAGGGATCGACACGACTCATAATCCAGAATTTACTATGCTAGAATGCTATACTGCCTATGCAGATTTTAAAGATGTTATGAATTTGACAGAAGGGATCATCCGAACGGCAGCCGAAAATACCTTAGGGACGACTCAAATTTCCTATGAAGGACATGAGGTAGAGCTAGGTAGCGACTTCAAGAGGATCCATATGGTCGATGCCATCAAGGAACAAACTGGGGTCGATTTTTGGCAAGAAATGACCTTGGAACAAGCCCGTTCTTTAGCCAAAGAACATCATGTCGAAATCACAGAGGCGATGCAAGTCGGGCATATCATCAATGAATTCTTTGAAACTTTTGTAGAAGGAACTTTGATTCATCCGACCTTTGTGTATGGTCATCCAGTAGAAGTATCGCCATTAGCTAAGAAAAATGCTGCTGATCCACGCTTTACAGATCGGTTCGAATTGTTCATCGTTGGGCACGAATTTGCCAATGCTTTCACGGAATTGAACGATCCTATCGATCAACGGGAACGTTTTGAAGCACAAGAAAAAGAACGTGAAGCCGGTAATGATGAAGCTCATGGTGTAGACGAAGATTTCTTGGAAGCTCTTGAATATGGTATGCCACCAACTGGGGGACTGGGGATCGGTATCGATCGTTTGGTCATGCTGCTGACAGATGCTACTTCGATCCGTGATGTTTTACTATTTCCCACCATGCGCTAAAAATGCCAAGAACTTTGCTAACCACCTTTTTTGGGTTGCAAGGTTCTTTTTTTGCAAAAAATAGTTTTACTTTTTTGGATGCCGTAAGAGGATTTATAAAGTAAAACTCCTGTTTTTTTAAGCTAAATCCGAATGCCAACTAAAATATTTTCTTAAATAAACGCATTTACTGTTTTTTTCAGAGAACACGGTGAAATCAGCTGAAAAAAGACAAGAAAATTTGGTTGACCAAACGAGCTTAACTTGGTATATTATTAAATGTCTTATGACATATAAGTGTTTTTTCAAAATATTTTTTGAAAAAAGGATTGACAAATAACAAGGCATTTGTTATGATAATCAAGTCGCTAAATGAGTGTTAAAAAAAGCTCAAAAACTTTTAAAACTTTTTCTTGACAAACAAAAGTGCGTCTGGTAAGATATAAAAGTTGCTACGGCGACAAAGTAGACCTTTGAAAACTGAACAAAGCAAGCAAAACAACCAATGTGTAAGGACTTCTATTTGTAAAAAATAGAAGAGCAATACATGCAAGCAAAAGCTAGCAAAATCAATTTTATTTGAGCTGAACCGATTCAGTGTATGATCGGTGTTTAAACTTTTATTATGAGAGTTTGATCCTGGCTCAGGACGAACGCTGGCGGCGTGCCTAAT
>JBFLGC010000059.1:0-16184 GCA_041859945.1 Tetragenococcus sp.
GTTTTGAGGAGAGTGAGTATGAAATACTATCATATTGTCTGGCTATCTTCGGGGCTTTTAGCCATCCAGTTCATTCTGGAAAAAATAATGCAACAAGAGATACTGCTTGCGATCCGTAAGCTTTTCTTTTTGTCTCAAACAATACTTTTGGTAACTTACGTGGCAATGTTTTTGATCTATCGAATCGAACGAAGAAAAAAAATACAACACAGGAAAAAGCAACCAAACAGGCGAATTTAGCAAAATCAACTATGAATAACGACGAGATTGCATTTTTTATCAAAATAAGCGGTAGGAAAAGAGGCATAACTTCTTTTTTTACCACTTATTTTAAAAATTTTTATTTGTCGGGAATCCTTTCTTTTCTGTCGTCATAAAAACAGCGAAAATAAGTGGTTGCCTATTCTTTGAAGGGGAATTGGCGCTGGAATCGCAAAGTAAGGACATATGAGGCGATGAATTGAAGCAATCTGTAAAGTAAGAGAATACAATTTTTCAGATCTCATTGACTTAGATGCCCGTTGCTATTACAATAGAAAATGTTGCGAGTTTTTCGTGACCGGGGTTCGTTGACCATCCCTCGAAATCAAAACTAGGAAAGAAGGAAGTTGGATGGAAAAAGTAGGTAGTGGCAAGTTAAGAGTCTTGACGGCCAATGCGATCGTGATGGGGCTATATGTGGTTTTATGCTTTATTTTACCTTTTCAGTCTGGCGCGATCCAATTTCGTCTGTCGGAAAGCTTGAATCATTTGGTCGTGTTCAATAAAAAATTGAGATGGGGCGTCTTAGGTGGCGTTTTGATCTATAATCTCTTTTTTGGATTTGGTCCCTTGGATGTCATTTTTGGCGGTCTGCAAACTTTTTTAGCACTTAGCTTAACGGCTTTATTAGAAAAAAAGGTCCCCAGTGTAAAAATGCGACTAGGTTTAAATGTTGTCTTTTTTACTGTTAGCATGTTTTTGATTGCTTTGATGCTGTATTTAACGGGCGATTTACCTTTCTGGCCGACGTACGCAACAACGGCTTTGAGTGAAGCTATTATTATGACGATTTCGGCACCAGTGATGTATATCGTTGATCGTTCGGTACATTTTGAAAAAATCGATTAAGCAAAAGCGAGGCTAAAATAGCCTCGCTTCTTTAATTTTCTTCATTCAAATTTTCGATCTCAACGACTTTGAAGTCTTTTATTTCCAAATGGCGAATGATCGTTTGTAAGGTCTTTTCGCTAGTGCCAGCTGGTAAGGTGATCAAAGTACGGCGGATAAATTCATCCTTTTCAATGTCTAGGGTGATACAAGCGGCGATATCGCTATATTTAGAGATGATTTTACTGATTGCAGCAAGATCTCCCCTGCGACCAGTCGACGCGATCGTCAAAACATAACTACCTTGTTCGATATTCCAAGACTGGGCCAACATATTTAGTAGAGAACTATGGGTCAAAATGCCATAAAAATAATTGTTTTCATCCAGAACAGCGATATAAGGTAATTCTTTGATGGTAAAAAATATTTCAAAAAAAGATGAGTTGACATGGATAAATTTAGTGGCATTTTTCAACAAATAGGTGACCGGTAGTTGCATGTCACCGCCATTGGATTTATGGCGATAAATGTGCATTTTATAGATGTTGCCTCGGAAGATCTTGCCGGTTTCATCTAAGATTGGTACACAACGGAATCCTGAATCTTCCAGTATTTTTAAAGCTTCTTCCAATGTGTTGCTTTCCGTAACCGTCGTTAAATGCTCTTTTTTGTAAACCAAACTTTTCAGTAACATACTTACTCCTCCTTGTAATAACCCCTTTTTACTTCTTCAGTTTACCATAAAAGAGGGTAAAATTGGGAGTGAATTGACATTTTGATGAAATAGTGGTACCTTTTTATTCAGTATAAGTTTAACAAAAAGTAGGTGGCTAGTATGGCTGTCAAAAAAGTGGCGTTAGCTTGTTCAGAATGCGGTTCGCGAAATTATACGAAATCTGTCAGCGAAGGACATAAAAGTGAACGTTTAGAAATAAAAAAATTCTGTAAACATTGTCAAAAACATACGTTACATCGAGAAACGAAATAAGGAGGAAAGTCATGAAATTTATACGTAGTGTCATTGATGAAATGAAAAAAGTGACTTGGCCAACAGGCAAACAATTACGTAAAGACACGATCGTTGTCATTGAAACATCACTGATTTTTGCAGTCTTGTTTTTCTTGATGGATAGTGGGATCCAAGCAGTCTTGCGTTTGATTTTAAACTAGTGAAAGAAAGCTCTTCTGTCTGTTTTTGCAGATGGGAGAGTTTTTTGGTGAAAGACATGGAAAAATTTTCAAAAAGCTTTGTAAAATATGTTGCGCTGATTTTGTTTCTAGCGATAATGTTAGGTAACCTATTCTATTATAACCCAGCGTATTTTCCTATTTCTTTGCATATGGGAACGCGGCTCCTTTTAGCAGGTGCTTTTAGTCTGGCCAGCTTTCTTGGTCTAAAAATCTTACAGAAGTTTTGGTCACTAAGCAATAACAAATCTTATATGCTTTATATAGTAGGTCTAGCTTTTCTTTTAAGATTAGTATGGATTTTCTTGTTACCAACGCCTCCGACGCAAGATTATTTACAACTTTTAGAAGCTTCAAAAGCCTTTGCTCAAGGTGATCTGTCCTATACGGTGACCAATCGCTATATTGATTTTTATCCTTACATGAATGGTTTTGTGATCTACCAAGGACTGTTACTTAAGTTTTTTGATAGTATTTGGCTACTGAAGTTTGTCAACTGTCTTTTCAGCGCAGGAACTGTTTACTTAGTGATGGCGATAGGAGAACGACTATTCAACAAAAAAATTGCCAGTAACATAGGGTCCTTGATGGCACTGTATGTTCCTAATATTGTTTTGACTTCTGTCTTGACGAATGATATTTTGGCGACTTACTTATTTTTCTATGCTTTTTATAGGCTTACTTGTTATCCGCTCAACTTAAAAAATAGTCTATTGATTGGTAGTTTTATTTGTTTGGGTAACTTTATTCGGCCGATGGCAAGTGTCATTTTACTAGCCCTGTTTTTATATGGCAGTTGTATTCTTTTGCTTGATTTAAAATTTAAAAGACATCATTTGCTTCCTTTTGTGATGATTTTTATCAGTTTCTATGTCTTATCAATAAGTATCGATCAGGCGTTGTTAAAAACGAACTTATCTGCACAAAGTACGCAGACAACCAACCTTTATTGGAAATTGGCCCTCGGTTTGAATCCCACAAGTGGGGGCAAATGGAATCAAGCTGATTACCAGTTTGTAGAAAAAGGGCAAACACCAGCCCAGCGTGACGAGCTCGCTAAAAAATTAGTCGCGTAACGGACCCAAAAATTTCGTCCCTTAGTGAGACTGATGAAAGACAAATTTCTAATGATGTGGAGTGATTTCGATACTTCTATTTCTTGGGGAACCAAAAAGACGAGACTGCCGGCATGGTCGATCGTTATT
The DNA here is from genome assembly GCA_041859945.1 of Tetragenococcus sp. Classification (GTDB taxonomy): domain Bacteria; phylum Bacillota; class Bacilli; order Lactobacillales; family Enterococcaceae; genus Tetragenococcus. Next base: position 3,483 of record JBFLGC010000059.1, read on the forward strand.
ATGTCAGGTCTTCAAAAATGTATATATATGATCATTTGTTTTGGTGCTTTTCGTGCCTTAAAAATGAAAAAAATGCCTCAAGCTGTGTCCTTTTTTTTGATTCTTATGATCGGCTATGTCCTGGCCCATCAACTGATTGAGATCCAGACGCGGTACCGCTACTTCATTATGCCGATTTTTATGTTATTAGCAGGTTCTGGATTGGAACAAGTTGATTGCCACAAGAAAAAGAAAAATGTGAGTTGAATGGTGAAAAATAGCTTTGAAGATGGTAAGAAGGCGCGATAAATTTGGTGAAACTAGCAGATAGAACTAGCATTACCACTAGAAAAGTGCTATAGTTGAGAAAAGAAAAGAACTTCGGGAGACTGAGGTTTTTTTATTTTACGAAAAGATAGGGAGAGCCTAACATGGAAACATTTGAAAAAAATTGGTATGTCTTACACACCTATTCAGGTTATGAAAATCGTGTCAAAATAAACATCGAATCACGCGCTCAAAGTATGCGGATGGATGATTATATTTTTCGGGTAGTCGTTCCAGAAGAAAAAGAAATCGAAGTCAAAAATGGCAAAGAAAAAGAAATCGTGCATAAAACATTTCCTGGCTATGTGTTGATCGAAATGGTCATGACCGATGAGTCTTGGTATGTTGTCAGAAATACACCAGGCGTGACTGGCTTTGTCGGTTCCCACGGTGCCGGGAGCAAACCAGCCCCTTTGTTGCCAGAAGAAATCAATGGAATCTTGCGTTCTTTGGGCATGAGTACGCGCTCAGTAGAACTTAAAGTCGCAGTCGGTGACTTAGTAAAAATTATTGAAGGAGCTTTTGCAGGACTTGAAGGTCAAGTGACTGAAGTCGATGAAGAAAAGCAAAAATTGAAGGTTAATATCGACATGTTTGGTCGTGAAACCAGTACTGAACTTGACTTTGAACAAGTAGATAAGGCTGATTAAGGCGAGGTGAGAAGAGGCTAGTAGTCGGCTAGTCTTTTTTGCTGTTTAAAAGGGTGGGATAAAGATGGAACATTTAAAGTATCGCAGTGTTTTTGACATCATTGGTCCAGTTATGATCGGTCCCAGTAGTTCTCATACGGCGGGGGCTGCCCGGATCGGAAAAGTGGTACGCAAGATCTTTGGGAAACTTCCCGATTCTGTTGAAATCGATCTGTATGAATCTTTTGCTAAAACTTATCGGGGGCATGGAACAGATATTGCTTTAATCGGCGGACTTTTGGGTATGGAGCCAGATGATCCAGATTTGCCTAATTCATTAAAAATCGCTTATGAAAAAGGCATGGAGGTATTGTTTATTCCTAAAAAAGAGGAAGCAGAACATCCCAATTTAGTTCGTATGAAGTTAGTGAAAGGCGATGATCATTTATCGGTCACTGGGATCTCGATCGGTGGCGGCAATATTCAGATTTCAGAATTGAATGGGTTTAAAATTTCTTTAGAGTTAGGTGTACCGACTTTTGTCATCGTTCAACAAGATGTCCCGGGTGTTGTTGCCAAGGTTTCCGAAATTTTGTATCAACGGAATGTGAATATTGGAACGATGACGGTCACCCGTGAATCAAAAGGAGAAAAAGCCATCATGATCATTGAGGTCGATGAACGCGACGAGGCTGCTTTAGCCAAGATCCGTAAGTTAGATCCAGTACTCAATGCGACGTATTTTGGATGAGGGGGATAAAAAATGTTTTATACGATCGAGGATCTAGTCGCACAAAGTAAAGATTATGCTTCTGTAGCTGAACTAATGATCACTACAGAGACTGAAAATTCAGGTCGGGTTCCTGAAGAGATCCGTGGTATAATGGAAAGAAACTTGCAAGTCATGGAGCAGTCTGTGACAGAAGGGGTCAAGGGCGTTGAATCGGTCACTGGTTTGACGGGACAGGATGCGACTCGTCTCAATCATTATATTGAACAAGGGAATTTTTTAAGTGGCTCTATGATTTTAACGGCGGTTCGTAATGCCATCGCGGTCAACGAGGTCAATGCTAGCATGGGACTGGTTTGCGCGACACCAACTGCTGGGAGTGCTGGTGTTGTGCCAGGGGTATTGATGGCTTGTCGAAAGCCTCTGAATTTGAGTCGGTCTGAGCAGCTAGATTTTTTATTTACAGCTGGTGCTTTTGGCCTTGTGATCGCTAATAATGCCTCGATCTCAGGAGCTGCTGGCGGTTGTCAAGCAGAAATCGGCTCGGCTAGTGCCATGGCCTCAGCCGCTTTGGTGGCAGCTAAGGGAGGGACTGCGGAACAGTCAGCGCAGGCCGTCGCCATCACTTTAAAAAATATGATGGGATTGATCTGTGATCCTGTGGCGGGATTAGTCGAAGTCCCTTGTGTGAAACGGAATGCTTTAGGTTCCTCACAGGCCTTCATCTCAGCGGATATGGCCTTATCAGGTATCAAGAGCGTGATCCCACCAGATGAGGTCGTTTGTGCCATGTATAAAGTGGGCCAACAGATGCCTGCTATGTTTCGTGAGACAGCAGAAGGCGGCCTAGCAATGACTCCTACTGCCCAACGTTTGACAAAAGAATTAGAAGAAAAACGCAATCACTAAAAAGGGGCTGTGACATAAATAATAAGATGACTTGAATTTCCGAACTTTAGGAAATTCAAGTCATCTTTTTTGTTTTGGAAAAGTTTTTCTATTAGTATTTGTAATCAAATAATGAAACTTCGTAACAAACATTTTAATAAAATTATATTTTTTAATTCGTTTATTGGAGTAATAAAACGACTTATGTCACATCCCCTTTTTAAATTTAAAGCCAAAGAAAATCTTTGAGTAATTGATCGACTTCTTCATTTTCATGTAATTGACTATGTTGGGCATCCTTTGAAATGATCGAATAAGACGCGTCAAAACCAGAAGTTTTTAAGAGCTGATAGACTGATAAAGCGCTGGTCACTGAAACCGTTCCGTCTGAAAGATCTTCACTACTTAATTGACCTGCCATCAATGTGACTGGGATAGAAAGCGTGCTGTTTACGATCAGATTTTGATAATCGAGATAACGATCCGAAGCTACGGCTGGACCATTGTCGAGTAGTTCTTCTAAGGACTGACTATCGCTGGTGTCTGTAAAATCATTGAAAGGGGCTCCGATCGCCGCAAATTTTAGCACATGTGGTAGATCTTCTTCTTGACTGTAGGTTAAAAGATAGCGTAGACTGCTGACCCCACCCATAGAATGACCGATCAAATTGACTTCGTTGACGTTTTGATTTTCTTTCAAATAATGTAAAACCGAACGGATCCAGTCTGTTTGGGCCCATTCCGTATTGGTATTATCAGCAAAAAGGACTTGGATCATCGGATTATCTGCTTTTTGGCTCAGCTTTCCGTCCACTTGGAGCGAGCCATCAGCGGCAACTGTGATGGTCATTTCTTTTTTAGCAATATCCGCTTTTTCCATACGATCGATCAGATGACCGAATGAAGCTGGACCACCTGAATAGCCATGGATAAAAAGCGTGGGAACATTCGTTTTTTCCAGAGTTGGTTTTTCACTGGTAGAGGAAGTAATGGCTGTAGATGCCTCGTTTGCCTCGGCTTGGTCCTGACCACAACCGGCCACCATAAAAGTTAATAAAATGAAGCTTAAGACAGAGATGATTTTCTTCATGGTTTTCTCCTTGTGAACAGTTAGATAGTTATCTTTAGTATAGCTCAAAATTGGGAAAATAAAAGCCGTGGGAACCAATTTAAAGCAAAAAGCAACAATTTTTGGTGAAAATACTTGAAAAAATTTCTTATTTTGGTATACTTATTCAGTGTGCTTAAAGTCTAAGTCACACTTTTATTGTGGGAGGAGAAATTTTGATCTCCAATTAACCACAGCACGGACTCAAGGAGGTATGTCACGTGGCAAAGAAAGTAGAAAAAATCGTCAAATTGCAAATTCCTGCAGGTAAAGCAACACCAGCTCCACCAGTAGGTCCCGCATTAGGTCAAGCAGGCATCAACATCATGGGATTCACCAAAGAATTCAATGCACGCACTGCAGATCAAGCAGGTTTGATCATTCCCGTTGTGATTTCTGTATATGAAGATCGTTCCTTTACTTTTGTTACAAAAACACCACCAGCAGCTGTTTTGTTGAAAAAAGCCGCTAACGTGGATAAAGGATCAGGTGAACCGAACAAAAACAAAGTTGCTAAAGTAACGAGTGACCAAGTTCGCGAAATCGCTACAACTAAAATGGAAGACCTAAACGCAGCGACAGTTGAAGCAGCAATGCGCATGGTCGAAGGAACTGCACGAAGCATGGGGATCACGATCGAATGATCTTAGTATCCCTAAGGAAGTAGCTTCTCAGTTGGCTCTTTATTGAAAGATAGAGAAGACGTGGGAGGTTCTACCGTTATAACCACATCAAGGAGGAAATACAGAAATGGCTAAAAAAAGCAAAAAAATGCAAGAAGCATTGAAAAAAGTAGATTCAACAAAAGCTTACTCTGCCGAAGAAGCAGTAGCATTAGCAAAAGAAATCGATAGCGCAAAATTCGACGCAACTGTTGAAGTTGCTTACCGTTTAAGCGTTGATCCTAAAAAAGCAGACCAACAAATCCGTGGTGCTGTTGTTTTACCAAACGGAACTGGGAAAACCCAAACTGTTTTAGTATTTGCCAAAGGCGAAAAAGCAAAAGAAGCCCAAGCAGCTGGTGCCGATTACGTTGGTGAAGCAGATCTAGCTCAAAAGATCCAAGGTGGCTGGTTCGATTTCGACGTTGTTGTAGCAACGCCTGATATGATGGCTGAAGTAGGGAGATTAGGACGTATTTTAGGCCCTAAAGGCTTGATGCCCAACCCTAAAACAGGTACCGTTACGATGGATGTGACTAAAGCTGTTGAAGAAGTAAAAGCTGGGAAAGTGACTTACCGAGTCGATAAGAATGGTAATATACACGTTCCGATCGGTAAAGTTTCATTTGATACAGATAAATTGCTCGAAAACTTCAAAACGATCCATGATGTCTTAGTAAAAGCCAAACCTGCTACAGCAAAAGGCATTTACATGAAGAACATCACTGTGACCACGACTTTTGGTCCTGGTATCCATGTAGATCCAGCTTCTTTATAAAAAAATAAAAAAACAGTTGACTCAGATGCCTTATTTGTGGTAAGGTATCTGAGGTTAATCAGATTAACTGTACCGAAGACAGTAGGTGACCGATGTCGTAAATCCTACCGAGGACATTTATTGAGAAATAGTCAATAGTCCCTCTATGTCTGCGGTGGCATAGAGTTTTTTTTGTAAAAAGCTCTTCCATCAAAATCAGGAGGTGAATAAATCATGAGTGAAGCAAGTATTGCTAAAAAAGCAGTCATCGTTGATGAAGTGACGGAAAAGTTCAACGCGGCTAGTTCGATCGTCGTCGTTGACTATCGTGGCTTGACAGTCGGAGAAGATACTCAATTACGTAAACAATTGCGTGAAGCTGGTGTGGACATGCATGTCATCAAAAATTCGATCCTTGTTCGGGCCGCTAAAGCAGCGGGTCTTGAAGGAATGGAAGACATTTTCAAAGGTCCTACAGCGGTCGCATTTAGTAATGAGGATGTCGTTGCTCCAGCCAAAGTAATGGCTGAGTTTGCCAAAAATGCACCTGCTCTGGAAATCAAAGGCGGTGTAATCGAAGGCAAAGTTTCTTCAGTTGAAGAAATCAACAACTTGGCTAAATTACCAAATCGCGAAGGCTTGTTATCAATGCTTTTATCAGTATTGCAAGCACCAGTCCGCAATGTGGCTTACGCTGTCAAAGCAGTGGCCGAAAAAGACGAAGATGCCGCTTAATAGCAGCATAGAATAAAAATTTTGGATTTATAAAAAATGGAGGAAAACAAAATGGCATTAAACATTGAAAACATTGTTGAAGAGCTTAAAGGCGCAACAATCTTAGAATTAAACGATTTAGTTAAAGCTATCGAAGACGAATTTGGCGTTACTGCTGCTGCTCCAGTGGCTGCTGTGGCTGCAGGAGCTGGCGAAGCTGCTGAAGAACAAACTGAATTCACAGTTGAATTGACTGAAATTGGCGATTCAAAAGTGAAAGTTATCAAAGCAGTTCGTGAAGCAACTGGCCTTGGTTTGAAAGAAGCTAAAGCTGTTGTTGATGCTGCTCCAGGAGCTGTCAAAGAAGGCGTTTCTAAAGAAGAAGCTGAAGAATTGAAAGCTAAACTTGAAGAAGTTGGCGCAACTGTTACATTGAAGTAATCATGTTACTAAAAGAGACTGATGGGAGAGTAAAATCTTCCGTCAGTCTCTTTTTATCTCTAGTTAAAAAACTATTCAACCTCAAAAATCCAACCTTCTGGAGCAGGCCGATCTCCATATTGGATACCGACTAGTTCATCATAAAATGATTTCGTAATCGGGCCTGTTTCAGTTTCACTATAGAAAACGTGAAAATCGTCTTTGGTTTGGATTCCACCGATCGGCGAAATAACAGCCGCTGTGCCACAAGCGCCGGCTTCTTTAAACCGATCCAAGTCACTGACGAAAACATCGCCTTCCTCTGTCTTCATGCCAAAATGATGCTCGGCCAGATAAAGCAGTGAATATTTAGTAATACTTGGCAAAATAGAAGGTGATTTTGGCGTTATAAAAACATCGTCATGAGTGATCCCAAAGAAGTTTGCTGAACCGACTTCTTCGATTTTTGTATGTGTTTCGGGATCTAGATAGATACAATCGGAAAAGTTTCTAGCATGTGCTTCTTCACCTGGCAAAAGACTAGAAGCATAGTTGCCGCCAACTTTGGCTGCACCAGTACCACGAGGAGCGGCCCGATCATAATCAGAAACGATGAAATTAGTGGGTGCCATGCCGCCTTTAAAATAAGGCCCTACAGGCATACAAAAGACCGTAAAGATATATTCTGTGGCCGGATGGACCCCGATATTATCACCGACACCGATCAAAAGTGGGCGTACATATAAAGTAGCTCCTGATTCATAAGGAGGCACATATTCTCGATTGGCTTTTACTACTTGTTTGACAGCCTCAATGAACATTTCAGTAGGAACATCAGGCATCTGGAGACGATTCGCACTGCGATTCATCCGTTTACTGTTTTCATCGGTACGGAATAAGTTGACCCCACCATCTTTTCTGCCATAGGCCTTTAAGCCTTCAAAACATTGTTGCCCGTAATGTAGGGATGGTGACCCTTCACTGATATGCAAGGTATTATCTTCTGTCAGTGTGCCTTCATCCCAGCTCCCATTTTTCCAATGAGCTAAAAAACGCCAAGGTGTTTTCATGTAGCTAAATCCTAAGTCCTTCCAATCAATAGATACCATGTCGATCACTCCTTTTATATGCTAAAAGCATTTGTGAATAAATGTTTTTATTAGTATAACACACAATTGAAAATATGCACGCTATTTCTGAAAGAAAGTTCAAAATTTTCTGTTTTTTCAGAAGAAAGAATTTCCAGAATATGCCTTTACACCAGGTGGCAGCGATATAAACGAACTATCAACATAAGAAAACTGACTAACTAATAAACCACTGGTGATCGTAACGCCGAGTATAGAAAATAAAAAGTATTATTGGCTGTTTCTTTGAGGGATATTGTTTCGACAGGGATTATTGCAGTGTGATTTATTTTAGTTAAAATTCACGGCTAATGAATGATTTAAGAGATTCGAATTTGCGGTTAATGCAAGTACCCAAAAAGCACTACCTCAAAATAAAGAATCGCTACACTTCAAGTCAGTTTCGTTTTACTAACGATATGGCAAATGAAAAGAATCATAAGCATTGGTCGCTAAAAATGTCTTTTGGTTCTTTTAAAATATTGGTGAGACTTTTTTAGATGTTTCAAATAGAACTTTAGAATTTCAACTATCTTAAAGTGATCCTACTTTTAAAAAGAAAGGACATATGACGGTGGCGTCAAACAGAACAGATAAAGCTTCGAAATTGTCGTAAATAGGCAGCCAATGTAAAATCATTTACATTAGCTTCTTTAGTGGCTGCTGAGAGTTTGAAGTTGAAAGCCGTGAGCCAAGTTCACGACGCTTCCATGGTGCTTTAAGCGAGTCTATTTTGCAGTGTAACGCTCAAGTTTAGCCGTGAATTGTAACTTATTTTAAGGTGTTTTTGTATCTTAACAAATATTCTCGCTTTATTTTTTCATTCATATTATTCTTCCAGTAGGTAAAGCCTAATGGCATATCTGATACACAAAGAAAAAAGCAAGCGTTTAAGGCTTGCCTTTTTACTCATCAAAATTTTCGACCACCACCGCCAAAGGTACCGCCGCCGCTTGAATGAGTGGTACTCCCGCCTGAATGACCACCCCCGCCGTTTGAAGGTGGGGGGCTTTTAGGGATCCGTCTGGTACGAACAAAAGAATTGACCAATCGATCTTCTTTTGTGGACATTTTTAAAGAAACGTTCTCTTGATAGGCATATTCGTAGTCTGCTTTTTTCAGCTGATACTTTGCTTTGACCGTAAAAAATGGAATCAAACTAATCATGGCAGCTAGTACCAGCGCAATTACGGCTTCAAATGGAGTTAGGACTTTATAGTAAATGATTTTACCTGTGTCACGATCGATTCGGTAGTGGCCTTTTTTGACCCCTTCTGTGACATAAGCACTTGATTTTGACAGAAAACTCTGGGCACCATCGTAATAATTTTCGTTAGCTAAATCTTCCTGAACGGTATCTAGAATATCATCGAGCCTGTCATCGTCCAAATAATCGATCATATTACCAGAAGTCGCGATATAAAGATCGCGGGTCCACATATTGATCAATAGGACAGCCCCATTATTATCATTACCGATTTGTTCACGTAAAAAGTCATCGGCGTATTTTTCAGGATCATCATCGTCTTCATTGACCGTCAAAATGAAAACTTCACCTTTGATTTTGTCATTTAGATCAGCTACTGCTTGGTCAAGGTTTTCGATTTGATCCTCGGTAAATAAATCGGCCTCATCTGTGACCGTATCCGCAAAAGCAGGAGAAGTTATCGTGAAAGTAAGTAAAAAACTAAAAAATAAAAGAATTTTCTTCATAGCAGATACCCCACAATCATAAAAAGAATGGCCAAGATGGCAAAGATACCAAAGCTCGTCAAGCCTAGTTTTTTATAACTGATCGGTAAGATCCCACTGACTTTCCCGGTTTGACCATTCATGGCGTAGTAAAAAACTTTATCGGAATTTTTACGATAGGTAACTAACCAGACAGGAAGCAGCATATAGGCATTTTCTTCTTGTTCAAGGGTAATATCTTGCTGTTTCTTTTGAAAACTAGTATAGCCTGTTATGGAGTTTCTTAATAAATCTTCACTATAATTAGCTAGTTCCGACTTGACCTCATTTTTAAGGTCGGAGTATTCAATGTCGCGTTTTTCCGCTTGAAAACCAGCCAGATACTGACTTTTAAAATCGATCGCTTTTTCAACCGGAAAGGGTTGGACACTTTCGACCATTTTTTGCTGGGTGTTTTTCGAAAGCGCGTTTTTAACAAGATTTTTAAAAGTCATCTTTCCTTGGCGTGAGACATCAAATTGCTTAGTTTCCGTGTATTCGATATCGCCAACGCGCCAGACACGTAGGGAAGTACCCAGCCCTGAAAGTTCTCCATCGGCAACAGCTTTGATGATCCAATAGGGAAAATAAACGCCTGTCAATTTTTCAATTTGCTCATCGTTGAAAAAATCATTTGGGATGAATTGTTTCTTTTTGATCCAATCTAGGAAAGTCCCTGTAGCTTCTTCTTTGCCTATTGCAAAAGGTAAGACTTTATCCGGTAAGAATTTACCAGATAAACGACCTGATAAAACCACGGGATTATGACAAAAGTAACAATAAGTGGCTGCTGTCGTTTGATCAGTGACAATTTCGGCGCCACAATTCGGACAGACAAAAAGATCCATATCGGGTGCTTCGGTGTCTGTGACTGTTTCATCAGAGTGGACATCACTATTTGTATCTATCGTTTCTTCATTGGTAGACACGTCGTCAAGTCGAGCCTCTTTTTGCTGTTGTTCGAACTCGGTCACTTCTGCTTCGGTAAAGACACTGTGGCAAAAAGGGCAATGAAATTTTTGATCATCTGGGTCAAATGTCAATGGACCATCACAATTGGGACATTTATGCGTTAAAACAGCGGGCATTTTATCACATCCTTCCGAGGTCAAGAATCAATTCTTTTTAGAGTGGCACCCCTTGGAAAGGTTGACCACACTCAGGACAGAATTTTGGCACGCCTTTTGACAGGTCGATGACCGCTGAACAAGCGGCACATTTCATTTGAATGCTGGGATGGTCACTGGGTTTTTCGGTGCCACAATTACTACAGAATTTACCCGTATTTTCAGTCCCACATTGGGCACAAGTCCAAGTATCGGCCGCTTTTGCCTGTTGGTTCTTGATTTGTTCTTGATTGCTTTGCGAGGCTTGATTTAGATAGGACCCTGAAGCGTTCATACCGACGCCCATGCCCATAAAGCCAGTTGTTGCGCCACTAGGATTTTCGCCGGCTGATTCAAGTCCTTTGGCGATGGATCCTTGGACGTAGCCTTCACGAATATTGGGATCACCCAACATCGCGCCTTGGTTGCGCATATTGATCAATTTTACTGAATCATCCGTATAAGAAATACTTGCAACAGCGACTGCTACGATTTCCATACCGCGTAGTTTCCGCCAGTCTTCATCCAGACAATCACGCATGTACTTGCTAAGTTCCATGCTCTTAGATGGCACGTAAGAAATCCGTTGTCCATCTGCGGACATTTGGTTGATCGTACTTTGTAGAGCCGTTAAAAATTCAGCCAAATATTGTTCATTGATATCATCGATCTGTACGCGTGTTTTATTTTTAGGGATCGCATTAGTATAAAATAAAATTGGGTCGGTGATTTGGATCGAATACGTCCCATGGGCGCGTAGGAATAATTCAGCATTATAAAAGTTGTCAAAATAATTCAGTGGTGAACTGGTGCCGAAGCGGATCCCTTTGATTTCTTGTAAATTGATATAGAACACTTGTTGCTTTTGTGGCGTGACACCACCAAATTTGAAACGATCGAAGGTTTCTGAAACAGCCTCTTTTAAAGAACCATTGAACATCGAAGGAGCTGCGCTATTTTTGATCGTATAGTAGCCTTCTTCAGCTGTATAGTCGATGATTTTGCCACCGTCGACCAAAAGCATGGCAGTGTTTGGATAGACGTGAACAACGGAACCATCAGTCAAAACATCTTCTGTGCCACGTTTATTGGACCCACGCTTGTCTTTTTGGCGCACTTTGACACCTTTGGTCATGACCGTCTGATCACCTAATTGATCGGGTTCGACAATTTCTAGCCATTGATCGGCCAAACCAGAACCAATCGTGTTCGTTGCTGCTTTGATTAATCCCATTTTATTTTCCTCCCTTAAAGGTTCAGAATTTTTTAATAAATTTCCTGCCTCCATTATATCATACTTAATTTCAATCCTTGTATCAGACGCAAGACTGATTTTACAAATCAAAAAGTTTTTGTGCAGGTGATTACAAGAAAAGTAATGGGAAGAAAAAACTCATGACAAATTTTGGCTCATATTTTCAAATGGAGTCACTATAGTAACCACATTTTGCTAGGCGAGAAGTACTTAAAATCAAGGCTGATTAAATGATTTGAAGTTCTTCTGTATAACTCTAGATAATGTCTTTTATAAAAAATACTGAAATTATGTAATGGTTTCAAAGAAACATACTCAAGCTCCTTTATAATGAGATATATGAGGGTTGACATTTACAAAAATACGGTGGATGAAGTTTTTTTAGAAGGAGAAATACAAAGAAATCACACTATACCACAAAATAAATCTGTCCCAGCTTCAGATTGACGATGTATTTGAGTTATCCAAAAACACTTTTCAGCTGTATTGGAAAAGTCGGTAACCTGATTACGTACTATCTGACAATTTGTATAGCATTATGTTTTCTAAATAATTTAGCCTATTCGTTACTTTCTGAAATAGGTATACAAGTGTGGACTGTATATGTCGATTACTTATTCTGATTAAAATGTTCGTATACTGTTTTTCAGAAATTAATAACTCAATTATGTTATTATCATCAATTACTTTAATGCGGCATCTTTTTAAAAATGTCACAAACTGAGGTAAAAAATTTTTGACTGAATAATCAAAGTTAAGATTATAGACATCATCTTTGCGATACACTTGTAAATAAAACATATCAAAACTAAAGTCAAAAGGTGAGATCCTTTGTTTAGTTTTGTAAATAATTTTTGCTGATGTGATATCAGAATATCTAATTTTTATATTGTCTGGATTGTTGCTTAATAATTATATAAGTTTGGGGAAATCTTTTTTTGAATAATTTTTTATACGTATACCATCATTTTCTATTATCCAATAATCATTGAAGGTTGTAGGAAATACGATAAGCATTCCAATAGTGAAAATAATTAAAAGCAACCAGAATGGTTGATAGCCGAAGCCTGTGAATAGCAGACTAATAAATAGCCATACAATTATAAACAGCACCCCTTTTTTTGATTGTATTTACTTCCTACAAGGTAAGGCTTTTTGAAAAAAGGGCTGCCTTGTACTAACTCATCTAATGAGATTCCATATAAATCTGAAAGGGCTAATAAATTATCAATCGATGGAACAGATAAACCATTTTACCATTTTGAAACC
>JBFLGC010000005.1:0-75092 GCA_041859945.1 Tetragenococcus sp.
TTAACGGAAAAACTGCGCAAGCTGATTCCCCGGCAGCTTTTTGAGGTGACGATTCAGGCAGCCATCGGCAATAAAATCATTGCCAGGGAAAGCGTGAAGGCGCTCCGCAAGAACGTTATTGAGAAATGTTACGGCGGTGATATCTCCAGAAAGCGCAAGCTCTTGGAAAAACAAAAAGAAGGGAAGAAACGGATGAAACAAATTGGTTCCGTGGAAGTCCCTCAAGAAGCCTTTATGGCTGTTTTAAAAATGGACGATGATGAATAGAAAAAGGGCCCTCGAACAAGTTCATTCGAGAGCCCTTTTTTCTTATAAAACGGTAGGATCATAGCGATAAATAACATCGCCATTGAGATCGGCTTCACCGACGACATATTTACGGTCATCCCGTTTGATCCAAGCTTCGCGAAATGCCATAAAATTATCATGAGGGACCGAAATTTCTTTGATTTCACCTTTGATCAATTGCTCGATTTGTTCTTCATAAGGATTCATGAGTTGACCACCTTTCATTTTTTATATTATACCGCATTTTTTAATAATTTGTTCGCTTTACTTTTCGAAAATTAGTTCGTATACTGTAAGTAGCAAGTATTTAGAGGTGAAAAAAATGAGTATGTTACATCCTTATGAAGATCGTAAGCGTCTGAAATGGATGGGCTTTTATTTATCAGAGCATACCGCGCAGATCGACCAAGAAATAGCTGAGGAACAAGTCGTCTTCTCCCCCAAAAAGAGGATGGAAAAATCCGAGATCAGTGACATCCTCGCCTATGCTCTCTTGAAATCACAAGCCGTAACGATCCAAAAAAATGAAGTCGTAAACGACCACTATCTACCAGATGTTACTGGGACTATCCAAAATTATAATGAAGTGGGACTGTATGTGGACGGACAATTTATTTTGTACGCTAACATCCGTCATGTCGAGATCACAACGCAAAAAAAATGGTCTTCTCTGGATTGATCCTTTCGCTTATAATAAGGTTAGAAATGAGGTGTCCTGATGCGTGCTGGCGAATTATTGACCGTATTGACCCTGAAAATCGATCAAAAAACATATACAGGCGTCTATTTTCAGGCAGAAAATAGACAGATTCCCTTTACACATATGACCATAAATAACGATGGCTTCCTGATTTTATACCATGAAGAAAAAGCAGCAAAACTTTCAATGAAGGATTTTTTAAAAATATTGATGCTAAACAAAAAACGTCCACTTTATTTTTGGGATGGTCATAAACTGTCCCTTGTTTTTGGTTGCAAAGAAGAAAAAGATCGCTTGATTCTTTAAAACATTTCCCTTTTACGCCATTTTCCTATACTATGGTAACAGACAAAAAACTTTGACTGTGAGGAAATATATGTGAAAAAAGAAAACATCGATTGGCAATACTGGCTGACACGCTTTGTGTTTGTCCTAGCTATTCTTTTAACCTATAAATTCATTACGAATTACGCTATCTTTCTAGCAACTTTTAGAAATTTTATAGGTGTCCTTTCCCCTTTTATCCTGGGTTTTCTTCTTGCTTATTTACTTAATGGCTTTCAGAAAAAAGCAGAAGAGCTTTTTCAAAAAATCGGGACCAAGACGAAATTGACCTTCTTTTTTAAAGCAAGTCGCGGTCTTAGTGTCTTATTTATCTACATCTGCTTATTTTTTCTATTGTTTTTGACACTTAACTATGTCATTCCGTTGATCGTAAATAACGTTATCGACTTGATCAACTTACTACCTGGTTTCTACAATTATCTAGTAGATATGATCGAAAAACTTCAACAACAAGGCATTTTTGAAAATCTACAACTTCAAGACATCTTACAAAAGTTCACGGGCGAATTTTCACCAGAAAAAATGTTAAGTCAATGGGCTCAAGCTTTGAGCTCGATCGGCATGATCACTAAAGGGCTGTCTTCTTTTGTTTTCAATTTATTTTTGACCTTGATCATTTCTATCTACACCCTACTCTTAAAGGACTCTATTTTAGTCTTTTGTGACAAAGTCGCAAAAAAAATTTTCTCAGATCGTCTTTATAAAAGCAGCAAACATTGGTTACAAACGACCAGTACTGTGTTTTACAAGTTTTTAAGTTCTCAATTTCTTGATGCCTGCATCATTGGATTTTCAACGACGCTCTTGCTATGGATCTTAAATGTGAAATTCGCTTTGACCTTAGGCATTCTATTGGGTATTTGTAACATGATCCCTTATTTTGGAGCGATTTTTGCCTCAGTAGTGACCGGCGTGATCACCTTTTTTACAGGTGGTCTGAGCAAGGCGATCTCTGCTTTATTGGCCCTAGTCATCTTACAACAAATTGATGGTAATATCATTGGGCCTCGAATCATGAGTGGCGCACTTGACCTCAATCCGATCATCGTGATCATTTCGATTTCGATCGGTGGTGCCTATTTTGGTGTCTTAGGGATGTTTTTGGCTGTTCCTGTTGCCGCGATTTTAAAAATCATCCTTACCAAATGGCTAGAAGATAGCCCGCAGACAAGCGAAGACTAGAAAAGATCCGCAACTTTTAATGGTTGCGGATCTTTTCTTTAGTCTACTTCTAAGCTTTCATTTTGAAAGACGAGTTGATTGTTCAAAAGACTGATTGTTACACGAGTCTTAGGCATGACGCGACCAGCAATGATTTCTTTAGCTAGTGGCGTTTCCACCTCACGAGTAATGAAACGACGTAAGGGTCTTGCGCCAAAGGCCGGTTCATAAGCATTTTCTGCGATCCAGCCCTTGGCATCTTCAGCGATCGTCAGATAAATTTCTTGCGGTTCTAAGCGTTTCGACAATTCAGCAATGATTTTATCGACGATTTTTTTGATATCCTCTAAACGTAATGGTGTGAACAAGATCGTATCATCGATCCGATTCAAAAATTCTGGCTTGAAGTGAGCTTGTAACATGGACAAGACTTGCTCTTTGACATCATCTGGGATCGTTCCTTCTGGTGTCACACCTTCTAATAGCAATTGCGAACCAATATTGCTAGTCATGATCAAAACAGTGTTCTTGAAATCGACGACGCGACCCTTAGAATCCGTCAAACGGCCATCGTCTAAGACTTGCAATAAAATATTGAAGACATCGGGATGAGCTTTTTCGATTTCATCTAACAAAACGATCGTATAAGGATTACGGCGCACGGCCTCGGTCAACTGACCGCCTTCTTCATAGCCGACATAGCCTGGAGGGGCTCCGACTAAACGCGACACGGAATGTTTTTCCATATATTCACTCATATCGATCCGGACCATGTGCTCTTCAGAATCAAAGAGATTTTCTGCTAAAGCTTTGGCAAGTTCTGTCTTACCGACCCCAGTAGGACCTAAAAACAAGAAGGATCCAAGTGGCCGATTGGGATCTTGCAGACCAGCACGTGAGCGTAAGACCGCATCGCTGACTGCTTCAACAGCTTCATCTTGGCCAATAACACGGTCATGTAAGGTATCTGCCAATTTCAATAACTTAGCTCGTTCGCCCTCAACAAGTTTAGCGACTGGGATACCTGTCATCCGTCCAACCACTGTTGCGATCTCATTTTCAGTCACAGATTCTTGGACCATCCGAATGACATCCGTATTTTCTTTGGCCTCTAATTCCTTTAATTCCTTTTCCATTTGCGGGATCGTCCCGTGACGTAAAACAGCAGCACGTTCCAAATCGTAATTATTTTCGGCATCCTCTAATTCATGCTTGGCTTGATCGATCTCACTGCGCTTTTTCGAAATGGTATTGACTTCTTCTTTTTCAGTTTCCCATTGCATTTTCATCGAATTAGCTTCTTCTCTTAATTCGGCTAACTCTTCTTGTAAATTTTCTAGGCGTTTTTTCGAAGCGTCATCGGTTTCTTTCTTCAAAGCCGCTTCTTCGATCTCTAATTGCATCAACCGTCTGGTCACTTGATCGAGTTCTGTCGGCATCGAATTCATTTCAACACGAATGGTAGCACAGGCTTCATCGATCAGATCGATCGCCTTATCTGGTAAGAAACGGTCGGTGATGTAGCGATCAGATAAAGTTGCAGCAGCTACCAAAGCATTGTCATGGATATTAACGCCATGATGGATCTCAAAACGTTCTTTCAAACCACGTAAAATCGAAATGGTATCTTCCACAGTTGGTTCTTTGACCAAGACTCTTTGGAAGCGTCGTTCTAAGGCTTTGTCTTTTTCCATATATTGCCGATATTCGTCTAAGGTCGTCGCACCGATCATATGCAGTTCGCCACGAGCTAACATGGGTTTTAAGAGATTGCCGGCATCCATGCTACCTTCTGTCTTACCGGCACCAACGATGTTATGGATCTCATCGACAAATAAAAGGATCTGACCATCTGATTTCTTCACTTCATTCAATACCGATTTCAAACGTTCTTCAAATTCGCCGCGATATTTCGCTCCGGCAATCAGAGCTCCCATGTCGAGTGAAAAAACCGTCTTATCTTTCAGATTTTCAGGGACGTCACGGCGCACGATCCGTTGCGCCAAACCTTCTACGATCGCTGTTTTGCCGACGCCAGGTTCACCGATCAAAACGGGATTGTTCTTGGTCTTTCGTGATAGGATACGGATCACATCACGGATCTCTTCATCACGACCAATAATGGGATCCATCTTGCCGCTACGCGCTTCTTGGACCAGATCGACGCCATATTTTTCTAAGGCTTTGTATTGCTCTTCTTGGTTTTTAGAAGTGACACGATCGCCATTTCTCATGGTCTCAATCGCTTGACGGATCTTCTTCTCATTGATCCCTTCATGGTTCAAGTATTTAGTCAAACGATAATTTTTTAATTTCATCAAGGCTAAAATCACGATTTCAGTAGATAAAAATTCATCTTTAAAATCTTGGCGTAACGAATCGGCTTCTGTCAATAAGCGGTATAAATTTTGACTCATATTTTGCCCATATTGAACATTACCGCCTTCGATCGTCGGATATTCATCTAATGCTTGATCGATCTCTCTTTCAAAAGCTACCACATCGACGCCGGCATCTTTGTAGAAATTACGACCAAATTGATCAGGTTGTAAAAAAATCTTCCACAAATGCACGATATCGATGTCTTGATGGTGACGCACCACAGCAACTTGTTGTGCTTCAGAAATCGCACTTTGCAGGGTTGTTGTCATTTTTTCAATATCCATCTTTTTTCCTCCCTCATATTTCAGGTTTAAAATTATTATATTCCTTTGGTCAAAATTGGTCAAATATTTTAATCTAAAAAAAGCAAAAATTTCTGCTCTTAATTTTGAGTATCATTTTCTTGTCTGATTTCTTCCACTTCTTCTGTGATGGCATTTTTACGATCATGCATCACATAAATAAAGCCTAGTAGAAATGGCAGAACATAACTAGCGAAGCGGTAAAGTAACATCGACGAAGCAGCATCAACGGTTCCTACGATCGGCTTTAACAATAACATATAGACAAATTCAAATGACCCTAGCCCTGCTGGTGCCGGGATCACACCAGACAAAATCAAGGTAAAACTGATCATTGCAAAAGCTAAAGGAAAAGATAAGTCAGGATGGTCTTGGTAGAGACAAACATAGGGGATCATATAGCAAATCGCTACTTTAACTAAATTAAGAGCATAGATCCTCATCATTGCCGTGCGATCTTTCAAAACGGAAAAGACAGCTTCCCGTAAGGAATAGATTTGAAGATTCACTTGATCGACCCAATCGCGAAACTTTTGCTTGTGAAAAATTTTATCGCAAATGATTGTCAGCCCTACCTGTAAATTCACACTCACAGAAATGAATAAGAAAAATAAAATGACGACTAATGTACCAATAATGCCCACAAATAAAAAAGGGATCAATGATGGAAAATGTTGCCTTAAATAAGGAAATTGAACAATCAAACCAACAACAGCATAAGTTAGGATGGCTGATTTATACATGATCATATGTAAAGCGGTCGCTCCTACTCCTTGGGAAACTTTCAAGCCTTTTTTGCGATAGTAATTGATTTCAGCAAGCAAGGTCCCCGCTCCGAACGTAATTACCCTTGTAAAGGCCGCATAACAGGAGGTGATACTTCCATCCAAAATTCGAAAATGATCCGAAAAACTTTGAACAGTCGTCTTGATCGACCAACCTTCAAAAAATTGATAAACCATACCTAAGCAAGTGACACCCATAAGAACGATCAAAGGCGTATCTTTTAATTGATATAAAATATCCCCTAAGGAATTTCTGATCACGTAAAACATCACGCCAAAAATAATGATCAATACAACGACATTTAAGCCTAACTTTTTTTTATTACTCGTTTTCATTAGAAACCTCAACTTCTTTGACATTCTCTTTTATAGCATAACTTACTCAAAGCGAAAGCGCAAAGAAATTTGTAAAAAAATGAAAGAAAAAGTGGTAATTCGTTACAATTCACGGCCAATCTAGAGCTACACTTTAGCTGTGTGTCTACTACTCTTTTTAATAATAGATGATTTATGATAAATTTAAGGATACTGGATGTTGACCCAGTATCCTTAAAAATAAATATGAAAGAGTGTTTTGCCTTATTCAGCAGAGATCTCAGCGATTTTTATGATCACATCGGTCGCTTTCTCCATAGCTTGTAGAGAAACATATTCAAAACGTCCATGCATATTTTCGCCACCTGCAAAAATATTCGGTGTCGGGATCCCCATGAAAGAAATTTTAGAACCATCCGTCCCGCCACGCACTGGTTCGATGATTGGGCTGATTTCTAAGGCGATCATGGCTTGTTCAGCCAGATCGACTGGTGTCATATCTTTTTGAATGATTTCAGCCATATTATAGTACTGATCAGAGATAGCAAGAGTGATGCGTTCTCCCTTATAGTTGGCATTGATTTTATCAGCCACTTTTTGCAGCAACCTTTTACGAGCTGCAAATTTATCGCGATCATGGTCACGTATGATATAAGTCATATGGGCCTCATCCGGATTTCCCGTGAAATGAAGCAAATGAAAGAACCCTTCTCGCCCTGCTGTCTTTTCAGGGACTTCATCAGCCGGTAATTCTTGTTGAAAATCGATCCCTAATTGGATGGCGTTGATCAGCGTATTTTTAGCAGTTCCCGGATGAACATTCTTGCCTTGGATCGTCACCTCTGCCTGCGCTGCATTAAACGTTTCATATTCCAATTCACCCACAGGTCCACCATCCATCGTATAAGCAAAATCAGTGTTAAAATCGACCACATCAAATTTATCAGCACCGGTGCCGATCTCTTCATCAGGCCCAAAAGCCACCCTGATCTCGCCATGCTCGATAGTAGGATCCTTGATCAAGGTTTCCATCGCCGTCATGATTTCAGCAATCCCAGATTTATCATCAGCCCCAAGTAAGGTGGTGCCATCCGTTGTGATCAAGGTTTGGCCTTGATAATTTTGTAAATTGGGGAAATCTTCTACTGTTAATTCATACTTGCCATCTGTCCCTAAAGGAATCGCCGAATGACCATCATAGTTTTCAATGATTTGAGGTACAACGCCAACTGCATTGAAATCCGCCGTATCCATATGGGCAATAAAGCCGATCGTCGGAATCTCTTTCTCGGTCGTTTTGGGCAAAGTTCCCACGACATAACCATTTTCAGGAAGGTAATGGACATCCTGTAAACCGATTTCGACCATTTCTTTTTTCAATGCTTGGGCAAAATCCACTTGACTTTGTGTCGATGGTGTTGTGCTACTATTTTCATCTGAACGTGTTTCCGTTTTGACATAACGTAAAAAACGCGGCAATAAATTTTCATATTTCAATTCAATCATTCCTTCTAGTAGATTTTAAAAAAACTCAAAGGGATCCGTCTTGGTCGATGCAGCAATAAACTCGACTTTCCAACCCTCTTCTTGTTTCCATTGGTTCATTTTTTCAATAAAACGTGGCACACAAACTGCTTCGATATGATGCCCCGGATCGATCACTGTAAGACCTGCCGCCTGCATATCGTGTGCAGTATGATAATAGACATCCCCTGTTATATAAACATCGGCGCCTCTTTTGACGGCATCTTTGTAAAAATTACCACCGGTCCCGCCACAAATCGCAACTTTTTGGATCTTCTTTTTAGCATTTGCGGGTCGGATCAGACGTAGGCCTTTTAAACCAAATACTTGCTTGATTTTTTCCACAAATTCTTCAAGTGCAACTGGTTCAGAAAGGGACCCGACTCTACCTAAGCCATAAGTGATCGGTTCGTTGTCTAAACTCAAAATATCAAAAGCAGGCTCTTCGTAAGGATGGACGGCATACATCGCCATCAGTACTTTATCTTTGATCAAATCAGGGAAGATCACTTCGAGTCGCGTTTCTGGTACAGCTTCCTCTTTATTAACTTGACCAATGGCAGGGTGAGCTGCATCTGTTGGAGTAAAACGTCCTGTACCATCCATCGAATAACTAGTATGGTGATAGTTTCCTTGAACACCGGCCCCCGCATCGCCGAGCGCTTGTCGCACCTCTTCACTGTTTGCAGTAGGAACATAAACCACCAATTTTTTCCAAGCCACCTTATGTGTGGGTGTCAGAAAATCTTGAACGGAGATATCTAACATATCACAAAACCAATCATTCAAGCCACCTGGAACAATATCCATATTCGTATGTGCCGTATAAACGGCAATATCATGTTTGATCAAATCTAGGTACATTTTAGTCTGTGGATCTTCTGTTGTTAGATGGTCTACCGGACGAAAGATCACGGGATGTTTCGCCACGATCAAATCGACATTTTTTTCAATAGCCTCTTGTACCACTTCTGGTCGCACATCTAAAGTCATCATGATCCGATCCACATTTTTATCAAGACTACCGATCTGCAGACCGACCAGATCATCTTCTTCGGCTAACCACTGCGGACAAAATTTTTCAAAGCGCTCAAAAAAAGTTCTACTAGAAAGAGTCATGAAATCACCTCCTCGATCCACTTCAATTCTTGTTCCAAAGTGGCTATTTTTTCTTCCACTGCTCCGTTAGATGCTTTCAACTGTTGGATGACTTTTTGCTTTTGCTTGGCTTGATGTTGCCACTTCTTCAAAAATACATCACTTTTTTTGCTCAATAAACAAGGGCCAAAAAATAGTTCTTTGTCCCCATAACAGACAAACTCAGCACCTTTTGCTACGATCACTTCATAGATTTTATGTTTATCACAAATGATTTCTTCTTGGGTGATTTGATAGCTATGATCGTACAAGAAATGTCGTACTTGATCCTCATCAAGATTAGGCTGTAAGATCAGACACTCGCTGCCATTTATTTGTTGATTTTCTAGCGCCTTTTCTAAAATAGAGACGATCAATTGACCACCCATGCCAGCGATCACGACCGTGTCGATCGCATCTTTTGCTGTAATAGCCGCCAATCCATCAGCTAAACGAGGATAAATTTTATCTTCCAACCCACTTTTTCTGATTTGTCTTTGGGCAGATTCAAAAGGACCTTTTCTGACCTCGCCACTAATAGCAAAGTCGATCCTACCACTTTTCACTAAATATACTGGCAAATAAGCGTGATCAGAACCAATATCAGCTAGCCGTGCCCCAACTGGAACTTGGGCAGCAACACAGGCAAGCCGATCTGACAGCTGACCTTCATTCATAATCTTTTCCTCTCATTCAATCATTCTTTGACTAACTACACGATTTAAAAAAATCATTTATTCATCAAGCAATTTGATTTCTTCAATAAAACGACCTGGTATTTGTGGTGGGATCGACATTGTCATGATAGCTGGCATAGAAACTGTCACTTGTACTTTTGAACCTGCTGAAAGTTTTGACAGTTCTGGGCTTTCGTCCCCTTCCAAATTAAAAATAACCCCATCTGATTCAAGACTAGCACTGATGTCCCCGGAATCTTTGCTAGCTACCACATCCACTAATACTAACTGTTTATTGTCACCTTCTAACTCGATCGAAGAAACCGTAGCGCTAAATTTAGCCGGTTTTTCGGTCGCCTCCGTGGTCGCTTCAGTAGTTGCATTGGTGGCTTCTGGATCAGAAGTCTCACTTGATTCAGCTTGATTCTTCGAACTTGAACAAGCTGTTAAAAATAAAAATCCTAAAAGGATCACACTGATATTTTTAATAGCTTTCATTAGAAAAGTCTCCTTTTTATTATTCTTTACGTCGGTTTCTACCTTCCATTGTCACTTCAGTCGTCAAATAACGGATCCGTTCCATGATGCGTTTAGCTTTCAATGGTTCTTCTTCTCCTCTTTGCGTGACTGAAAGATGGTTTTCTAACTCATTCATAGAAAAATTTGAAGAAAAAAAGGTGGCTAATTCTTCTTGCATACGATATTGTAAGATGACTCCGAAAATATCATCTCGGATCCAACTGCTCATAGCATCAGCACCGATATCGTCAAGCATCAAAATCGGTGCCCGTTTGACGGATTCCAATTTTTCACCAACTTGATCTTTAGCGATGGCCTGTTTCATATCGACGGCAAAAGATGGAAAATGCAAGATTGTTGATGAATGCCCTTCCTCTGCTAGCTCACGTGCAATCGCTCCTAATAAATAGGTTTTTCCTACACCAAAACTACCAACCAGATAAAGACCCTTATGAAATTGTTTAGGGGCGTCTTTGTAACTATCAATGAAATCTAGAGCAGCCTTGAAAGCATCCGCTCGTCCACCAGTGACTTCAAATTCAGTGATCCGTGCTTTTTGAATATCTTTAGGCATGTTAAGCGCTTGGATCCGGCCATATACTTCTTCACGATGACGCCTTTTTAATAAATCTTCGGTTGGCACATAGGTCACATCAACGGAATGAAAGTTCAATGCCAATTGAGGTTCATAACCTGGTGCGATCATGGTCGGATCATTGACCAGATATTTTTGTTTCTCTTGGACATATTCATATAGTTTAGCATAACTCCGCTCAATATCCTCTTCTGTCAATTGCTCTTTATTAGCGTCCAGAAACTGATGCACATCCGGATCTCGGAGTGTTTCCTGCATCATTTCTTCATAACGGATACGATAATTTTTACGACTCATGAGCTTATCTAAGTTTTTTCCTACATCCTCCATTAATTTCCACCTTCTTTACGCTTTAAATATTCTTGTAAACGTTGATTGATCGCAGCTTCTTTTTCTTTATCTTCAATATCGACTTGAGGCTTATCGACCCAGTCTGGCAACACTTCTTTACGGACAGCGTGTTTTTGACTAGCCGAGCGCTCCCAAGTCCGATTGTTTTTAGTCGTTTTTGCCTCTTTAACTAGCCCTCTGACATGTGTGATCGCAGCTTCGGGACTTTTGATTTCTTTTTCAGACCAATCAGTAGCAATCTTATCGACAAATTTCGCTTGTAAGGTCGTATTGTTTTGTACGACTAGAACATAATGCAACAATACATTAATCACGCTGTTAGGCAACGGGCTTTTTTCTACCAATGACTTTAATAGCCAACTTTCAGAGTTAGTCACAAAACTATGCTTTTCTTTTTTTAGAGCTTCTAAAAATGCATATGGGGCATTCTCTTCACTCATTTGGATCACTTGGATATCAGCCTCACTAAAGCCGTTTTGTCTAAGTGTATTGAATCGTTTGACCTGATTTTGATCAGTGGCAAATTCACTCTTAGTCGACTCTGGTCGGTGATTTTTTTGTTCGATCCAACGACTCAATTTTTTAGGTTCGACCTTTCCATCAGCCAATTGTACGACATCACTCATTAAATTCACCAGCGTTAATTCGTCATAACCATAAAGATCATGGTACAGGCTTAGTTGGCGTTTGAAGTCATTCGTAAAGTTTTCAATGGCAATGAATTTCTTTTTAGCCAGAGCTTGCAAGAAGTCCCAATCTAAATCATTTTGGTCAAAAACTAGTGTAGCCGGCTCTATTTGATAGGCTTGAGCGACACGATCTAATTCAGAAGATTTTTGACTAAAGTGATCCTCATTCAATTTTCCATAAATTTCCCGAAAATGGTGAGTGATTTCCCGGTAAGCCGATGTATCGACTTGTTTGGGTCTAAAACGTTCTTCTAATTGTCGAAATTTGCGTTCACCAACAAAATTTGTCAGCAAGAAGCTATAGGTACTATCTTTGAAAAACTCTTGCGGATGGACAGGTTCTTCCAATTGATATAAAAACATCCTACCAAACTCAGGGTCTTCTTTGACAAATACTCGTAAAAGGCCCATTCCTTCTAATTGTTTTCTAGCTTTTAAAAAATCAGGTAAGCCGATATTCAAGGCATCCAACATATCTAAATGAACGAATTCATTCTCATGGTGATCATAAGCGTCCCCCAAAAAGCCAAAATATAAGGCTAGAGCTTGAGCGCCAATGATCGGTTGGTATAAGTAAATCAATCCCTCATTTCCGGCTTGTGTCAAAGGGATCTTCTTAAAAACCCGATAAATTTGATTTGGTTGAACTTCCTCCCAGGCACTCTTCAAGGCTAGATTCCCCCTCATGTTATGCAACGGATCAATCCGTATCTTTGGTTTTATCCACGATATCTTGTAATTCCTTCAAAAAGACCGACATATCTTTAAATTGCCGGTACACACTAGCAAAACGAATATAAGCGATCTCGTCCACATCTTTCAGATCTTCCATGACAAATTCACCGATTTGTGTACTAGATACTTCATTTTCACCTAACTCACGGATCTTTGTTTCGACATGATCCACAATTTGTTCCATTTGCTCCATTGAAACGGGACGCTTTTCAGCCGAGCGAATAATGCCTCTTAAAATTTTTTCACGATTGAACTCTTCTCGAGCACCATTTTTCTTGATCACAAGTAACGGTGTTTCTTCGATTCTTTCAAAAGTCGTAAAGCGATAGCCACAATTTTCACATTCTCTTCTGCGACGAATCGTGCGTCCATCATCAGTCTGACGACTATCGATCACGCGCGAATTATTATGATGACATTTTGGACAATGCATGATTTCACCTCATTTATAATTAAATTCCAAACATTTTACTTCATTAAAATTTTTAGTTATTGCTAAATCTAGTCTTATTATAACATGAATAACACTGATCTTTACAAAAAATAAGCCAATCTTTAGAGAAAGGCTTATTTTAGTATTCTATATATTTATTTTTTTTCAGCCACGCGTCCACTTGTGCGTTTAACTTTTCGATCGACCCTTGATTATCAAAAAGAATGTCAGCTCGTGCTTTCTTGTCTTCGATCGACCATTGGCTAGCTAATCTTTGCTCAGCCTCTTGAACCGTCAGATCATCTCTTTTCATCAAACGTTTTTTTTGTATCATCTCTGGCAAATAGACCACCGCGATTTGATCGAAAAGCTCGCTATAATCAGCTTCATAAAGCAAGGGAATATCCACGATCACTAAAGGAAATTTGCCTTTTAACTTTTCGATATCAGCTAAGATCTTAGTCCGTATCGCTTCATCCAATAAGTGATCGAGAAGTTGTCTTTTACCCGTCTCATGAAAAATGATTTGACCTAGTTTTTTACGATCTAAAGAGCCTGTGGGTAACAGGATCCCTGCTCCAAAAGTCGAGACGATCTTTGCTAAACCGACTGTCCCAGGTTCAACGATTTCTCGTGCCACCACATCTGCATCGATGACTGGAAATCCATATTCTTTAAAGCGAGCCACAGCGGTACTTTTTCCCGTAGCTATCCCACCTGTGATCCCTAAAGTGAAGGTCATTTTGCATTTCTCCTTTTTAACTTTTGACAATGTGGGCAGAAATGCGTACCGCGCTGACCGACTTTGATCTTAACAATCGGCGTTTGACAGCGCGGACAAGGCTGACCCGTTTTGCCA
Organism: Tetragenococcus sp.; assembly: GCA_041859945.1. GTDB lineage: Bacteria > Bacillota > Bacilli > Lactobacillales > Enterococcaceae > Tetragenococcus. The sequence goes on from JBFLGC010000005.1 coordinate 13,798, forward strand.
TAAGCATTTAAAGCTACTTGAAAATGACCGGCTTCCCCTAGTGCATTGGTATAGGAACGGATCGTGGTACCACCCGCTTTTACGGCACGATCAAGAACGACAATGATCATATCGTGTAAAGCAATGACTTCTTTTTTGGTCAGGCTATTGGCCGGCCGTTCAGGATGGATCTTGGCTTCCCACAAAACTTCATCTGCATAGATATTCCCTAGACCTGCGACTGTTGTTTGATCAAGTAATTGGGTCTTGATAGCTCGTGACGAATAATGCAATTTTTCTTGAAACGCACTAAGTTCGAAGGTTTCTTCAGTAGGCTCAGGTCCTAAAAGCGCCAAACTTTTATAACTAAGTGCCGTGTCTTTAGGAACTAAGGCCATGCGTCCAAATTTGCGGACATCATGATAAGAAAGCTGGCTGCCATCTGTGAAATGAAAGATCACATGCGTATGTTTGGGATTTTCCACTAAACTCTTTTCTTGAAAATCGTACTTTCCTTCCATACGCAAATGGGAGATCAAATCAGCATCTGATAGTTTAAAAATCAAATATTTACCACGACGATCCACATCTAGGATCGTTTGTCCGATCAATTCTTGCGTAAAATCACGGACATCAGGATATTCGACGATCCGATCCCAAAGTACATCCACTGAAATGATCGTTTTGCCTTGGACCAACTGTTTGATTCCTTTACGGACGGTTTCAACTTCTGGTAATTCTGGCACATCCTCCACCCCCTTTATTTAGCATCATACCATGTTTTTCCCCAATTGCTGTCAGTGATCAGAGGTACCTTCAAAGAGACAGCATTTTCCATGACTTCTTTGACTAGCTGATCCAAACGTTTTAAGTCTTTTTCAGCCACTTCGAAAACTAATTCATCGTGGACTTGTAAGAGCATCGTCGCCGCGATTTTTTCCTCTTGTAAACGGCGATCCAATTCGATCATGGCGATCTTCAAAATATCAGCGGCACTACCCTGGATCGGTGTATTGATCGCCGTTCGTTCTGCAAACGAACGTAAGTTGAAATTGCGTGAATTGATATCTGGTAAATAACGTCTTCTATGATATAAAGTTTCCACATAGCCCTGGTCTTTGGCTTCGCGGACGATCTCGTCCATATATTTTTTGACACCAGGATAGCGGTCAAAATAGGTATCGATATAATTTTGCGCTTCTTTTCTAGAAATACCTAGATTTTGTGAAAGGCCGTAATCGGAAATGCCATAAACGATCCCGAAGTTGACCGCTTTGGCGCGACGACGCATATTGGGCGTAACATCTTCTGCCTTTTCGATCCCAAAAACACGCATCGCCGTACTGGCATGGATATCTTGCCCTTCGATAAAGGCTTGTTGCAAATGTTCATCATTAGAAATATGGGCCAAGACCCGTAGTTCGATTTGCGAATAATCGGAAGAATACAGGAGCCAATCTTTTTCTCTTGGTACAAAGGCCTGGCGGATCTTACGGCCTTCCTCCAAGCGGATCGGGATGTTTTGTAAATTTGGATCCACTGAACTCAAACGACCGGTTTGTGTCAAAGTCTGCACATAGCGCGTATGGACTTTGTCGTCATTTTGGATCACTTTTAGCAAACCTTCGACATACGTCGATTGGATCTTAGCGACTTGGCGATATTCTAAGATATCTTCGATGATTGGTGCTTGATCTTTCAATTTTTCAAGCACATCGACCGCCGTGGAGTAACCGGTTTTGGTCTTCTTGATGACTGGTAATCCCATTTTTTCAAATAAAATCACCCCTAGTTGTTTAGGAGAATTCAAGTTGAAAGTTTCACCGGCTTGTTCAAAAATTTTATTTTCGATTTCAGCTAGACGTTCGGCAAATTCACCTTTCATCGCCGTCAAACGACTGGCGTCGACACGAATCCCACTGATCTCCATTTCAGCTAAAATATGGGCTAAGGGTAGTTCGATATCATAAAATAACGGCGTTTGTCCTTTTTTATCCAGTTCCGCTTTTAAAACATCGGTCAAAATATAAATGGCTTTGATCTTGCGAGCTAAATGAGCAAAAAATTCCTCTTCATCAGTAGGTAGTCCGCGTTTGGCACCCTTACCGTAAACAGCATCGTCACTACGAATATCCTTATAATCATAATGATTGGCAATGCCAGCGATATCGTTGCTATTATCTTTGGTATCTAACAAGTAAGCGGCCAGTAATAAATCGAAAGTGATTCCTTTTGGTCGGCCGATATAGCGATTTAAAGCAACTTGCATGGCTTTGACATCAAAGACGCATTTCTTTTTCGTTTCATCGAAAAGCCAATTTTTAAAAGTCTCTTCTTCCAGAACTCCTAAAGAATCTGTTACATAAATTTTCTTAGGTGTTCCCCAGGCCAGTCCTACAATATCCTCTAGATGATAATTTTCGCCTAACATTTCCACATAGAAAGCTGAGTCATCAGTAAACATTTCTGGAGTGACTTTATCGACAACTTCAAATAAGACATCCTCCATGGCGTCGGTGGATTCTTGAATGTCTAATTTGTCCAAAAATGATTGGAAATTCATTTCTTGATAAAAAGGAACTAATTTTTCAAGATCATAGCCACCATATTTTAAAGCATCGATCTTAACATCGACTGGTGCCTCGGTATTGATCGTTGCCAATTGTTTAGAAAGCAAGGCTTGTTCTTTGTCTTCGATCAGATGCTCTTTCATTTTACTGGCTTTCATTTCAGCAATATGTTCGTAGACTCCTTCAACAGAACCATAATCGTTCAACAATTTTATGGCTGTTTTTTCGCCGATTTTAGTCACACCCGGGATATTGTCTGAGGAATCCCCTGCTAGTCCTTTCATATCAATGATTTGCTTAGGTCTTAGACCATTATACTTTTCCGCGATATGTTCAGGCGTATATTTTTCGATTTCAGTCACACCTTTTAAAGTGATCGCGACCGTGATATCTTTTGTTGCCAGTTGTGTCAAATCACGATCGCCAGTCAAAATAATGACATCAAATTTTTCTTTATCCGCCCGCGTTGCTAACGTTCCTATAATATCATCCGCTTCATAGTTGTCCAATTCATAATATTGCATACCTAAGGCTTGGACCAATTCACGGATATATGGTAACTGTTCACGGAATTCGCCCGGTGTCTTGGCTCGTCCGCCTTTGTAGTCAGCATACATCGCATTACGAAAAGTAGTTTTTCCCGCATCAAAAGCCACCAAAACATGCGTTGGTTGTATCTGTTTCAGATAATTTTCAAACATGAGGTTAAAAGAATAAATGGCATTGGTATGTAAACCATTCGGATTTTTGAACCGTTCTAATGAACCATTTAAAGCATAAAAGGCACGAAAGGCCACACTGTTGCCGTCTACTAATAATAATTTATCTTTAGCCATTGTTTTATCTCCTTTTCGGTTTCAACTTGCTACCTTTCATTTTAACAAAGAAATGCCAGAATTGCGATCGATTCATACAATACGAAGCAAACAAAATTTTGTTTTAATTTTTTGACGCTTTTTAAAAATTGTCTTTAAACCAAGCTGACAATAAAGGATCCGTTTTTGATAGACTTTTTTACATTCTGCTTTTGTGGTGCAAAGATCACATTTCTTCCTCCACATTTTTCTCATTTAGCTCATGACAGCCCGATTCCATACAGCTTGATAATATGCCTTCAAATCATAAAAATTTCATAATTTTGGAAGTAATTATTTTCTGGAACGCGCCTTATAAATGCACAAAATGGATTTTAAGCAAAAAAAAATAAGAAACGATCCATCGAATACCCGGATCGCTTCATTATATCTTTTAGTCTCTTGAGAAAATGCGCAAAAGTGATAAGAAAATATTGATGAAATCAAGATACAAGTTTAAAGCCATGTAAGCCGCAAAACCTGTATTATCTTGACCTTCTGTTGCAAAATAGAGATGGCGGATCTGTTGATTATCATAGGCAGTCAAACCCACAAAAATCAAGACGGTAGCAAAAGAAAGAAAATAATCGACCGGGGCACTTTGCATGAATACATTGATCAAAGTCGCTAGAATAATCCCAATCAATAATCCAATACCAGCACGTCCGATGCCGCTTAGATCTCGTTTAGTAAATGTACCGATCAAAGACATTGTTACAAAAGTCACGGCTGCCACCAGAAAAGCTTTTTCAGTGACTGCTGAGCTATAAAAAGCTAACGTGATCGATAGGACCAAGCCATTTAGTAAAGAATAGACGATAAAACCAGCTACTGTAAGGGAAGGATTCTTCTTTGCCTTGGCACTTAATAAAATCACTAAAGCAATTTCAACCAACCAAATGCCAGTGATCCCTAAAGGAAACTTTGTCAAAAAATTCACTGTTTGTTCTGGAAAAACTTGCATGCCTAAAAAAGCTGATAAAGCACTCAGCCCCAACCCCATCGCAAAAAAGCCATAAACCTTGCCATAAAAGCGATTCAAGCCTTGCACTTCAACTGTGGGATTTTCGTTATTCATTTACATCACTACTTTCTTCTATAATATGTGGCGGTTGGACCATCACGACAGCATCCAGCACCCGCGCGTTTTGTACGTTGACAGCTTCAACTGATATCGTCACAACATCTTTCATTTTGTCGACCTTGATTACTTCAAATTGAAAAGTCAGTGTCTCATAATGATGAACGGCCTCAATAAAGTTCACGGAAAAATTCACCACATGCGAGCCAGGACCAGGCAAATGCTTCGAAATCGAACTCGTAACGATTCCCATCAACATGACGGAAGGTACGATCGGACTTTGGTGGATCGTTTTTTTCGCATAATCATGTTGGATATATAAGGGGTTGGCGTCATTAGTCAGGCCTAAATACAACAACAATTGACTATCCTCGATCGTTTCCGTAACAGATAAAGAATTTCCTTCTTGTAATTCCTCGATCGTTTTTCCCATTTTTTGTGGTTTACCGATATCCAAAAATATTCCCCCTATTATTTTCATTATACCTAAAAAAAGAGCAAAGCACACATAATTGCCTCATGCCTTGCTACTCAGTTTTTTATAAAACATTTCTTGTCGTGTTACTCAGAAGGGTTTCATAGGCACGTTCAAATTTTTGTACATCGCCAGCTCCCATAAACAATACCACAGCATGATCGTATTGCAAAAGTGGGGATACATTGTCTTCTTTCAAGACAATCCCACCTTTATTTATTTTAGCGCCTAGATCCTCGATTTTCACATTGCCATTTTTTTCGCGAGCCGAGCCGAAAATATTGCAAAGATACACTTGGTCTGCTTGATCTAAGGCAGTTGCAAAATCGTCTAATAAAGCGATTGTTCGCGTAAAGGTATGGGGTTGGAAAACAGCGATCACTTGTTTATCAGGATATTTTTGACGAGCTGCGTCGATCGTGGCCCGAATTTCGGCGGGATGATGCGCATAATCATCCACGATCGTCATATCGGCTACTTTTTTTTCACTAAAGCGCCGTTTGACGCCATCGAAAGAAGCCATTTCTTCCGCTACTTTCTCCATATCAAAACCTTCTAAATGCGCACAAGCAATCACACCAAGGGCATTGTTGATATTATGTTGTCCAAAGGCAGGTAAGTGAAAATGTCCGATACTTTGATTATGAAAATAAGCGTCGAAAGAAGAACCACTTGTGGTCCGCGTGATATTTCTAGCTTGGATATCATCATTTTCATTGACGCCATAATAATAGATCGGGACTTCTGCTTGCAATTTACGTAAAAATACATCATCGCCAAAAGCAAGAATGCCTTTTTTCACTTGATGAGCCATCGTTTGAAAGGCATCATAAACATCTTCAATACTTGTATAATAATCAGGATGATCGAAATCGATATTGGTCATGATGGCATAATCTGGTGAATAAGCAAGAAAATGACGTTGATATTCACAAGCTTCAAAAGCAAATACTTTGGCGTCTGGTTCGCCATGACCCGTGCCATCACCGATCAAATAACTGGTTGGACAAATACCACTTAAAACATGTGCCAAGAGTCCAGTCGTACTCGTTTTCCCATGCGATCCAGTAACGGCTATGCTGGTATAATTTTGGATGAAGCGACCAATGAAATCATGATAACGGATCACTTCTAAACCTAATTCACGCGCCCGCACTAGCTCTTCATGACTATCAGGAAAAGCATTACCGGCAATGACCGTCAACCCTACTGTGATATTGTCCGCTGAAAATGGCAAAATCGGAATCTGTGCCTTTTCCAAATCTAATTGCGTGAAGAAATATTTTTCAACATCTGAGCCTTGGACTTTATAACCTTGTTGATGCAAAACCATCGCCAAAGAACTCATTCCTGATCCTTTTATTCCTACAAAATGATAAATTTTATGATTGTCTTTATTTGTCAAACCAATTGTCCTCTTTTCTCAAACGTTCACTCTTTTTGTAAAACCATAACTTCTAAGTATTATCTTACAAATCAATAAGAAATGCAAACAAATGAGAAAAAACTCATGATATTTTACAATCGCTAGTTACTGTTCACGACCGAATTTGAGCTGACGCTACACTGCACGAATGTGTCTGCTACTGTCAGCCGTGGGGCCGACTTGAGCCTAAAGTCTCAAGTCTGCCAAGCTTCAAACGGGAACGTCGCAGCCACATTCGTTTCGTTTCGCTAACGGTAACAACACGTTCGAACAGGTTAATCGATCACTAAAAATATCCAATGATCCAGAATTACTTTTTTTGATCATAAAAGGTTTGAGCAAAACTAGCGAAACGGAGAGATTGACTTGCATAGCAAGGCAGAGTAAATGATGAAGAATACCTACTTGGTACGCCCAGTGGCCACTTTAGTGGTTACTGGGCGTTTGAAGCTTGAAAATCATGAGTAGGCTCACAACGGTTTCACGGCTGACCTTAAGCAAGCCAATCTCGAAGTGAAGTGGATAATTTGACCGTGAATCGTAACAGTCGCTAACCTAAAAAAGACTGACTTTTTTGCAGAAAATCCAGTCTTTTTTTGGATTTCAAGTTAAAAGAAATAGATTTTTCGATAGTGTCTCGCGTTACTTTTGAGAGCGGTCCAACATTTTAGATTTATCCTCAAATTTTGAACACAAAAAATCATTTCACTGTTACTTCTTTGCCCTCTCATCTATCTTCTCAAAAACTAGTTTACCCTTGCACTTCCCACAGACAAAACGTTTGGTGTCGATTCGACGCTTTCTTACGATCAAAGAACCACATTTTTGGCAACGATAGACATACTTGCGCCCAAGCGCGATTTCGGGAGCAAAACGACTACCACCGACTTGTGCTAGTAAAACTTTAAAATCGCGATCTTTATGTCGATAACCTTTCTTTTGCAGGTGTAAGTGGTAATGACAAAGTTCATGTTTGATGATGCCCACAAAAACATCTTTACCAAAAGCCAACATTTTAGGATTGAAATCCAGATGATGGTCTTCTAAATGATAACGACCACCCGTCGTTTTTAGCCGGGGATTAAAGAAAGCACGGTGTTGAAAAGGAAGACCGAAAGCTGTTAGAGACACTTCTTTTATCCATGCTTGTAGTTCTTCATCGGTCATTGAAAACGACCTGGATCGATCATGGTTAGACTGATCCTGCCTTTGTTCACATCGACTTTTTCGATCCACACGGTTACGATATCACCGACTGCGACCACGTCTTTGGGCTGTTTAACAAAACGATCACTTAATTTAGAAATATGCACCAGACCATCTTGTTTGACGCCGATATCGACAAAAGCACCAAAGTCGATCACGTTTCTGACCGTACCTTCGAGTTTCATACCGACTTTTAGATCTTCCATGGACAATACGTCTTTACGCAATAAAGGCGCTGGCATAGCATCGCGCATGTCACGTCCTGGTTGCTTCAACGCTTGTAAAATATCACGAATCGTTTCCTTACCGATCCCTAGCGTTTGTGCCAAGTGATCCGGATTTAACTTCTGTAATTTTTCAGTAGCGCTAGATGTGCCTAATTCATTTAAAGAAATCCCAGCTAATTTCAGCACTTCTTTGGTAGCCGGATAGCTTTCAGGGTGAATACCCGTATTATCTAAAATATTATCGGCATCAGGGATCCGTAAAAAACCAATGGCTTGTTCATAAGCTTTAGGGCCCAAACGCGGCACTTTTTTCAGTTGTGATCTTTTAGCAAAAGCGCCATTTTCTTCGCGGAAACCGACGATATTTTTAGCCGTTGTTTTATTCAAACCAGAAATATGTTGAAGCAATTGTTGACTAGCCGTGTTCACATCAACACCGACTTGGTTGACCGCTGTTTCGACGACAAAATCCAATTGTTCAGTAAGACGTTTTTGTGAAACATCATGTTGATATTGACCGACGCCGACTGCTTGTGGTTCGATTTTGACCAATTCTGCTAAAGGATCTTGTAAACGACGACCGATACTTACCGCACTACGCTGTTCTACCTGTAATTTAGGAAATTCTTCGCGGGCCACCTCACTGGCTGAATAGACAGAGGCGCCGGCTTCATTTACGATCACATAATAAACATCGCGTTTGACTTTTTTCAATTGTTCCGAAACAAATTGTTCAGATTCACGGCTTGCGGTCCCATTGCCGATAGCGACCATGTCCACTCCATAAGTCTCGATCAATTTGACAAAAGCCGGTCCGGCTGCTTGGCGTTTTTCCGAGCTAGCTGGTCTATGCGGGTAAATCACAGAAATCGTCAATAATTTCCCTGTGGCATCAACGATAGCTAACTTGCAACCCGTCCGATAAGCTGGATCGAAGCCTAAAACGACCTTCCCTTTTAAAGGGGACTGCAGCAACAGATTGCGTAAATTCTCCCCAAAAACAGAAATAGCTTGTTCTTCCGCTGATTCTGTCAATTCATTTCTGATTTCCCGTTCAATAGCTGGGCCAATAAACCGTTTATAAGCATCTTGGTAGGCTTCAGTAATGAAAGTTATCGCTTGAGAACGATCATCTTTTATCACTTGTCGATGTAGATAATCAAAGATTTTACTCTCATCGACTGCTAGGCTAACTTTCAATACCCCTTCTTTTTCCCCACGATTAGCCGCAAGAATACGATGAGAAACCATTTTATTGATGGGCTCTGAAAAATCATAGTATATTTCATAAACGCCTTTTTCATCTTTCGAAGCATCTTTTTCTTCACTTACAAATTGACCTTTATTAAAAGTAAACGAACGGATCCACGTCCGAAATTTAGCTGAGTCGCCAAATTGTTCCGCTAATATTTCATGGACTCCAGCTAAAACATCCTCTACAGTCACAACCGTTTCATTTATAAATTCAGTGGCTTTTTGTAACACATTTTCTTTTGGAAAAGTCAACAGCCATTTGGCTAAAGGTTCCAAGCCATTTTCTTTGGCAATCGTCGCTTTGGTGCGGCGCTTTTGCTTATACGGACGATAAAGATCTTCCACTTCTTGCATCTTGGTCGCTTGTAAAATCGTTTTTTTGAGTTCAGGAGTCAGTTTTTCCTGTTCTGCGATCAAGCGCACGACCTCTTCTTTGCGCTTTTCTAAATTTTCTAAATAGGTATAACGTTCCTCGATTTCTCTTATCTGTACTTCATCGAGATTACCAGTCATCTCCTTACGATAACGGGCAATAAAAGGTACCGTGTTGCCTTCGCTCAATAATTCTAAGACTTTGACGACTTGACTACGCTTATAAGTCATCAATTCCTTTTGTACTAATTGAATGATTTCTTGATTCAAAGCCATTTAACTACTCCTTTTTCTTAAAAATCCGGTTGCCAGGGACCACGTAAGTTCTGATATTCGATATCTTGAATCATTTTATCTTTATCAAAAATCACCCCATGAGCAGAGCCACCAAAAACAGCCCCACCATCGATACCTATTTTCCCATCAGATATCCAGAGGTCGGTTGTTTGCATATCGCCATGTAACATTGGCGTGATCGTATGGCCAAATACGATTTGTTTGCCGGTCAAATTCTTACCTTGATGAAAAGGTTCACGGATCCATAAAAAATCGTGATCATTGGTATCATGCCAATCTTTTTTTGTCAGATCGACACCCGCATGAACAAAAATATAATTCGCCCATTCAAAATACAGGGGGCGGGCCACTAAAAATTGGATCAAGTCTGGATAATAAGAGCGGATCATAAGTGCGATCTCGGTCGGTGAATATTCTTCCGTAGCTCCTTTATAAAGTAAACTTTCAATCGTTTCTTTGCCACCGTTACGCACATAACTTGTAAACAAATCTTCTGGAGCGACCAAAAACTGGAGAAAATATTCTTCGTGATTACCTCTGAGATAGATCGCGTTATCTTCTTCCACCAATTTTTTACCTAGCAAAAAACAATCTTTACTCTTAGGACCACGATCATTCAAATCACCAATAAGCACCAGTTGATGCAGCTTGGGATCAAAATGAGCCAATAACTTTTTGAAAAGATCTAATTCACCATGAATGTCACTAATGACATATACATAAGGTTTCAAAAATCTCACTCCTTTTTTATACAGACAAGACCTTCCTACTCCTCCCAATAGAAGAATAAGAAGGTCAAAAAATCCTGAAACATCAAAGTAGCCCGAACATTTCCAGCCAAATCATCTTTAACATGAGTTCTATTTATTTTTTTCTGGTGCGTTGAAATTCAATTGGACACCTGGTTTATCCGTAATGATCTCCGTGACTTCATAGGTCAATCGTTCCAAAATATCAAATAAGGGAGCCACAAGTTGATCAGATTCCTCTTTTGTCAAATCTTCTTTTTCGATCACTTTTTTATTAATGATATGATCGATTTGCATGATCGCTCCACTAATGATAAATTGCTTGAATACGATACGAAACTGGAGCCGTGCTGCCAAAATGCTATTTTCTTTTGGATAATCTTCTGAAGATGGTTTTAACGGAGCAAAACCAACATTGATACTCGTTTCGACCTCTTTTTTAGGGTCACGCATATCAAAATGATAAGCTTCAACGACCGGTTGTTGTCTTTTTAATTCCAAATCACTCACCCTTTCCTCAAAAATTATAGCATATATTTTCACCGAATCCTATGACATTTTTAACAGGACAACAGAAATCGAACCTCACGAGACTTTTGCGCTTTTTGATCCTAGAACCCCATCACGATCGTAGAAAAAACTCACCCACTTAAAAAGTAGATGAGTCATTGGTCATTGTTACAATTCGTGACCAAAATATTAGACCAATGCGACACTTTCACGAAGGTATCTGCTACTGTCTGCTGATCTCGAAATGAAGCAGCTGATGCGTCCGTGAATTGTAATTGGTTATTTCATATTTTCTAAATAATCCACTGCATCTTTTAGCGTTTTGACTGGGACTATGACCATGTCAGAATCAAGCTTAGCTAAGGCATCTTTGGCTTCTTCATAGTTCGACTTGATCGTTGGATCATACGTTTTTTCGTCTTCTGTGATTTCGTCGTCAGGAGCAAAAAATACTTTCACACCAGCTTGGACCGCACTCGCTACCTTTTTATCGATGCCACCGATACGGCCAACATTTCCGTCGTTATCCATGGTACCTGTACCAGCAATATTTTTGCCTTGGCGTAAATCTTTATCGATCAATTGTTCGTAAATTTCTAAGGTAAACATCAGGCCTGCCGAGGGACCACCAATATTATCTACATGAAATTCGATCGTATCATCAGAGGCTATTTCCGTATGGTCGACCAACGTGATCCCGATGCCAGCTTTTTTATCTGTCTCTAATTCGATCAGCTTCCCCGTTGCTTCTTTGGTCTCATCGTTATGCAAGAATCTCACGGTCACTTCATCGCCGATTGTTTTGTTTTTGACATAATCCATGAAATCTTGTGAACTTTCAAAAGTCTTGCCATCAACCTCAGTCACCGTATCGCCCACTGAAATTTTTCCAGCAAAACTTGAATTCGGTAAAACACTCATGACATAAACGCCTTTAAACTTGAATTCATAAGGACGTCCGGCTAATTTAAGGGCTTGTTCGATGGCGGCATTTTGTGAAGAAGTCATATAATAATTTTGAATTTGGTTGTACTCCTCATCAGTTGCTCCACCAAAAAGTTCCGCTTCAGAAACTAGATCTTCAAAAGGAGAAAATTTAGATTTGATCGCCGTCACTACTGACGCTTGGCGGATCCCGACTGAAGTGAGCGAAAATGAACCTGATCGATCATCTTTTTGATTATTGACCGTGATCAATTCTTTCAAATCGATCGTCGAACCCGGTTGCTCGATATAATAAGGAAGCGGGATAAACACGCAACCGATCACGATCAAAGCAATTATAAAAGAAATCAAATAATTGCGTAATTTTTTCTTATTCATCCCAATTCCCGCTTTCTAAGAATCGCTTGATAGACATTTTTGGGGAGATATTCTTTGACATCTCCACCAAAAACTAAAACTTCTTTTAAAATACTGGAACTAATGTGACTATATTTGGGTGCTGCCATTAAAAAAACAGTCTCTATTTCAGGAGCCAAGTGTTGGTTCATGATCATGATTTCTCGTTCATACTCATAGTCTTTTATATTGCGAATACCCCGTAGTAAAAACTCCGCCCCAAGATGTCGCGCTGTTTCGACTGTCAGTTCCGTTTCTTGAGCAATGACAGACACATTTGGCAAATGAGCGACGGCTTCTTTCACCAAGGTCACTTTTTCTTGACTTGTAAATAAAGACTTTTTATTCGTATTGACAAAAATCCCTACGATCAAATGATCAAATAAATTAGCCCCCCGCTCGATCGTGTCCATATGTCCCATTGTCAAAGGGTCAAAACTTCCTGGAAATAATGCCGTCTTACTCATATTAACCTCCCACTACTAATGTATTGTCTCTCCTTTATTTTGGTAGATCGCAACAGCGGTACTACCATAAACTTGCCGACGGATCTGCTGAAGTGTATCGATTTCTTCAGGCAAGACGACCAAGCGATCTGTTTCGCAAATGATCTTACCTGAAGCTTTGCTTAAATTTTCTGCCAAAATTTTTTCGATTTGTGCGACGATTTGTTGCTTGGCATAGGGTGGATCTAGAAAAATCAAGTCAAATGAGAGCTCTTCATCGTTAAATTTTTGCAAGGCTTTGTCAGCACTTGTTTTTATGATCCTAAATTTTTCTGATTCTTTAGTGATCGCAACATTTTCTTGAATGATTTTTATGGCAGCAGAATTGCGATCGATGCAATAAGCAAGATCGCATCCTCTAGATACTGCCTCGATCCCTAAGGCGCCACTTCCAGAAAAAAGATCCAAAACTTGACCACCTTCAAAAAAAGGACCGATCATATTAAAAATAGCTTCTTTTACTTTATCCGTAGTCGGGCGGGTATTGTCGCCTTTTAAACTTCTTAATTTTCTGCCTCGATAAACCCCTGCAATCACTCGCAAAAGATATGTCCCCCTTTTGAAACAAAAAAGTCGGTCAAAGAATGAGACCAACTCTTTTAAACATTGTCAGCCAAACGAATCGGCTTAGTAGACTCGTCACCATCATCTTGTATCTGAAAGGCTGCTTTTGTCCCGATTTTTTCAGCGAAATTCATTTCGATGTCTGGTCGATAAGAGATTTCTACTTGACGAACAAAATGCAGTCGTTCGATCTTACTTACGGTTTGTTCAACATTCTCTTCATTGACATAAAGAAAAACATATTTCATTTTTCTAGAGACATAATGGATCAAACCGAAACGTCGGAGATTTTTTAATTGACGGAGACTATAGACCCAAACGACAATTCCTCGTCGCTTTTGTATGGCAAAAGTTGCTGTATTATCCGACATGACACTTTCCTCCACATCTAGCTTTTGTTTCAAAAAAAGGATTTCCTGTTTCAACTTGGATGTCAGGTGTGATCGATCCGGCAATTTCGATCACGATTTTATCCAGGATGGTTTGAAATTGCATTTCGCAAGCTCTAAAGTCAGCTACACTTGAAGTCAGATCCAAAGCACGCTTACTTTTTCGCAGCGCTCGCCGTTTTTCTGTAAAATCGGGTGCATATTTTCCATAGGACTCGATTTTTTCAAAAGTCGCTTTTTTCTGATTGAATTCTTCTTTTAAAGTTTGGGCTACATCATCTCTTTCAAGCTGCTCACGTGCTTGACCATAACTTTTAAAAGAAGTACTTGCCAATAATCGATTTATCAACTCATTTACTTGATCATCGATTTCAAAAAAGTGATCGTCATAAATCACTAGTTATCACTTTCTTCCGTACTATTTTCTGTTTGTTGTGTTTCTTGCATCAAGACTAACACATTTTCTTTCGAATAGGCAACTCCCAAAGTTTGTACTTTATTATTGGAAAACCAAGCCTGTAGATAAGGATCACTGCGCCAAGATAAAATAGAAAACATCGGATCATAAATCGGTGTTTCAAAAAAACCTTCTATCTTTTCTTGAGAGACTTCTTGTAAAGCGTCTTTTAGCTCGCCGTTAGTCAAACGAAAACTTCTTGCAAGCCCTGCTTGACTTCGCTGCAAAGCTTGTAATCGTTCCGTAGTCAAGATATTTTCTGGTTCACTATCAATATTTTTCAAGACATCTTCACTCACCTGCTGTAAGCCCGTGAGCAAGTGAAAAGGCGTCGATCCATCACGGGTCCTCAGACTTTGTAGTATCTGCACACTTTGCTGTTGCTTTTTATAATCGGTCTTTTGCCAATCATTTGTCTTGTCAGCTACAAAATGTGGGCTTTCGCCTTCTGTCACTTGATAGGGTGATAATTTCAACAAAGTAGCCTTATCAAGGTACATCACGCTATATAAGGAACTTTCACCTTGTTGTAGATCAAAAAATAAAATGGCAAAACTATCATTATCAAAGGCGAGCAAAGGCCGGTAATTCATGTCATCTTCAGTCAGCTCGATGCCAACTGAATTTTTACTATAATCGATCTTAAAATTAGGATAGACCATAGTGAGCTGCGCTAAATCATTCATTGTCATTCCAAAGTCAAAAGGCTGGATCATACTTGCATCTTCACCCATGAATTTGATGGCTGTGATCGACTCGTTTTCCACATTGACTTCCATGTAACTATCTTCTGCCAAATAATATCGTTCGATAGTAAATGAAAAACCTGAAGCTACTTTTTCATCAGCCACACCAAAAGTTTCTTGAAAATCAGTCAAATTTTTACCGATCCATTCAGCCATCCCCTGTGTTTTGATCGGTACATAGTTCAAAGTCGTTGCCGGAGGATCTTTATGCCCTACATTGTCAGAAGAAGGAACCGCATTACTGCGTGGAAACCAAACTGGCTGCATATATAACAGTCCCAGAAACAAAACGAAGATCCCCAAAAACAAAAAGCGCCTACGTTTCATGCTGTTCTTCCTTTCCTTATTTTCCGCGTACTTCTAAGAGTAGATCTCCCGATGAGATCGCTTCTCCTTCAGTGACATAAACATGATCGACCACGCCATCAAAACGAGCCTCGACTGAGGTTTCCATTTTCATGGCTTCTGTCACCATCAAAGTATCGCCACGTTTGACACGATCCCCTTTTTTAACAGCTATTTTAAGCACTGAACCCGACATCGTTGCGCCGATTTGTTCACGATCAGTCGGTTCTGCTTTGCGTTTCTTAGTTACTGTACTTTTGACCGAACTATCTCTGACCACGATTTCGCGACGTTGACCATTTAAATTAAAGAATAAGACACGATTTCCTTCAATATCAGGTTCACCGATCTCATCGAGGCGGATCAATAGATTCTTACCTCTTTCGATCTCCACACTGATCCATTCCCCTAAGCGCATACCGTTAAAGAAGGTTGGGGTATCTAACACTTTGATATCTGCATACTGTTCGTAAGCTTTACGATAATCTAAGAAAACTTTCGGGTACATTAGATAACTTAAAACTTCTTCTTTTTTCGGAACGTAGCCGATCAATTTTGCTAATTCAGTCTTGACTTCGTCAAAATTCACCGCTTGAAGCAAGGCACCGGGACGTTTAGTCAAAGCTGACCGATCTTTCAGGATGATTTTTTGTATTTTTTTCGGAAAGCCACCCACTGGTTGACCCAATTTTCCTTGGAAGAATTCCACAACTGATTCTGGAAAACTTAAATTCTCGCCATGATCATAAATGTCAGATTCTGTCAAATCGTTTTGAACCATGAACAAAGCCGTATCACCCACGACTTTAGAAGAAGGGGTCACTTTGACGATGTCTCCAAAGAGCATATTGACCCGATGATACATGATCTTGATGTCATCAAAACGATCACCCAAGCCCACTGCTTTGGCCTGTTGTTGTAGATTGGAATATTGACCACCCGGCATTTCATGCATGTAGACTTCTGTTTGCGGCGTATTTAAGCCTTCATCAAAAGGTCGGTAATACTGACGTACATCTTCCCAATAATGATTGAGCTTTTGAATATTTTTGATTGAAACTTCTGGCACGCGAGGTCCATTGACTAACGCATAATACAGACTACTGATACTTGGTTGACTGGTTCCACTACTCATGGCACTCATCGCCACATCCACGACATCGACACCCGCTGTTACCGCTGCTGAATAAGTGATGATGCCATTGCCACTAGTATCATGGGTGTGTAAATGGATCGGAAGTTCAACAGTATCTTTTAGTTCACTGATCAAGCGATAACAAGCTTGAGGTTTTAATAAACCAGCCATATCTTTGATAGCGATCATATGGGCACCCGCCGCTTCTAATTCTTTAGCCATATCTTTGTAGTATTGGATCGAATATTTCGTACGGGTCGGATCATTGATATCGCCAGTATAGCAAATCGTAGCTTCCGCGATTTTACCGGCATCACGAACCGCTTGGATACTTTTTTCCATTTGTGGGAGCCAATTCAAACTATCAAAGATCCGAAAGACATCGATGCCTTGTTTGGCCGCTTCATTGATGAATTCCACCAAGACATTATCAGGGTAATTCGAGTAACCAACTGCATTGGAGCCACGAAAGAGCATTTGTAATAAGGTATTGGGCATGGCCTGCCGCATCAAGCGTAGCCTTTCCCAGGGATCTTCTGTCAAGAAACGGTAAGCGACGTCAAAAGTGGCTCCACCCCACATTTCGCTAGAAAATAATTGTGGCAAAGCTTGCTCAGTAAGTGCGGCAATCTTTGTCATATCATGCGTCCGCAAACGCGTTGCTAGTAAACTTTGATGGGCATCACGAAAAGTCGTATCAGTCAGTAACGGCGCTTCATGGGCCTTGACAAAACGGGCAACAGCAACTGGCCCTTCTTCATCCAAAATATTTTTAGGCGTCCGAATATCAAATGTTTCTAAATTATTTGGCATCCGTGCTTCCTCATGAAACTTCTTTTGGCCTTTTTCAATGCCAGGAAAACCATTGACTGTGATCTCACCGATATACTTCATGGTCTTATTGCCACGGTCTCTAGTATATGGGAATTCAAAAAGTTCAGGGGTATTATCAATAAAAGTCGTTTTGGCATTTCCCGAACGAAACTCTGGATGAGAGATCACATTCTGCATAAAAGGAATATTCGTTTTTACCCCGCGGATCCGGAATTCTTTCAAACAACGACGCATCTTATTGATCGTTTGATCAAAAGTTGCCGCATGCGTGCAGACTTTTACCAATAAAGAATCATAATAAGGCGTTACTTCCGCTCCAGCATAGGCATTGCCAGCATCCAAGCGAATGCCAAAGCCACCTGGTGAACGGTAAGTGTCGATCCGACCGGTATCCGGTAAAAAATGATTCAGTGGATCTTCGGTAGTGATTCGGCATTGGATGGCATTCCCTTCAAAATGAATATTAACTTGTTCAGGGATACCAATCTCTTGATGCAAATCTTTTCCTTGAGCAATCAATATTTGGGTCGTTACAATATCGATATCGGTGATGAGTTCGGTGATCGTGTGCTCGACTTGGACCCGTGGATTGACTTCGATAAAGTAAAAATGATCGCCTTCGACCAAAAATTCGACTGTTCCGGCATTGACATAATGAACATGTTTCATTAACTGGACCGCAGCGACACAGATTTTTTCACGTTGTCTACTTGTCAATGAAACACAAGGCGCCACTTCGATCACTTTTTGATGGCGCCGTTGGACGGAACAATCACGCTCAAATAAATGGACGATATTACCGTGCGTATCCCCTAAGATTTGCACTTCGATATGCTTAGGATCAGCAATATATTTTTCGACATAAACTTCATCATTACCAAAAGCGGCCTTGGCTTCACTTCTAGCTCGTTCAAAGCCATCTTTGGCCTCTTTTTTGTTATGAGCGATCCGCATTCCACGACCACCACCGCCAAGAGCCGCCTTGATCATGATCGGATAACCATGAGCATCGCCAAACTCAATCACTTCAGAAACTGAGTTTACTGGTCCATCAGAGCCAGGGATCGTTTTTATGCCTGCCTCAAGGGCGGCTTTTTTAGCTTTGATCTTATCCCCAAAAATATCCAAGAGTTCAGGTGTAGGTCCGATAAAAATAATTCCTTCTTCCTGACAACGTTTGGCAAACTCTAAATTTTCAGATAAGAAACCATAACCGGGATGGATCGCTTCAGCACCTGACTCTTTAGCGATCCGTAAAATATCTTCAATGTCTAAATAAGCATCGATCGGTTTTTTACCAGCACCGACCAAATAGGCTTCATCGGCTTTAAAACGATGCACTGAAAAAGCATCTTCTTGGGCATAGATCCCAACCGTTTGGATCTTTAATTCCACACACGCACGGAAAATACGAACTGCGATTTCGCCACGATTGGCAACCAGTATTTTTTTCAAGTGAACCTCTCCTTGTTAAAAACCATGCCCTTAAAAAATGGCTGGTCACTTATTTTTTATTCAGCTCATAGTAAGTTTCTTCATACATTTTTTTCTTCTCGTCAGCACTGATATTTAAAACAAAGCCGACAGCGATCGAAAACATTAGGAGACTTGATCCACCTTGACTGATAAAAGGAAAAGTGATCCCAGTCAAAGGGATGATCCCAGTGATTCCGCCCAGGTTTACAAAAACGGACACCAAAAAGAGCGAACCAATCCCCATGCACATCATGCTATTGAAAGGATCTTTCGAGCGTGTCCCGATCAAAAACATCCGGGCAATCATGTAAAACAGGACTCCCAAAATAATGATAGCTACGATCAAGCCCAATTCTTCAACTACGATCGCAAAAGCGTAGTCGGTATGAGCAAACTCTAAAAATCCTTTTTTCTGAATACTATTCCCTAATCCTCGACCAAAAAGGCCACCGTTAAACATCGCATAATAGCCATGGACCAATTGGTGACCACTACTATATTCAAAGGTAAATGGATCACGAAAAGCTTCAAAGCGGCTGACCACGTGCTCTGGTAAAAAGTATTTACCAAACTTGTTGACCAAACTCACGACCAAAACACTACCACCAATGCCACCAATACCTATGATCCAAGCATAGATCTGGCTGATACCACTCGTAAGTAAAATAATGATCACGAGTAAAGCGATGACCGCAGCATTCCCAAAGTCAGGATATTTGGCTAAAATAAGCAGTTGAACGGCGATCGGCAAGAGAAACCACTTGGTCGTCTTCCAAAAATGATCTTGGATACCTGCTTGGCGAACGGCCAGCCCTGCTGATAAGAACCAAATCACGATCAGTTTTAAAAATTCGGCGGGCTGGATAGTACCGACACCAGGGATCGTGATCCAACCCCAAGCTCCATTGACCTTTTCAAAACTAAATGTGAAAATCATTAAGGCAGTGATAACCACCATTGCAATATTTATCAGCCACGGGCGTTGTAGGAATTGGGTTTTCATCTTATAAATAAAAGCCATCAAAATAAGTCCCAACACCCAGAAGGCAAATTGCAGGATAGCTTGCCGAGCTGGATTGTTTCCTTGTTCTTGCATGACATAAGAAGTCGTACTATAGACCATCATCAGCCCAACAATACTTAAAATAAGATAAGGGATCAAGATCCCAAAGTCGAGTAGATGTCTTTTTTTATATTGCTTTGGCAAGGGCTAAACCTCCCTGCCGATTTCAGTGGACTTCTTTTCTTCATACACATCATTGTATAGCCGATTCAAATCACGCTCTAAATCACTGAGTAATCGTTGTCCTTCTTCATAACTAACAATACCAAGTTGGGTCGCAAATTCCACCTGGCGACTCAAACCATACATCTGAGTATCCACAACCTCTTCGAAAGCTTTGCATTGTGAAATACAAAGGCTATTTTTCTGATTTTTGATCAACATACGAATTCGATCTGCTTCTTGTTCCAATACTTGTAACGCAGCATCCGGAGAAATAAATGCCATTATACTCCCTCCTATCTCTATCATGCTTTTAATTATATCGCAGTAAAGCGTAAAAAGAAACAACTTGCCTGACAAAAAATAGCCTGTGGATAAACAAGGGGTACAATTCAAGGTCACATCAGCCGCTACGCTTTGAAATAATTTTTGTTTAAAGTCAGCCGGAGAACCGCCGTGAGCAGACTTACGACAAATAGTAGTAGACACATTCGTGAAAGTGGCACGGGATTTGCTAGATTTAGCCGTGAAGTGTAGTGAACAAGGAAACGCACAGGACCGCCTTGAGACAATAAATGATGCCAAAGTTCTTTAAAAATAAATCGCTTTACTCCACAATTTTTAATGGATTAAATTTTCTATTAGTTTCAAGGGTCTTTCTAAAGTTATGTGAAACACACAACCTATATGAAACAAAAAACAAGTGAAATTTAATTAAGAAAAAATCAAAAAGGCGTCCCTATCGACTTTTAAAAAATTCAGCAGCTAAGTTTCCCACAGATTATTTTGGAATGTCTTAAAAAGGATCGTTTTTTTATTTAGTGTCAAAGATCATTCACAACTTTGTTGGCAATATTTCTCGCTTACACTTTTAGTAAGTAAAACACGACTTGCTCTCCGCTAAAGATCACCTAGTGACCTGTGGCGTATTTCGGAGTTTAAATTTCAGATAGTAAAAAAGACGACCGTTATAGTCGTCTTTTTTACTTAGTCATTTTCAATTTTTTTAGCTTTCTTAGCTGCTTTTTCTCTTTCCGCTTTATTTAAAATAAATTTACGTAAGCGGATATTTTCTGGTGTGATTTCACAATATTCATCATCATTCAAGAATTCCAAAGATTCTTCTAGCGTAAGATCACGAGGTTTCTTGATTACTGAGGTTTGGTCTTTCGTTGCAGAACGAACGTTGGTCATTTGTTTAGCTTTCGTGATATTGACGGTCAAATCTTTTTCACGAGCATTTTCACCAACGATCATTCCTTCATAAACTTCGGTACCTGGCTCAACAAAGACAGTCCCACGTTCTTCCACACTCATGATAGAATAAGTGGTAGCTTTGCCCATATCGATGGAGACAAGTGCACCACGGCTTCTTCCTCCAATTTTTGTTTGGATCATCGGTAAATACTGATCGAAGGTATGATGCATAATGCCATAACCGCGTGTCATTGAAAGAAATTCTGTATTGTAACCGATCAAACCACGAGCCGGCGCTAAAAAGATCAAACGCGTTTGACCATTGCCTTCATTGATCATGTCTTGCATTTCAGCCTTACGATCACCCATCGATTGAATGATCGACCCCATATATTCTTCAGGTGTATCGATTTGGACCCGTTCAAAGGGTTCACACTTCACACCATCCACGATTTTTTCAATGACTTGAGGCCGAGAAACTTGCAGTTCGAAGCCTTCACGACGCATATTTTCGATCAAAATCGACAAATGAAGTTCACCACGGCCGGAGACGATCCAAGCATCATGTCCATAAGGTTCGACACGCAAAGAGACATCCGTTTGCAATTCAGTCATCAAGCGTTCTTCGATCTTACGCGCCGTGACAAATTTGCCTTCACGACCAGCAAAGGGGGAATCATTGACTTTAAAGGTCATTTGTAAGGTAGGTTCATCGATGTGTAGAATAGGTAAGGCTTCTTGATGATCGAATGGCGTCACCGTTTCACCAACAAAGATGTCTTCCATTCCAGAAACAGCGATCAGATCACCAGCTTTAGCCGCTTGGATCTCTAAGCGTTTCAAACCAAAGAAACCGAATAACTTAGTGACACGGAATTTCTTAGCTGTACCATCCAATTTCATCAAAGCAACTTGGTCTCCAACATGGATCGCACCACGAAACACCCGGCCGATCCCGATACGACCAACGTAATCATTATAATCAAGCAAAGATACTTGGAATTGTAAAGGTTCATCACTATTATCGATAGGCGCAGGAATGTGCTCAATGATTGTATCAAACAAAGGTGCCATCGTTTTTTCTTGATCAGCTGGATCTTCTGAAAAACTAGAAGTTCCATTTAAGGCAGAAGTATAGACAACTGGGAAATCCAATTGATCATCATCAGCACCTAATTCAATAAAGAGTTCCAACACTTCATCCACAACAAATTCAGGACGAGCGGAAGGTTTATCGATTTTATTGACAACTACGATTGGCGTCACATGTTGTTCTAGAGCTTTTTTTAAAACGAACCGTGTTTGTGGCATCGTTCCTTCGTAAGCATCGACCACCAATACGACCCCATCGACCATTTTCATGATCCGTTCTACTTCCCCACCAAAATCGGCGTGCCCAGGAGTATCCAAGATGTTGATTTTCTTATCTTTATATTCAACAGCGGTATTCTTGGCTAAGATCGTGATCCCACGTTCTTTTTCGATCGCATTGGAGTCCATGGCCCGTTCTTGTAACTGAGTATGGGCATCCAGAGTATCAGACTGTTTTAATAATTCATCAACTAGGGTTGTTTTCCCGTGGTCAACGTGAGCAATGATGGCGACGTTGCGGATATCTTCTCTGTATTTCAATTTAAATTTCTCCTTTATGAACGGTTCTCAAAAAAGTTCTACGATTATTTAAAAAAGGATCTTTAATGAAGTGGTATCTACTAAAAGCTTTCCCACAAAACAAAAGAAGCGCATTTTAGAACATGGCGCTTTCTTTTTCTCAAACCAATCTTTCACTAATTATCGTGCTCGACGAGTCATTATACCAAATATTCTTTCTGAAAGCCAGTGAAAAGTTTTCAATAGTGTAAAAAATATGTTTTATCATTACAATTCACGGCCAAACTTGAGCGCTACACTTGCACGTTTGTGTCTGCTACTGCCTGTCGTAAACCTGCTCACGGCGGTTCCACGGCTGATTTTAAGCAAGCCAATCTCGTAGTGAAGCACCTGATTTGGCCATGAATCGTTTTATCAAAAATAAATCAGACTTCAGCTGCTTTAGACAAAACCAACATCTCTTCATAAGCTTGCGGAGTACCTGCCATGAACCTCTCACGGCCATCTATTTTTAAGGGATTTCCATTGATGTTAGACATTTTCATGCCTAATGCTTCGATCAAAACACCACCAGCCGCATAATCCCATGGCGCTAAATTTGATACATAGCCCACACGTCGACCGGTGATCATGCCGATAAGTTCAAGCCCCGCACAGCCAGACATTCTGACCCCCATGGAACGTTCCCCCATGACTTGTGCATTGGCGGTGTTTTTGCAATACATACTCGTATTCATGCCTAATAGACCTTCGCTAAGCGATGTATTTTCAGGCTTTGTCACGCGTTCTTCATTACAATAAACACCGATATCACGACCGCCCCAGTAAAACTGTTCTTTCATCACTTCGTAAACAAAGCCTAAAACTCCCTGACCATCTTCATAAACTGCGATCATAATACAAAAATTTTCATGTTCAAGCACAAAATTCATCGTCCCATCTATTGGGTCGATGATAAACACTCGACCTGATAAATCATTCAAATGATCTTTGCCATCTTCTTCTCCCAAAATTTTCGCATCCGGATCAAAATCAGTTATCTGATCGATCAAAAATTTTTGCGTTTGTTTGTCGATATTAGTCACCAAATCTTTTCGATCAGTTTTTGTTGCCACCGTCATCGCTTCTTCTGACAAAGCTATTTTGATCTGCTTGCCCGCTTCTGTCATCCAACGTCTGATTTCATGTATCATGATTTGCACAGTATCTTCCTCATTTCATATGTAAAATTTTTTTAGCCGGCATTTTTTTTGCCGTCTGAACCGTTCGATATAATGAGTATCCAGAAATTTTTTCAAAATCATTTCCTAGATGGCGCTCTTCCCCAATACTTTTTACCACTGATTTAAACAATCGGTAGGTCTCAAGAAACAAAGAAATTGCAACGCCATTTTCATAAGCTTGTTCCAAAATGTCCCACATCTTCATGACAATAACCATCTCTTCAGTTGACCAATTTAGGTCTAAGGGATATTGATAATCCTTCACTTTTTCACCTGATTTCAAAAGCTCTCTTTCCTAGTCTACCATAGAATCCATAGACATTGCACTATTTTTGCAGTCTTAGGATCAAGTTGCTCCTTTTGTGCCCCTTTTACTAATATATAAAAAAAGAAACCCTCTAAGAAGCGTATCCTTAAAGGGGTTCTTGTGAGATTAAGCGTGGATTGGCATGCCTAGAGCCAGTTCAGATGCATCCATGACGATTTCGCCTAAAGATGGATGTGGATGAATGGTCAAAGCGATGTCTTGCGCGTTCATACCTGATTCAATGGCTAAAGACAACTCAGAAACCATGTCTGAAGCACCAACACCTGCGATTTGAGCGCCAACTAACACATTGTCATCAACGGTTGTGACCAAACGAATGAAGCCTTCTGTCTTATTCAATGATAAAGCCCGGCCGTTGCCCGCAAATGGGAATTTATAAGCTTTAGCATCAAGGCCAGCATCTTTAGCTTCTTTGATCGTCATACCAACACTAGCAAGTTCAGGATCAGTAAAGGCAACAGCTGGCATAGCTTTGTAGTCAACAGCTACTTTCTTACCAGAAATAGCTTCAGCTGCGATCTTACCTTCATAGCTAGCTTTGTGGGCTAAAGCAGCACCTGCGACGATATCACCGATGGCAAAGATATTCTTCACATTGGTACGGCCTTGGTTATCAACAGGGATCAGTCCGCGTTCACCGACAGTGACACCAGCTTGTTCTAAGCCCATGTCGCTCGTATTCGGACGACGACCAACTGTGACCATGACATAATCGACCGTGACTGAATCTTCTTTTCCGTCAACAGCATATTTGACTGTGACACTATCGCCGTTATCGACAGCCTCTTTAGCCATCGCACTAGTAATGATCTTGATGCCTTTTTTCTTGAAGTCTCCTTCAACGATTTTGACCATATCTTTTTCATAAGTAGGTAAAATTTGTGGTGTTCCTTCAATGATCGTAACTTCAGCACCGAGGTTCGCATAAGCGCCACCTAATTCAGCACCGATGACGCCGCCACCGATGATCGCAAATTTCTTAGGCACTTCTTTAAGAGCTAGAGCACCGGTAGAATCAAGAACCCGTCCACCAAATTTGAAACCAGGGATTTCAATTGGATGTGAGCCAGTTGCAATGATCGCATTGTTGAATGAATAAGTTTGCGCAGAATCTGGATGCATCACTCGTAAGTTATGATCATCAACAAAGAAAGCTTCTCCTTCAAGGATCTCTACCTTATTTTTCTTCAACAACATCTTAACTCCAGATGTCAATTTGTTAACGACTTGATTTTCTTTCCAATCTTGTGTTTTAGAAAAATCAAGCGTGGCATCCTTGGTCGAAACACCGAATACTTCAGAATCTTTGGCATCATGGAAATGATGGCCCGCTGCAATCAAAGCTTTGGAAGGGATACAACCAACGTTTAGGCAAACACCGCCGATGTATTCTTTTTCAATGATCGCTACTTTTTGTCCCATTTGACTAGCACGGATGGCAGCTACATAGCCGCCAGGTCCCGCACCGATCACAACTGTATCTAATTCAATAGCAAAATCTCCAACTACCATTTATTTATCATCCTTCCATTAAGAGCAATTCTGGATCGTTCAACAAACGTTTGATATTATTCATTGCTTTTTGAGCCGTTGCTCCATCAACGATACGGTGGTCAAAACTCAATGACAATTTCATCATACGACCGACAACGATTTCGCCTTCGTCATTCACGATTGGTTCTTGCTTGATCGTACCTACGCCTAAAATAGCCACTTCAGGGTAGTTGATAACTGGTGTAAACCAAGTACCACCAACTGAACCGATATTGCTGATCGTAATGGTTCCGTTACGCATGTCTTGAGCGCCTAATTTACCCTCATGAGCTAAAGCTGCTTTTTCATTGATTTCATCAGCAATAGCAAACAAACCTTTACGATCGGCATCTTTCACATTTGGTACATACAAGCCATGATCAGTATCTGTGGCGATACCGATATTGAAGTAATGTTTATAGACGATTTCTTGCGAAGCGTCATCAATTGAAGCATTCAATACTGGGAATTTCTTGACAGTAGCTACCAAAGCTTTGACAACATATGGCAAGAAGGTCAATTTAGTGCCATTTTCGGCGGCAACTGGTTTGAATCTCTTACGTTGGTCCCAAAGTTTAGAAACTTCAACTTCATCATGTAAGGTAACATGAGGTGCTGTATGTTTACTGTTGACCATCGACTTAGCGATAGCTTTACGAGTAGCCGTCATTTTTTCACGAGTTTCAAGTTCGGTCATATCTGAAGTGAATGGTTTAGCTGGAGCAGCTTTTTCAACTGGAGCTGTTTCTTTTGCTGGGGCTGCTTTCTCAGCAGCAGTAGCAGCTTGTCCGCCACCAGAAATGAAGGCTTCAACGTCTGCTTTTGTCACGCGACCACCGTTTCCAGTAGCTGTAACTTGGCTGATATCGACATCTTTTTCACGTGCAAATTGACGAACTGAAGGCATCGCCAAAACGCGTTTGTTTGGATCTGTCGCTGTCACCACACCACTTGTGGCAGGTGCACTTGCAGCAGGAGCCGTTGTTGCTTCTGCGGTAGGGGCTGGTGCACTACTTGCTGATGCGGAATTATGACCGGGGGCGTCAATTTCGACTAATACATCGCCTACGTTAGCAACCGTTCCTTCATCTACCAAAATCTTTTTGATCGTCCCTGTGACAGGCGATGGGATCTCTTCGACTGATTTATCATTTTGTACTTCTAATAAAGTATCATCTTCGTTGATTTTATCACCAGGTTTGACCATCCATTTGACGATCTCACCTTCTGCGATCCCTTCACCAATATCTGGTAATTTAAATTGGAAGACTCCTTCGCCTTCTTCAGTTGGAACAGCAGCAGGTGATGCAGGGGTTTGTTCTTCAGACGGAGCAGGTGTTGCATCTTCATAGCCAGGTGCATCGATTTCGACTAACACATCGCCGACACTAGCAACCGTTCCTTCATCTACCAAAATCTTTTTGATTGTCCCTGTGACAGGTGATGGGATTTCTTCGACTGATTTATCATTTTGTACTTCTAGTAAGGTATCATCTTCATTGATCGTATCACCAGGTTTGACCATCCATTTGACGATTTCACCTTCTGCGATCCCTTCACCGATATCCGGTAACTTAAATTGAAATGCCATGTTGTTATCTCCTTTTCTAAGCGACCTTACCGGTAATGTAAGCTTTGACTCACATTACCGACAGTCCTTGTTTTTTCTAGAAATTAACGATTTCTTTGACTTTTGCTTCGATATCCGCTGCATTTGGCAACCAAATACCTTCTGCTTGACCAAATGGGAAAACAGTATCTGGCGCCGATACACGACCAATCGGTGCTTCTAATGAAAGAATAGCGCGTTCTGAGATTTCGGATACGACTTGAGCACCCACACCTGCTTGTTTTTGGGCTTCTTGAACGACAACGGCATGACCTGTTTTTTCAACAGAAGCAATGATCGTTTCGACATCAAGTGGAGCTACCGTACGCAAGTCGATGATTTCAGCACTGATACCGTCTTTTTCAAGATTATCAGCAGCTTTTTTGGCTTCTCTGACCATGGCACCATAAGTAATGATAGAAACATCTTTCCCTTCACGAGTCACAGCTGCTTTATCTAATGGCACTTCATAAGCCTCATCTGGAACTTCTTCACGGAAAGAACGATACAATTTCATGTGTTCCAAGAAAACAACAGGATCGTTGCTTCTGATCGATGAAATCAATAATCCTTTGGCATCATAAGGATTGGATGGAATGACTACACGGATACCAGGCGCTTGAGCAATCAAGCCCTCCAAGTTATCTGAGTGCAGTTCTGGTGTATGAACGCCACCACCAAATGGCGCACGGATCGTAATCGGCAAGTTTCTTGAACCGCCCATACGATAACGTGTCCGAGCGATTTGACCGACGATTTCATCCATTGTTTCAAAGACGAAACCAAAGAATTGGATTTCAGGAACAGGACGGAAACCTTCGAGAGCAAGTCCAAAGGCAAGTCCACCGATCCCAGATTCAGCCAAAGGAGTATCGAACACTCGATCTTCACCGAATTTATCTTGCAAATCGGCAGTTGCACGGAAAACACCGCCGTTTTTACCAACGTCTTCGCCGAAGACTAAGACGTCTTTATCATTTTCTAATTCAACAGCTAAGGCATCTGTTATTGCCTGAATCATTGTTTTTTGTGCCATGATTATTTCGACTCCTTCGCTTCATAATATTCGATTTGTTCCTTGATGTTTTGAGGTTGAACTTCAAACATATTTTTCAAGAAATCAGAAACTTTTTGTTTAGGTTGCTTATCAGCTTCCGCTATTGCATCTTTGATCTCAGCTTTAGATTTTTCAATGACTTCATTTTCTTTTTCTTCAGACCAAAGTCCCTTATTTTCCAAATACTTACGGAAACGGATCAATGGATCTTTCTTTTGCCATTCATCATCTAATTCTTTTGAACGATAACGCGTTGGGTCATCGCCTGAAAGAGTATGTGGACCATAACGATACGTCAAGGTTTCAATAAGTACTGGTCCGTTCCCTTCTAAGACCCATTCACGAGCAAATTTTGTAACAGTATAAACTGCCAAAGCATCCATCCCATCGACTTGGATACCAGGAATCCCTGCTGCAATTGCTTTTTGAGCGATCGTTTGGGCTGCCGTTTGTTTCGCACGTGGTGTCGAAATCGCAAAGCCATTATTTTGTACGAAGAAAACTGCATTTGCTTTATAAGCACCCACAAAGTTCATCGCTTCATAAAAGTCACCTTGGGAAGAACCGCCATCACCAGTATAAGTGAAGACTACATTCTTTTGATTGCGCTTTTTAAGGCCTAAAGCCACACCAGCAGCTTGCACATATTGGGCACCAATAATGATTTGTGGTGGTAGAGCTTGTAAATCTTCTGGATAAATATTTCCGGCAACATGTCCACGTGACCACAAAAAGGCTTGGCTAAGTGGTAAACCATGTTGGATCAATTGGGGAACATCACGATATCCTGGTAAAAGGACATCTTCTTTTTCAAATGCAAAATGACTGGCTAATTGACTGGCTTCTTGTCCAGCTGTTGGTGCATAAAATCCTAAGCGACCTTGGCGGTTCAAAGCAGTCGAACGTTGGTCTAACACACGCGACCATACCATTTGACTCATTAATTCAACTAATTCATCATCACTTAGATCCGGGATCAAGTCTTCATTGACCACATTTCCATCTAGATCTAATGCTTGATAAGTTGGGAACTCAGCACCGACATTTTTGAGTAACTTCTCAAAGTCGATCGTTTTTTTCTTTGCCATCTTGTCACACTTTCCTCTCTTTGGGTGTTTTCTTTTGGTTTTTTTACTGAATGTAACAGAACTATCTTTCTGTATCACTATCAGAACCATTTACAGTTATTAAAGTATCATTTTTATTCGATAAAAACAAGTAAAATGTTTTCGAATTTTGTATTCATATTTTTAAAATCATTTTAATATCAAGACTCGTTAGTGAATACAATCACACTCAGTTCAAAAAAGCGAAAATTTATAAATCGTTTTCTTTTTCACAATAAAAAATTAGTACAGATAGTCTTTATAAAGAAACAGTTTTGTGAAAAAACCATTTCTTTTCTTTCCAAATTTATCATGTGAAGGCTTAAGCTATCCAAAAACAGCTAACTTCTTGATAAAAAATTTGAAAATTATCAGAAAAACAGTTTTAACACAAAACTGAAAAGACAGCTCCTTCTATCAGATCCATTCACCTGTCTTTTTGATGTACAAATGTTTGACAGTTTCGGAAACACCGAGATAAGTCAAAATGATTCCCACAAACCACAACCAATAGCTAGCTGGTAACTTGCCAAAATCGATCGTTTGGCGTAACGGCGTCAAAACAAACATAAGACCAGTCAAGATACCTAGTATACTAGCCATCCAAACTTGATGAGAAGCTCGACTTTTTACAAAAGTGAGTTTGGGTGAACGAACGATATGCACGACCATGATCTGGGTCACGATCCCAACAGCAAACCAACCCGCCTGAAAAATTGCTTGATCCGACGAGGTATTAGCTGAAAAGACGAACCACATCACTAAATAGGTCAAAATATCGAATAGACTACTGACAGGTCCGATATAGACGGTAAACTTGAATAGACCATCAATCCGCCATTTAACCGGTCGCAGCAATTCTTCGGAATCGACCTTATCAAAAGGGATCGAAAGTTGCGTCATATCATAAATCAGATTTTGCACAAGCAATTGGATCGAAAGCATCGGTAAAAACGGCAAAAAAGCGCTGGCTACCAAGATCGAAAAGACATTCCCAAAATTCGAGCTGATCGTGACCTTGATATATTTCATCATGTTTTTAAAGACTTTACGTCCTTCGATGACACCTTTTTCTAAAACATCCAAACTTTTTTCTAATAAAATAATTGAGCTAGCATCTTTAGTGATATCGGCTGATGTATCGACCGAGATCCCGACATCTGCTTTTCGTAAAGCTGGTGCATCATTGATTCCATCACCCATAAAACCGACCGTATGCCCTTTATTTTGCAAGCATTGAATGATCCGTGATTTTTGCATTGGAGTCAATTTAGCAAACAAATCGGTCGTTTCTACTCGACTTTCTAATGCTTCATCGGTAAGGTCATCTATTTCTGGCCCTAACAGATAGTCACCGACCATAATCCCAACATCTTGACAAACTTTTTTAGCAACAATCGCGTTGTCTCCCGTCAAGACCTTGACCGTGACCCCGTGTCTTTGTAAGGAATCGATGGCTGTGAGCGCCGATTTTTTAGCTGGGTCTAAAAATCCGGTGAAACCGACCAAAGTCATCTCTTTTTCATCTTTTACTGAATAGATCGGTTCTTGGTGGGCGTCTTTTTTTATGGCAACAGTTAAAACCCGCATCCCTTGAGCATTCATTTTTTGACTTAATTCTTTCATTTGGGCCCGTAACTCATCTGTCAAAGGCATGATTTTACCGTTCATTAAAACGGTGGAACAAATGCCCTCCATTTCTTCGACCGCTCCTTTGGTGATCATCAGTTCATGATCATCCGCATGAAGGACCACCGTTAAGCGCCGTCTGGAGAAATCAAAAGGGATCTCATCAATTTTACGGATTTCATGATAAGGCAATTTTCTTTTTTTCTCTTTAAAATAATCAATGACCGCGATATCCATCAAATTTTTCCATCCGGTTTGATAATTTGAATTCATATAGATCAAATCGAGTACGCTATCATCAACATTCCCCAAAGGATCGACATGTTGTACTAATACGACCCGATCTTCAGTGATCGTACCAGTTTTATCGGTACATAAGACGTCCATACTGCCAAGATTTTGAATGGCCGCTAGTTCTTTGACGATCACTTTTTCCTTTGAGAGACTTAAGGCCCCTTTTGCCAAATTGCTGGTCACGATCATTGGTAACATTTCTGGCGTCAACCCCACTGCCACAGCAATCGCAAAAAAGAATGCCTCGCTCCATTGCCCCTTTGTCAATCCATTGATCAAAAAGACGATCGGAAACAAGATCACGATCATACGCAATAAAAATTGACTGATTTGAGTTAGACCATCATCAAAAGCTGTCTTGCCTCTTTTTTGTGTCGCATGTCTGGCAATATCCCCAAAGAAAGTATTTTGACCGGTTTTTAAAATAATAGCTTTGCCTTGACCGCTCAAAATATCGGTACCCATGAAAACTAAATTTTTCATTTCAATGGCCGAAAGATTTTGTTTTTCTAGGTCGATCTGTGCCTCCACCTGTTTTTCTACCGGCAAAGATTCACCTGTCAATGAAGCTTGATTGACAAAGAGGTCTTTGGTCTCTATCAGTATCGCATCAGCAGGAATCATATCGCCGGTGGCTAAACGAACGATATCTCCAGGAACCACTTCATCCATAGGGATTTCTGTCGTCTTCCCAAGTCGTGTCACTGCACAAGTATTTTCGATCATTTCTTTCAAATCATAGCTAGCCTTTTGTGCGCGATATTCTTGAGAAAAAGATAAGATCGCACTCGCCATGATCATGATCGCCATAACAATCCCAGCATCTTGATCTTTGGTAGCAAAGGATATGACCATAAGAAAAGCCAGTACCAAGATGAAGGGATCTTTGAAAGCTTTTAAAAACATGCGCCAAGCCGGCATTGGTTTTTCAGCGTTGATTTGATTGGGACCATATTCCTCCAAACGTTTTTGAGCGTCTTCATTCGATAATCCTTGGGCACTTGTACGCAATTCCATAAAAAGTTCTCTTTCGGAAAGAACAGCGTATTTTTTGATTTCATCTTCTTTATTGATTACTTTACGATTCATTGACTTCCTCCTTCTGATCAAGAGCTTAAGAAGTCAATGCTCCTGATCGTGGTCTTTTGATATTTCTGGTCACTTAACTGCGAAGGGTCCATCAAACCACGTCCTTTCTTTTATTGTTAGGCACAAAAAAACGCACACTCAAACAATGAGCGCGCGAAAAAAATCTCGATCATGTTTGAGCTTTGACACTACATGACGTAGACAAATGATTTTGTCAGCTGTCTTGAGAATGACCTTCGCGATCATTCCTGTCCTACCATCTAAGAGTCTCTCGATTCTTTCGCGGCAACAGCTTTTGTCCATATAGGAGCCTCACCTAACAATTATTTTCTTTACACCTAAACTATACGCCAAATATAGATACCTGTCAACCAGTTTTCATTTCTGAAAATAAGTAGCAATCGCTGCTAAAATATACTCACTAGCTCGTCCATCTCCATAAGGATTTTTGGCTTGGGCCATTTGCTTATGAGCAGAGGCATCGTCTAGCAAATGCTTCGTCTCTTGATAAACGACCTCTTCATCGGTACCGATCAATTTTAGAGTGCCGGCTTTTATGCCTTCAGGACGCTCCGTAGTATCGCGTAAAACTAGCACCGGCACACCTAAAGCAGGTGCCTCTTCTTGCACGCCACCAGAATCGCTTAAGATCAAATAACTTTTAGCCATAAAATTATGGAAATCGATCACATCCATAGGTTCGATCAAGTGGACATTTACTAAACGGCCTAAAATATAGGTTGCACGCTTACGAACTTCAGGATTCTTATGCATTGGGAAAATAAAAGTTACTTCAGGATACTCAAGTGCGATCCGTTTGATAGCTTGAAAAACCTGCTCCATAGGTTTCCCTAAATTTTCGCGCCGATGCATGGTCACGATCACTTGTCGTTTATCTTTTTGAACTAAGACAGGATTTTGATAATCCGTTCTGATCGTATACTTCATCGCATCGATGGCCGTATTTCCAGTCACTACAATGTCCTTTTCCAGATGGTTTTCTTTCATTAGATTCGCTCGACTTTGTGCAGTCGGAGCAAAATAAAGATCAGCCAAGGTATCGGTCATCTGCCGGTTGGCTTCTTCAGGATAAGGAGAGGACTTATTCCACGTCCGTAGTCCCGCTTCTACATGACCGATCGGGATCTGTTGATAAAAAGCGGCCATAGCTGCGGCAAAGGTCGTTGTGGTATCTCCGTGGACCAAGACCATATCAGGTTTTTCTTCTATTAAGATAGGTTGCAGATCTAGCAAAACTTTGGTTGTAATTTCAGTTAATGTCTGGCCTAAAGCCATAATATCTAAATCATAATCTGGATTTATTTGAAATATGTCTAACACTTGATCAAGCATCTCTCGGTGCTGAGCGGTCACGATCACTTTGGAAGCAAACCGATCATCATTCTCTAAAGCTTTCACAAGTGGTGCCATTTTTATGGCTTCCGGTCGGGTCCCAAAAATCGAAATTATTTTGATCATTTCATTCTCACCTCTTGCGCTATTGTAGCAAATTTACTGACAAGTTACCATATTAAAGCCAAAAATCCCGGTGAACAAGTGCTCACCGGGATTTTTGTCAGATCGTATCGCCATTAAAAATCGAATTTTTAACGATCACATAGTCAACGGTCCGGATCGCATCTAAGTCTTTACCACCTGCATAAGAGATCGCCGACTGTAAATCTTGTTGCATCTCGATCAAAGTATCTTTTAACGAACCTTTATGTTGGACCCAGATCTTTTTGCCTTCGACGTTCTTTTTTTCACCTTTTTGAAACTCAGAAGCAGAGCCAAAATATTCTTTATAAACAACACCATTTTCGACTTTCGTATCACCAGGTGATTCTTCGTGACCAGCAAATAAGGAACCGATCATAACCATGCTTGCCCCAAAACGGACCGACTTGGCAATATCCCCATGAGTTCGGATCCCTCCGTCAGCAATGATCGGTTTCCTGGCAGCTTTGGCACACCAACGTAAAGCGGCCAGTTGCCAGCCTCCCGTTCCAAAGCCTGTTTTGGTTTTGGTGATACAAACTTTTCCCGGTCCGATGCCGACCTTCGTAGCATCAGCGCCAGCATTTTCTAACTCACGGACAGCTTCTGGTGTTCCGACGTTTCCCGCGATCACAAAAGTTTCGGGCAATAACTTTTTGATATGTTGGATCATACGGATCACTGAATTTGCATGACCATGTGCAATATCGATTGTGATATAATCAGGAAGCAAATTTTTTTCGGCTAATTTTTCAACAAAACGAAATTCATTTTCCTTCACACCGACGCTAATGGAAGTAATTAAATGGCGAGCCTTCATTTTCTCTATAAAAGGCAGACGAGCCGCTTCATCAAAACGATGCATGATATAGAAATAGCCATTTTCAGCCAAGAATTCTGCAATCGGTTCATCGATGATCGTTTGCATATTGGCTGGTACCACAGGCATTTTAAAACGATGAGCGCCTAAAGCGACACTAGTATCACATTCTGAACGACTGTCCACAATACATTTATTGGGAATCAATTGGATATCTTCATAATCAAAAACTTTCATGTCAAACATGGAAAATCTTCCTCTCTTAGGCCTTGGTATCTTACTGATTTTGGCACCTTTTCTAAGGTAGCTGAAATCTCAGCAAAAAGCAACTGAAATCTCATTTTATTAGAAAATAAAACAGTCATTGTTCGTGTTTTGCTACGGACAATGGCTGTTTAAGTCTAAGGTAAGTCGTTCCCCGCAGCTAGATAGATTTGATACCAATCTTTTCTAGCTAAGACGATCTCAGAAGCAGCCGCGATTTCTTGGATCCTACCCAGATTCATGGTTCCCGCAATCATTTGCATATGGGCTGGATGAGTCAGGATCCACGCCGCTGCGATACCGGTCGGCGTCGTATTATATTTTTCTGCCATTTCAGAAAGAACTTTATTCAGTTCAGGGAATTTATCGTTATTGATAAAGACCCCTTCAAAAAAGCCGTATTGATAAGGTGACCAAGCTTGGATCGTCATATCATGCAAACGAGAATACTCCAAGATCTCGCCATCAAGATCCTGTGCCCGACGATCGCTCATATTGACATGGATCCCTTGGTCGATCATGCCAGTATGCATGATCCCAAATTGTAATTGGTTAGCAATCAAAGGCTGCCGGATGTATTTTTTGAGCAATTCGATTTGACCCGGTTTTTGATTGCTAACACCAAAATAGCGTACTTTGCCAGATTTTTCTAATTGATCGAAAGCTTCTGCCACTTCTTCAGGTTCCATTAAAGTGTCGGGACGATGCAATAAAAGAGCATCTAGATGATCGGTTTTTAACCGTTTCAAGCTACCTTCAACAGCTGAGATGATATGTTCTTTGGAAAAATCATACATTACGCCTGGTACGATCCCACATTTTGATTGAATGAATAAATCGTCTCTTTTAATAGAAGTTTTAGCTAAACTTTCTGCAAAAAGCGTTTCACACTCGCCATTTCCATAGATATCGGCGTGGTCAAAATAAGTCATGCCATGGTCCACCGCTGTTTCGATCACCTTCACAGGATCTTTCGCACCATTTAAACGCATGCATCCCAACACTATATTAGGGACTTTTTCGCCAGTATTTCCTAGTTCGATTTGTCGCATCTATTATTCCTCCTTGATTTTCGTTTTTCGCTACAATTATAACATGGATTTAACGCCAGCAAACAAAAAAAGTAGACCGCTGTATTTTTCTAGCAGTCTACTCGACGAGTTTAGTTATTTTAAAGCCTTATTTCCAATGTCTGACCGGTAAAACATTTTATCCAGAGGTTGTTGGTCTAATGTGGCATAAACTTTTGCTTGAGCCTCTGCCAATGTATCGGCTGTTGCTTCCATTAAAAAGATGCGCCCACCGTTGGCCAAAAGTTCTCCTTGTTCTTCTTTGACACCAGCATAGTAAATAGTTGTTTCTTCATTGTCAAACTTTGGTAAAGGCATGCCTTTTTCATAGTTTTCCGGATAGCCCTCTGCGGCAATCACCACACCCAGCGCCACTTTTTTGCTCCAATGGATATGTGGCTCTTTATTTTCTAAAAGATCAGAAACGATCTGTACCAGACTACTTTCTAAACGTGGTAAAATCACCTGAGTCTCAGGATCTCCAAAACGAGCGTTAAATTCAATGACTTTAGGACCACTACTAGTTGCAATAAGTCCAGCATACAAGATACCTAAAAAAGGCGTCCCATTTGTGACCATCATTTGGGCTACAGGTAAGAGAATCTCTTCTTTTGCTTGTTCAATTACTGTCGCTTCGATTTGCGGTATGGGTGAATAAGCGCCCATGCCTCCTGTATTCGGACCTTTATCACCATCAAAAGCTCGCTTATGATCTTGAGCTGCCACCATAGGATAAACTCTATTTCCATTCACAAAAGCCATCAACGAAAACTCTTGTCCCTCAAGAAATTCTTCAATAACCACACGGGACCCACTTTCTCCCAACTTATTTTCTTCTAAAAAATCATGTAGCGCAGCAATTGCTTCAGCTTCAGTAAGAGCCACCACCACGCCCTTGCCGGAAGCCAGTCCGTCGGCTTTGATAACGATCGGCGCCCCATGTTTCAAGACAAAAGTTTTAGCTTGGATAAAATCATCAAAAATTCGATAGGCGGCGGTAGGGACTTGGGCTTTTTGCATGATTTTTTTAGCAAATTCTTTCGAGCCTTCGATTTGTGACGCCGCTTGATCGGGACCAAAAATCGCCAAACCAGCTCTTTTAAAAGCATCGACGATCCCATTGACTAAGGGGATCTCTGGACCGACAAAAGTCCAAGTGACCTGCTTTTCTTTCACGAAATCGATCAAACTAATAAAATCATTTTCATCTATAGCAACTAGCTTGATGCCATCCTTTTGCATGCCGGGATTTCCGGGGGCGCAATAGACAGTGTCCACTTCAGAGTCTTCTAAAAGTTTTTTAGAAATAGCATGTTCTCTGCCGCCCCTACCTACTACAAGTAAGTTCATTTAGCCACCTTCTTAAAGTTTTTTAAAAGTTTCAAAGTCTTTTTAATGTCTAAAGTGACGATTGCCGGTAAATACCATGGTGATACCATAGCGGTCTGCCATGAGGATCGAATCTTTATCCTTGATGCTTCCACCTGGTTGAATGATGGCGCGGATACCGTGTTGCGCCGCATATTCCACACTGTCATCCATTGGGAAAAAAGCATCGCTCGCCAAAACCGCACCCGTCATTTTTCCCGCTGTTTCGGCTTGATCGATCGCAATTTTTACGGAACCGACACGATTCATTTGACCTGCTCCGATACCTACTGTTTGTCTCTCATTAGCTAGT
The DNA here is from genome assembly GCA_041859945.1 of Tetragenococcus sp. Classification (GTDB taxonomy): domain Bacteria; phylum Bacillota; class Bacilli; order Lactobacillales; family Enterococcaceae; genus Tetragenococcus. The sequence continues at coordinate 51,824 of JBFLGC010000005.1, forward strand.
AAGATCGCATTCGATTTTACGTATTTGACTGCTCGCCAAGCAAACTGTAAAGCGTCAAACTCTTCGTCAGTTGGGCGTCGTTTGGTAACGACTTGGCAATTTTGCGGATCTTCTTCGACCAAATCTTGTTCTTGGACTAATAAGCCCCCTAATACGGATACTTTTTCAATTTCTTTTTGATTGGGATTTGAAAAATCCATTGTCAACACACGTAAATTTTTCTTTTTTTCTAATATTTCTAAGGCTGCCTCTTCATAAGCTGGGGCGATGATGATCTCTAAGAAAAGTTGATGCATTTTTTCAGCTGTGGCACGATCGACTTTGCGATTCAATACCACGATCCCGCCAAAGATCGAAACAGGATCAGCTTCATAGGCATTCATATAAGCTTCAAAAATCGTTGTACCGCGACCGATGCCACACGGATTCATATGTTTAAGAGCTACCACAGTTGGTTCAGGGAAATCACGAATGATACGGATCGCCGCATCTGCATCACGAATATTATTAAAAGATAAGGCTTTCCCATGTAGTTGTTCGGCGGCGGCTAGTGAATAGGGTTCAGGGAGTGCTGTTTGATAAAAAGCAGCTTTTTGATGGGCATTTTCACCATAACGTAAGGCTTGCTTATGTTCATAAGTCAAGGTCAATTTTTCTGGTTCGCTTTCTCCTAAGATCTTAGTAAAGTACTCGGCGATCAGCGCATCGTAAGCCGCGGTATGGCGAAAGACTTTGGCCGCCAATTTTTTACGTGTCAAAGCTGTTGTTTGTCCTGCCGCTTGTAATTCAGCGGTCACTTGAGCATAATCGGCTGGATCTACCACAACGGTCACGGCAGCGAAATTTTTGGCTGCCGAACGTAACATACTTGGGCCACCGATATCGATGTTTTCGATTGCTTCGCTTTCTGTAACTCCCTTGTTTTGAATCGTTTCTTTAAAAGGATAGAGGTTTACGATCACAAAATCGATCGGTTCGATCCCATTTTCAGCCATTTGTGCCCGATGTCTTTTGTCATCACGTTTCCCTAAAAGACCGCCATGGACTTTAGGATGGAGGGTTTTGACCCGTCCATCTAACATTTCTGGAAAACCGGTTACTTCTTCGATACTGATAGTACCGATCCCCGCTTCATCTAAATATTTTTTTGTACCACCTGTAGAGATGATCTCAATATTTTGTTCGACCAGTTCTTGGGCAAGTGCAATGACACCTGTTTTATCAGAAACGCTGATCAATGCTCTTTTTTTCATATGCTTCAATGACTCCTTTATTGATTTGATTTCTCTAATAATTCTGCGATCACTTGGGGATACAACCGATGTTCAATCTCATGGATCTTAGCTTCTAAAATCTCTAAATCATCAGAAGGGGTAATTTTCACCGCTTCTTGAGCAATGATCGGCCCAGAATCCACACCACGATCCACAAAATGAATGGTCACGCCAGTCACTTTGACACCGTAGTCAAAAGCATCACGAATGCCATGTAGTCCCGGAAAACTAGGTAACAAAGCCGGGTGAATGTTAATGATGCGCTCAGGAAAAGCCTCTAACAAAATGGCTCCCATGATCCGCATATAACCTGCTAAAACGACTAAATCGATTTTTTTTTCAAGTAATAGATCGCATAGTTTTGTTTCATAAGCTTGTTTTGAAGCAAATTCATGGACCTCAAAACAAACCGACGTGATCCCATATTTTTCAGCTTTTTTAAGCACTGGTGCTTGGGCTTTATCTGAAAAAAGCAAACAAATCTCAGCGTTGATCTGCCCTTTTCGTTTGGCTTCCATGATGGCTTCAAAATTAGTTCCATTACCTGACGCTAAAATCGCGATCCTCATGAATTTTTATCTCCCATCAAAATCACAGCTTGGTCTTTTTTCTCAACCACTTGACCGATGCGATAAGTTTCTTCTCCTAGCTTTGTTAAAGCTGTTTGGACTTGAGTAGCATTTTCCGGTGCTACCACTAAAACCATGCCAATACCCATATTGAAGATTTCATACATTTCAGAAGAGGCGATATTCCCCAACTTTTGTAAGACTTTAAAAATTGGTAGCACAGGCCAGCTTTTTAAAGTGATTTGACAAGCCAGACCTTCTGGTAACATCCGAGGAAGGTTCTCGACAAAGCCGCCACCTGTGATATGTGAGATACCTTTGAGCCATTCTTTCTGGCACAGAGGTAAAATTTGTTTCGTATAGATCCGTGTCGGTTCTAAGAGGACCTCACTTAGCGGACGGTCCAATTCAGGCACAACGGAGCTAATTGATAAGTGATTTTCTTCAAATAGGATCTGACGTACCAATGAATAACCATTGGAATGGAGGCCTGAAGACGACAGACCAATAAGGACATCGCCTGCTTTGATCGTATCCCCTGTGATCAACGCGCTCTTTTCCACGATACCGACCGCAAAGCCAGCCAAATCATAATCCGCTTCCCCATACATACCAGGCATCTCGGCTGTCTCCCCACCAATAAGTCCGGCACCAGCTTCTTGGCAGCCCTTGGCTACACCGGAAACGACTTGTTCTAAAATTTCTGGATGATTCTTACCAGCGGCGATATAATCCAAAAAATACAAGGGTTCTGCACCTTGAGCTAGGATATCATTGACACACATTGCTACACAATCGATTCCGATCGTATCGTGTTTTTGTGCCTCTATAGCCACAAGTAATTTAGTGCCGACCCCATCTGTTCCGGAAACTAATACCGGTTCATTGATCGAAAGCTGACTTAGATCAAAACAACCACCAAAAGAGCCTAACGTTCCCATCATACCAGGACGTTTGGTCTTTTCTACATGTTTTTTGATCCGAGAGACGACTTCATACCCAGCATTGACATCGACACCAGCTTTTGCATATGCATTTGCCATTTTTTATTCCTCCCATTTAGAAAAAGGATACTTTTTCTTTTAATGATGCTTGATATCTTTCTTCATAATCATATAAGGGTGTCGGATAATCGCCGTTAAAGTAGGCCATACAAAGGCCTGTATAAGGAGCATCGAAGTGAAGTCCAATGGCATCGATCAACCCCTGTTCGCTCAAGAAACAAAGGGAATCACAGCCGATCCCAGTACACATTTCTGAAATAGTCAGGTTAGCCGCGATCAATTCTTTTCGAGTTTGAATATCGATCCCATAAAAACAAGGATATTTTAAAGGTGGTGAGGCAATACGCAAGTGAACTTCCAAAGCCCCAGCTTCTCTTAACAACTGAACGATCCTGCGACTAGTAGTCCCACGTACGATCGAATCGTCTACTAAAACGACGCGTTTTCCTTCCACCACACCACGAACAGCAGAAAGCTTCATCCTTACCCCCTGTTCGCGTAATTCTTGCGTTGGTTGAATAAATGTACGAGCGACATATTGATTTTTGACCAAGCCTAATTCATAGGCTAGACCCGAACTTTCGGCATAGCCACTAGCTGCTGAAAGTGATGAATTGGGGACGCCTATCACCATATCCGCTATAGCAGGGGCTTCTTTGGCTAATTGGCTACCCATTCTTTTGCGGGCCGTATGAACATTAACCCCGGCGATGTTAGAATCTGGGCGAGCAAAATAAATATACTCCATGGCACAAATGGCTGGTTGAATATCTTTCGTAAAGGTATCGATATGAAGTCCGTTATCATCTACAATAATGACTTCTCCTGGCTTTACATCACGGACAAAATCTGCGCCCACTGTGTCTAAGGCACACGTTTCAGAAGCGATGACATAGGCGCCATTTTTTAATCGGCCGATCGATAACGGTCGAAAACCATTAGGATCAAGGGCGGCGATCAAGGAATCTTCTGTCAACAATAAATAAGCAAAGCCACCTTTGACTGCATTTAAGGCCTCTTTCAAACGTTCCAGAAAAGTAGCACAATGACTTTGACGGATCAAATGCATCAAAATTTCAGTATCCGAGTTCGAGTGAAAAATCGCGCCCTTTTCCTCTAAACGTCGCCGTAGCATTTTGGCATTGGTCAAATTACCATTATGAGCCAAACCACATTGACTATCATAAAACTTAAAAAGAAAGGGTTGGATGTTATCAACTGAATCATTGCCAGCTGTGGCATAACGTACATGGCCGATGGCAGCATCACCCGTTAAAGTTGCTAACTGTTTCTCATTTGAAAAAACTTCCGAAAGCAGCCCCAACCCACGATAACCATGGAGTTTCCCAGCTTCATTTGAAACGATACCAGCGCCTTCTTGCCCCCGATGTTGCAGACTATGTAGACCAAAATAAGTCAATCGAGCAGCATCCGGATGGCCCCAGACACCAAAAATACCACATTCTTCATTCAAACTTTTTACTTCATAAGACATGCCAGAGCGTCCTCCCATAATTCTTTGGCCAAAGCTTGTGGAACATCGACTTGTTGGTCCAAACTTGCGATTTTCAACCGTCCATCCGAAGTCACTTGACCGATCCGTTTCACCTTTTCTATCTGGATCTGTTCAAAAGCAACCACTTTATCTTGAGGTACACTGACTACAAAACGCGATTGTGTCTCTGCAAAAAGTTGAGCTACTGGCACAGCGATTTTCACATCGATCCCTAATTCATTCGGGAAAGTCGCTTCAGCGAGTGCTACAGCTAAGCCGCCTTCTGAACAGTCATGAGCACTAGCAATAAACCCTGCTTTGATCGCCTTTAAAATAAAGTCTTGGTTCTTTTTTTCGGTATCTAAATCAAAAGCCATCGACTCACCAAAAATTTTTCCTGTTTGTAATTTTTGAATTTCACTCCCATTAAAATCAGCGGCTGTTTCTCCGACAATATAAACGACATCGCCAGCTTTTTTAAATTCTTGGGTCGTGATCTCAGCCAAATCATCAATCAAACCGACCATGCCGATCATAGGCGTAGGATAGATCGCTTGGCCATCCGTTTCATTATATAAGGAAACATTTCCCGAAATCACGGGCGTATTTAAAGTTTCACAAGCAGCAGCGATCCCGTCAGCAGCCATCCATAATTCCCAGAAACTTTCCGGTTTGTCTGGCGAACCAAAATTCAAGCAATCCGTGATGGCCAGTGGCCGGCCGCCGCTAGCAACGATATTACGTGCCGCTTCAGCGACAGCGATCTGACCTCCGATTTCAGGATCAAGATATAAATAGCGGCTATTGCAATCGGTCGTCATAGCTAAGGCTTTACGTGTCCCGCGGATCCGTAAAACCGCAGCATCACTACCTGGTTTCACCACGGTATTTGTCCGTACCTGAGAGTCATAGGTTTCATAAATCATATGTTTTGAGGCGATAGTTGGTTGTTGTAACAACTGCAAGAACGTTTCATTGACATCAGCGATTTCTGGTACAAAGTCTGGCATAGCTTTAAAAGCTTTGATGCGAGCTGGTTCTTGATATGCTTTTTGATAAATTGGAGCATCTTCTGCCAAAGCATCGACTGGGATATTGGCTACTTCTTTTTCTTTATGATACAAACGATAAAGACCATCGTCTGTCACTTCACCAATCACGACACAGTCGAGATCATTTTTCAGAAACAGTTCTTTGACTTCTTCTTCCCGACCCTTTTTGACACAAATCAACATCCGTTCTTGGGATTCGGAAAGCATCATTTCATAAGGGGTCATATCACTTTCACGTTGGGGGACATCATCTAAATTTAAAATCATGCCACTACCAGCTTTTGAGGCCATTTCCGAACTTGAAGAAACCAAACCAGCGGCACCCATATCTTGAATACCAATAAGTAAGTCAGAGTGTTCCAAAATCAGTTCCAAACAAGATTCTAAAAGCAACTTTTCCATAAAAGGATCGCCTACTTGCACAGCAGAACGTTGTTGCTCTTCTCCTTCACTAAATTCTTCGGAAGCAAAAGTCGCGCCATGGATCCCATCGCGTCCCGTTTTGGCACCGACATACATGATCGTATTGCCAACACCACAAGCTTGACCTTTTTGAATATCCTTGTGTTCTAAAAGCCCCACACATAAAACATTGACCAAAGGATTACCGGTATAACAGGGGTCAAATTGGACCTCACCACCCACAGTTGGGATCCCGATACAGTTTCCATAATTACTGATCCCACTAACCACTTCTTCCAATAAATACTTGGTCCGTTCATTATCTAATTCACCAAAACGCAGTGAATCCAAAACAGCTATTGGCCGAGCCCCCATACTAAAAATATCACGGATAATACCTCCGACACCGGTTGCTGCCCCTTCATAGGGTTCGACTGCTGAGGGATGATTATGACTCTCGGCTTTAAAAACGACCGCTTGGCCATCACCAATATCCACGATACCTGCTCCTTCACCGGGTCCTTGCAAAACTTGGGGCCCATCACTGGGGAATTTCCGTAACACAGGCTTCGAATTTTTATAAGAGCAATGTTCACTCCACATCACCGCAAACAATCCGACTTCAGTATAGTTGGGCATTCTTTTCAAGATTTTTGTTTCGATCAACTCATATTCTTCATCTGTCAGGCCCCATGGCGCATAGAGACGTTGTTCTTTCACTTCTAGTGGTGTCGGTTCTTGAACATTCATTTATACGGTCACCTTCCCAAAGTTTTTTAGAATCGCAGTAAAAAAACGACGGCCATCAACTGAACCGAGTAATTCCTCCATCGCTCGTTCCGGATGCGGCATCATGCCTAATACATTGCCAGCTTTGTTAGTGATACCAGCAATATTATCGATGCTACCATTGACGTTTTCACGATATTTAAAGACGATCTGATCATTTTCTTTCAATTCTTGGAGCGTTTTGGCATCACAATAATAATTTCCCTCTCCATGTGCTACCGGTAAGTGGATCACTTCATTGGGCAAATACTCAGAAGTGAATTTTGTTTTATTATTCACAACTTCGATCGGAACAGTTTTACAAACAAACTTCAAAGATTCGTTTCTGATCAAGGCACCCGGCAATAATCCAGCCTCAGTCAAAATTTGAAATCCATTGCAAGTACCAAATACAGGTTTTCCTTCATTGGCAAAACGGATCACTTCATCCATGATCTTTGAAAAACGTGCGATCGCTCCACAACGTAGATAATCCCCATAGGAAAAACCACCTGGAAGTAAAACACCATCGAACCCTGCTAAAGAATCAGCATCATGGCGGACATACTCAGCCTCACAATTCATGATATCTTTGATTGCCCAAAGCAAGTCACTATCACAATTGGAACCAGGAAAAACAATGACTGCAAATCTCATTTAAATTTCCTCCATCGTCAAAATTTCATATTCATACGTTTCCATCGTGACATTGGCCAAGAGTTTATCACAAATTGCCTCGACACATTCATTGACCGGCCGCTCTGTTGGTGCGATTTTGATTTCAAAATACTTGCCGATCCGGATCTCTTCGACTTCTTTATAGCCCAAACGATGGACGGCTCCTTTAACTGCTTGTCCTTGAGGATCTAAAACAGATTCTTTATAGGTAACAAAAACTTTGACTAAGTACATGGCTCAATCTCTCCTTTTTTCTAATCGATCTAACACTTCTTGATAAACAGGGATCAAATCACCTAGATCTCTGCGATACACATCTTTATCTAAATGTTCTTTGCTAGTTGCATCCCACAATCGACAAGTATCTGGAGATATTTCGTCTGCTAAAATCAGTTCTCCCGATGGTAATTTCCCGATCTCGATCTTAAAATCGACTAATAAAATATGGCTTTCTGTAAATAGTTCTTGCAAAGCTTTATTTACTTGTAAAGCAATTTCTTTTATCCGTGCGATTTCATCCACACTTGCGATCGACAAAAGTAAAACATGTTGATCATTTATAAACGGATCATCAAGAGCATCGGCTTTATAATAAAATTCCACGATTGGAAAAGCCAAAAGATCTCCTTCTGGTATACCCAAACGTTTGGAAAAACTCCCAGCTGCCACATTGCGAACAACGACTTCCAAAGGTAACATTTCTACTCGTTTTACCAATTGTTCGTCTTTTGACAACTTTTTAATAAAATGATTGGTTATTCCTACAGCACTCAATCGTTCAAAAATCAAACTCGTGATTTCATTATTCATCTTGCCTTTCCCCACTACTTGATCTTTTTTTAAGCCATTCAATGCCGTTGCTTGATCCATATATTTCACTAACAGCAAATCTTTGTTATCTGTTTCATACATCTGTTTCGCTTTTCCTTCATACAGCAAATGATTCATTGACCTTTTCCACCTCGCCTTTTTTATTTCAAAACTATTGTAACAATGGCTATACCTCCAGTCAACGTTTTATGTATATTAAAATAATAAAGCACATCAATTGTTCGTGTTTTTATCTTTCAACGCTACAATCCACGGCCGAATCGGCCGCTACACTACGAGATTGGCTTGCTTAGCGAGACAGAGGAGATGATGAAAAATACCTACTTGGTACTGTGACTGAACGCTTTAGCGTTTAGTCATGAAGCTTGGCAGCTCTGAGACTATGGCTCAGGGCGGTCCCATGGCAGGCAGTAGCAGACACATTCGTGTAGTGTAGCTTTAGATTAGCCATGAATTGTGACCAAGACAGAGTAGATGATGAAATTTTCACTATTCATAGCGTTTACAAAACAAAGCAATCGTGCTAAGATGGTCATAGAGATTTTCAACTATTTAATAAGGAGATCGGCTACTATGTGTGATGTTTCGGAACAAGCACTTTATTTTTTAACAAACTTATCTCACAAAGAAAAAGAACAGTTGCTAGAAGCATTAACAGATATTCTGACAACTTACGAAAAAGACACTGACAAAAAAATAAGTAGTCAGCCATTATTTGAAAATCATTTTCCCCTTTATGACCATTTCTTGAGATTTCATTTATTGTTACAATTTAAAAATCTCCATAATGAAGAATTGGTGATCCGCGAAGTTCAAGAAAATTTATTATTTAAAAATCGCTATTTCTTACAAGTTTTTTATAACTGCCAAGAGATCCCTTTTGAATTTGTCAAAAAAATCTATCTTCTACTAGAAGAAGAAACTACTCATCTTTTATCTTAAAAAAAATCAGGATCTACCAACTAGGTAGATCCTGATTTTTTTAAGACAAACCGACACGTTCAAAAATATAGTCGACATTTTTCAAATGGTAGTGATAGTCAAAAGCATCGTCCAACTCTGTTTTGGATAAAATCCCCATGATTTTTTCATCTGCTTCCAAAAGGGGCCTAAATTGCGTTTGTTTGTCCCAAGCCTCAGCTGTCTTTGGTTGGACCAAATCATAGGCTTGTTCACGCGTCATGCCGTGATCGATCAATTTCAGTAACACACGTTGACTATAAATAAGACCAAATGTTGCCTTCATATTGCGTTTCATGTTCTCAGGAAAAACAGTAAGATTTTTAATGATACTGCCAAAACGATGCAACATGTAATCAAGTAAGATCGTAGTGTCGGGAATGATGATCCGTTCCGCGGAAGAATGTGAAATATCACGTTCATGCCACAGAGAAACATCTTCATAAGCCGTCACCATATGGCCACGGATCACTCGAGCCAAGCCAGTCATGTTTTCCGAACCGATCGGATTACGTTTGTGTGGCATCGCTGAAGATCCTTTTTGACCCTTGGCGAAATATTCTTCGACTTCACGTGTTTCCGACTTTTGCAAACCGCGGATCTCCGTGGCAAATTTTTCGATACTAGTAGCGATCAAAGCCATAGCTCCGATATATTCAGCGTGAAGATCACGTGGCAACACTTGGGTCGATATCTCTTGAGCCCGGATCCCTAATTTATCACAAACATAATTTTCGACAAAAGGTGGGATATTGGCGAAAGTCCCAACTGCACCACTGATTTTACCAGCCTCTACTCCTTTGGCAGCATGATCAAAGCGTTCGATGTTGCGTTTCATCTCAGAATACCAAAGTGCAAGTTTCAAACCGAAAGTCGTCGGTTCCGCATGCACACCATGGGTCCGCCCCATCATGACCGTATATTTGTATTCACGGGCCTTATCCGCAATGATTGCCGTAAATTCTTGTAGATCATGGCGGATGATATCATTGGCTTGTTTCATTAGATATCCGTAAGCTGTATCGACCACATCTGTTGAAGTCAAACCATAATGGACCCATTTACGTTCATCCCCTAAAGATTCAGAAACAGCTCGCGTAAAGGCGACCACATCATGTTTGGTTTCAGCTTCGATAGCTAAAATCCGTTCCACATCAAAACTGGCTTTTGCTCTTATCTTTTTTACATCATCTTTGGGGATCTCACCTAATTCTGCCCACGCTTCATCAGCTAATATTTCTACTTCGAGCCAAGCTTTGTAACGATTCTCATCTGTCCAGATTTGTCCCATCTCAGGACGTGTATAACGTTCTAACATTTTTCTTTCTCCTTTTCGTCCTGATCCCAGACCTTCGTTTCGTTGATTTCCATTAATGTTTTTTCGATATCTGTGGTGGTGATGGTGATATGTCCCATTTTACGATTTCTTTTGACTTGATTCTTGCCGTAATAATGGAATTGCCAGTCCGGTTTTTGACTGATTAATTTCTCACTTTGTACCATGTGCTGGCCTAAAATGTTGACCATGACGGCATCGCTCAACTGCCTTACTTCTCCCAATGGCCAGCCGCTGATACCGCGGATATGCGCATCATATTGACTCATATTACAAGCCTCGATCGAGTAATGTCCCGAGTTATGCGGCCTTGGTGCTAGTTCATTGACATAAAGGCTACCGGAGGCCGTCAAAAACAATTCGATGGCCAATACGCCATGCAAATGCAAAGCTTCAGCAATCACCAAAGCGATCCGTTTGACTTCTGTCACCACCTCAGGAGCGACACGAGCCGGAGCAATCGTTTCATGTAAAATATTATTTCGATGACTGTTTTCGACCACAGGAAACGTTTGATAGGTCTCACCATTACCAGCGATCATGATCGATAGCTCTTTTTCAAATGGGATCAAAGCTTCTAATTCACAAGTTCCCGACCGTAACAAACTCATGGAAGCCGCCAGATCAGTTGTCCCATGTAAGACATATTGCCCCTTGCCATCATAGCCACCTCGTGTCGTTTTTAACACACAAGGATAGCCGATACTATCGATGGCATCTTGGATATCAGTCGGACTGATGATCGTTGCATAAGGTGCGATCACGATATTATTCGCTTCTAAAAAAGATTTTTCTAACAAGCGATCTTGCGTGATCGCCAGCATATCGGTCCCTTGAGGAACATTACAAAGTGGCAAGATCGCATTTAACGCCTCCACACTGACATTTTCAAACTCATAAGTGATGGCAGCACTCCTTCTGGCCATTTCTTCCAAAGCCAAAATATCATCATAAGCAGCCACGATATGCCAATCAGCGATTTGCGCTGTCGGGCAATCTTCAGCTGGATCTAACACACCTACATTAAAACCCATTTTTTTGGCACTCATGGTCATCATTTTCCCTAGTTGTCCACCGCCGACGATCCCGATCGTCGCTCCCGGCATCAAAGGTTTAGCCAAGTTGATCACTACTTTCCAATACAGATTTTTCCATTTGTTGACGCATTTCCACCAATTTATTGGCCACTTCTGAATCATACATGGCAAGCATCTGGGCTGCAAGTATTCCTGCGTTAGTGGCACCTGCCTTACCGATCGCAGTAGTCGCTACTGGTACTCCACCTGGCATTTGGACGATCGAAAGTAAGGAGTCTAAGCCATTCAATGTTCGTGATTGGACCGGAACACCGATCACTGGTAAGGTCGTTTTTGCTGCTAACATTCCCGGCAAATGGGCGGCCCCACCAGCTCCTGCGATAATGACTTTCAAGCCACGCTCTCTGGCCGACTCTGCAAAAGAAAATAATAGATCTGGCGTTCGATGAGCTGAAATGACCTTTTTTTCATAAGGAATCCCGAGCTTCTCTAAACTTTCACAGCCATATTTCATCGTTTCCCAATCTGAGCTACTGCCCATGACTACTGCAACGAGTGCTTCCATTTTTTTGATCCACTCCTTTATTTTTTTCTCGTGTTTATTGTATCAAGCAAAAAATCAGAAGTCAAAAATTAATCGAATATTACAGATAGTTAATTTTATTTCGTTCGTATTTTAAGCATCTGCCCTAGTGAAATGAACGGTCCCCTTTTCCAAAGAAGTGACGCGTGCCAATGAAACCACACGGATCCCCATTTCTTCTAACAACTGACGACCGCTTTGGAAAGATTTTTCGATCAGGATCCCGACGCCTAAAACTTCTGCCCCTGCCTTTTGACAAAGTTCGATCAACCCTTTTGCTGCCTGTCCATTAGCCAAAAAGTCATCGACGATCAACACCTTATCGGTTTCACCTAAAAACCGATGTGAAATCGAAATCGTATTGGCTACTTTTTTGGTAAACGAATAAACTTCACTTGTCAGTAATTCTTCGTCCATAGTGATACTTTTTGATTTTCGCGCAAAAACCATCGGCACTCCCAAAGCTTTAGCTACAAAAAGAGCCGGCGCGATCCCTGACGATTCGATCGTAACGACTTTGGTAATACCCTCTTTGGCAAATACTTCTGCAATTGTTTTACCGACTTTCTCCATCAGCTCACTATCGACTTGATGAGTGATGAAACTGTCTACTTTTAAGACGTCTTCCCCCAATACTAAGCCATTTTTTTCGATCTGTTCGGTCAATTCTTTCACTTAAAACGCTCCTCTCTATTTTTGGTTTTCAAAAAGAAGTCGCTTCCTAGCAGCTAGGATAGCGACTATCTGTTCATGCGAGTCAAGCTCACTCACCCATCTTTTCTTCATATAGCTCACGCTCTTGGTCCCGATAAAGATCCATTTTCTTACTAAAGAGTTCGCCATTTGTTGGTGGCGTGAAGGTAATGGCATTAGCACCAGCCTTGATCGTTTCTAGAATTGTTTCGTCAGTTGGCCCACCAGTAGCAATGATCGGTAATTCGGGGTATTTTTCTCTAAAATAAGCGACCGTTTTCGCCGTATCTTTACCAGCACTGATATTTACGATCGAAACCCCAGCCCCCAGTTTTTCATCGATCATTGTGTAAGTAGACGTAATGGTACTGACAACTGGCACATCCACCACGCGACAAACTTGGCGCACCGTATCAAGTGGCGTCGGCCCATTTAAAACCACCCCGATAGAACCTTGTGATTCCGCAAAGATACTCATAAATGAGGCCCGTGTTCCTTGTGTTAAGCCACCGCCCACGCCTGAGAAGACTGGGATATCTGCCGCTTCGATAATACTTTTAGTGATTGCCGGATGGGGCGTAAAAGGATAGACAGCAATGACGGCATTGGCATTGGTATTACGAATGATGGCAATATCAGTCGTAAAAATGATTGATTTGATCCGTTTGCCAAAAATAATGATTCCGCTAGCTTTGCTGATAACTTCCGGAGCTCGCACAATATCTTTTCTGAGCTCAGTGGTAATGTTTGGTACGAATTTTTTTTCCAATAGAAATCATTTCCCTTCTAGTCATATTGATCTAAATGATAGGTTTCAATAACGCTTTTTACTTTCGTAGCATAGTCTGGATCAGTAGCGTACCCCGCTGCTTGCAAAGCATCAGCAGCCTCTTCATAAGTAGATGCTGTCAATACACCTTGGTATTTTTCAGGACTCCAGTCTACACCGTTCACAAATAACATCGTATGATCATCCATCGATGCTTCCCAAGAATCATAGACCCGAAAATCGCCGGCGATCGTGACCCATTGTTCATTGACATATTCTTGCGTGTCCATGGTCACTTTCTCCTGATTTCCATAAGCTTTGATTCCATATAAATTATTATACTCGGCAGCAAGCTGACTTTGACCCCAATTCGATTCCAAAATGGCTTGACTAATGATGATACTAGGTAAGACCCCATAACCTTCTTGCAATTCTTTCGCATGTGGCAATAGTCGTTCTATGAATTCATCTTTGGTCAATTCAGTATCAGCTTGAGCACCCGTTTCATCTTCTGACCAAGTTGGTTCTGACAAACTTCGCAGTGAGAAAACAAAAGCTAGGATGATCAGTAATAATCCAGCCAAGATCGTTGGAAAGCGTGTCCTGCTAGTTTTTTTTCTTCTACTCATCTTTTTCTTTTAACAACTCCAGATATTCTTCTAAGGTCAGTTGATGGGAAACGATATATTGCGCATTTTCTTTGCCTACATAGCGAATATGCCAAGGTTCATAGGTGATCTTCGTCACAGCTTCTTTACCTTGAGGATAGCGAATAATAAAACCATATTGGGCAACATTTTCTGATAACCAAATGCCAGCGTCAGTTGTTCCAAAAGCTTCTTCTAAAACTTCATTTTTATAATTATTGCTCCAATTTTCATCCACCACATCCAAGGCCAGGCCTGTATGGTGCTCACTGAATCCTGGTTCTGTCGATGTCTTTTTGATTTCTTCAGTGGCAGCATTTTCTGACAAACCACTAGCAACGAGATCCGCCACACGACTAGAAAAAATTTCTTCTTGATAGGAAATCGAACGATAGGCTGAGATCACGACCAATTCAAAGTTCGCTTTTTTAGCTGCTGAGGCTAATTCTTCATAAGCTTTTAACGCCGTCTTTTCCAAGCGTTGTTCCGTATCCGGGATCGTCGCTAAGTTATTTTCATCGATTTCATTTTTCAATGGATTCTCTGGTCCCACCAAAATCAGATCGGTATCGTCGACAGAAACATCCGGTAACGGATCGGTCCTCTCTTTCGAAAGAAGCAAAGACTCTTCCGAAGAATAAGAAGTTTCAACAGAAGCAACTTTTTCTTGTTGGGCTTTCATAACAACTTCTTTCTCATCATTTCCTATGATTTTATTGATGCCCTGATTGATACCTATGACAATAAGTGCACTGGCGGAAACCAGGCCTAACATTTGGACTATTTTCTTCACTGATTTTCGCTCCTAACTTTCATCAGATACTTAATGGATATAGGTATCTTCCAAATTTTCATTGACCCAGTCTAAAAGAGCGATTTGTTCATTTCCCACTTGTTGTTGGATCGTCGCTGGCAGACGGAAATTGATCACATCGTCAAAGCCCCACTCATCATATGAGAGCGTCACCTTTAGATCCACATAAGGTTGTCTTCCATTTTCAACTTTTCCTTGTAAAACTTCAACCGTCCCAAGACCGATATTTAGCCATTTACGAGCAATTTTTATTTTCATTTTCCGAAATTCAGAAACGGCGATCGTGCGTTTTTCCGGATAAATAATGGTTTGTCGCAATACTTTTTGAAAAAGCATCCATTCATAATCAGTAAATAAGTTTTTGATTTTTTGATTGATCTCGGGTTCCAATACACCTGAGCCATTTTTCCAGGCATTCCATGTTTCTTCTGAGATCCCTAATTGATTTTTATAAAACTCGCTTTCGGATCCGTATTTTTCTTGGACAGCACTAATGATCAAATCTATGTAGCTATCGTGCATAACTTATCCCTCCAACTCCTATTTTAAGCAATTTTTTAAATAAAAGAAATAGTAGATAAACTTCTTTTTCTAATTTTAACATATTTTTGGTATACTAGGCATAGAAAGATTTTTTGAAAGGAGAATATCTGATGAAAAAAATTTACCAATGGGGCATCATCGGTACTGGTGACATTGCTCGTCAATTTGCTAGTGGCTTCTCTAGCGATGAAAGTGTCCTTTACGGAGTCGCTGCCCGCAACTTTAAAAAAGTGCAGGAATTCGCTGGTGAATTCAACATTCCTCACGCCTTTTCTTCACCGGAAGAACTTTTAGCAGATGAAGCCATTGACCTCATCTATATTGCCATACCTAACAGTCTGCATCACAAATATATCATGCAAGCTTTAAAAGCGGGCAAACATGTGCTGTGTGAAAAAGCCATCACCATGGATTTAGCAGAATTGGATGAAGCTGTAAGCTATGCTAAAGAACATCAGCTGATTTTGCAAGAGGCTATGACGATTTTCCATATGCCACTCTACGCTGGTCTAAAAGACATCCAAACAAGTGGCAAGTTAGGCAAACTAAAACTGATCCAAGCGCCCTTTGGCAGTTACAAGGAACCTGATCCAACCAATCGTTTCTTCAATCCAGCCCTAGCCGGTGGTGCTCTTCTAGATATCGGCACCTACGCCGTCTCTTTTGCGCGTTACTTCTTTACCGAAACACCACGCGTCCTTTACAGTAACGTCTTGCCTTTTCAAACAGGTGTTGATGAGCAATCATTGACCATTTTACGCAATGATGCAGATGAAATGGCCACAGTCAGTCTAGCCTTTCAAGCCAAATTGCCCAAACAAGGTATCGTGGCTTTTGAAAAAGGCTACTTTACGATCGCTGATTACCCAAGAGCAGATCGTGCCAACTTGACTTATCGTGATGGTCATAGTGAAACGATCCAAATCGGTCAGAGCAGTCAAGCCTTAAATTATGAAATCAAAGATATGATCGACACCGTCAACCAAAAGCCAAATACTAGCCTCAACTTAACGCAAGATGTGATCGGTATCCTCGATCAAATGCGCCATTTTTGGCAAAAACAAGGCTAAAAAGAAGGAAAGGAAGACAGCACAGTGCAAATCGGACGTTTTAGAATCGGCATGCGTACCATGAAGACAGCGTTAGCCGTGATGTTTTGTATCTTGTTATACCATTTTTTAAATCGTGGTCAACCGATGATCGCCGCCCTTGCTGCTGTTTTTGCACTTAGGCAGGACCTTACGACTAGCGTCAAATTTGCCAAATCTCGTGTCTTAGGAAATACTCTTGGCGGCTTGGTCGGCATTGGGTATCATCTTTTACAACAACGCTTCGACGACAGTTTTTTGATCGAGCTCATTATTTTACCTCTTCTTGTTGCTAGTTTGATCATCTTTTCTGACGGGATCGACAATAATTCTGGGATCATTTCCTCGATTGCAACGATGCTTTTGATCACCTTGACCGTATCTACTGATGAAACGGTGATCGTAGCCGTCGATCGTGTCCTTGATACCTTTATTGGAACATTCGTGGCCATTGGTATGAACTTTATCATTCGGCCACCAAAACCGGAAGAGGAAAAAGAAATCAAAGAAGATCTCGAAGTTTTAAAAGAAAAAGAAGTGGCCCTCCAAAAAGATCTAGCCAAGATCCAAACACAGATCAAAAAAGAAGAAAACAAGCCTCACAACTGACTATTGAGGCTTGTTTTCTTATCTAGATTTTCAATTATTATTCTTCGTACCGTTTTTCACCATCAAGGTAAGTGGCCGAAAGTGTCATATCAGGATTCAACACGATAAAATCAGCATCACGTCCTGCTGAGATCGATCCACAAGTATCATCGATCTTACAGCTGACAGCTGGTACATAAGTGGCCATCAAAACGGCTTGCTCTGGTGTCGCGATCCCCCAATCGACCACATTTTTGATGGCTTCTTTTAATTTCAAAATACTTCCTGCCAAATTTCCTGAATGTAGACAAGCCATCCCATCTTTGACAACTACCGGAAATTCGCCCAAATTATAATTTCCATCAGGCATCCCCCCAGCCATCATACAATCGGTGATCAAAGCCACATGATCATGGCCGACTTCCTTCATCAAAATATCAGCCGCCGTTGGATGGACATGGTGCCCATCACAAATCAATTCAGAGAAAACATGGTGGAGCGACATCAAAGCACCGACCATCCCAGGTTCACGATGCTGAAGACCACGCATCCCATTATAAGCATGAACAAAGACACTCGCACCGCTATCGACACCTTTAGTAGCTTCGGCCAAGGTAGCATTACTGTGACCAAGTGATACAACGACACCTTCATCGGTTACTTGTTTGATAAATTCAGGAGCCCCCTTGCGTTCTGGAGCCAAGGCGATTTTTTTGATGATGCCACCTGACGCTTCTTGCCATTCATGGAATACATCGATATCTGGGTCACCAAAATAAGCTGGATTTTGTGCCCCTTTATGTTCTTCCGTGAAGAAAGGTCCTTCGAAGTAGATCCCTTTGATCTTGGCGCCGGTCACTTCTTTATACATCTTACCGATCGTGGCCGCTACATTTTTCAAGGCTTCTTTACTCGAAGTCAAAGTCGTTGGTAGATACGAAGTGACACCACAAGAAAGCAAACCTTCCGACATCGCTTTGATCCCGTCTGCATCATTGTCCATCACATCATGATTCATAAAGCCATGAATATGCGTATCGACTAAACCTGGTGCGATCCATTTGCCACTTTGATCGATCACCTTGGCATCATCAGAAACTACTTTGACATACTCGCCAAATTTGCCATCCACGATTTCTAAATAACCTGCTTCTTTGGTACCTGACTTGAAAAAGAACCGATCCGCTTTAACATACGTTTTCATAAATTGTCTCTCCCTTTTTCTTCTTTTCACATCTTTAAAGTACGCCTAATCGCTAAAAATGTCAAGAAAGGTCTACACCATTTATCCTTTCTCTCTATTTCTCGGTTACAATTCACAATCGAACTTGAGCACTATACTTTCGCATTTGTGTCTGCGACTGTCTGCTGTGGGACCGATCTGAGTCTAAAGGCTCACGACGGTTCCACGGCTGACTTTAAGCAAGCCTATCTTTTAGTTTAGCGGCTGATTTGGCCGTGAATCATAGGATAAACTCACAAATCTGGTAAAATGCGACTCAAAATGGTAGTCAAATGATAAAAAGTAGTGTAGAATCACCCATGTCGGCAAGTTGGATATTAGCCGCATAGAATATTTGGATCTATTATCTGAACAAAATTCGTTGCAAAACGACAGATTGGAGTGGAGCCATTGGAAAGTCATTCAATTGTGAATTTTACCTGGGAAGGTAAAGCCTTTAACGGAACGGTCGAGCGTGAGTATGAAAATTCGTTTTTGATCCAAGTCAACGATCCTTCCAAAGAAATAATCGAAAAATACAACGGTCGGATGATCGTGAGTAAGAAAAAATGTCAAATAATTGCAAATTGATTTAAAAAGGTGAAGCTTCTTAACGGCTTCACCTTTTTCCTTCTAAGCTTTTTGTTTATAAGTTGCTAAAAATTCCCGCAATTTTTCTGTCGTCAGTTTAAGATCATCCAAATTAGGCAGATAGACGATCCGAAAATGATCCGGTTCTTGCCAATTAAAGCCCCCACCATGAACCATTAAGACATGGTATTCATGTAAGAAGTCAAGTACAAATTGTTCATCATTAACGATATTAAAGCGTTTCGTATCGATTTTCGGAAACATGTAAAAGGCCGCTTTCGGCTTTATGGCCGACAAACCAGGGATATCATTGATAGCTTTGTAAATATAGTCGCGTTGTTCATAGATCCGACCACCTGGTAAAAGCAACTTATCGATACTTTGATAGCCTCCTAGTGCCGTCTGAATGATCTGTTGCGACAAAACATTGGAGCATAAACGCATCGAAGAGAGCATATTCAGACCTTCAATATATCCTTTGATATGTGACTTGTCACCACTGATGACCATCCAACCGACCCGAAATCCAGCCACTCGATGCGATTTAGATAGTCCACTAAAGGTCACGACGGGGCGATCTGGTGCCAGCGTTGCGATCGGAACATGTTGATAACCATCCATCAGCAGACGATCATAAATTTCATCAGAAAAAATGATCAAATCAAATTCACGGGCAATCGTCACGATTTGTTCCAAAATTTCTTTAGGATAGACTGCTCCTGTCGGATTGTTAGGATTGATCAAAACGATCGCTTTTGTCTTTGAAGTCACCTTGGCACGAATATCGTCGATATCAGGATTCCATTCACTTTGTTCATCACAAATATAGTGAACTGGCTTGCCACCTGCCAAAGATACCGAAGCCGTCCATAAAGGGTAATCTGGCATAGGTACTAAGACTTCATCGCCGTTGTTGCAAAGTCCCTGCATCGACATCGTGATCAGCTCACTGACACCATTTCCTGTATAAATATCACGAATACTCAAATTGGGGAAATTTTGCAATTGATAATATTGCTCGATCGCTTTTCTGGCCGAAAAAATACCTTTCGAATCCGAATAACCTTCTGATTCACGGACATTCAAAATCAAATCGCGAACGATTTCATTGGGCGCTTCAAAACCAAATGTCGCTGGATTACCTGTATTGAGTTTTAAAATACTGATACCTTCTTCTTGCATGCGATCAGCTTCTTCAACGACTGGTCCTCTTACATCGTAACTGACTCCTTCAAGCTTATTCGATTTTTCAAAATCCTTCATGGACGCATCCTCTTTCTTACGATCTTTCATGGTTAAAAGTTAGAATTTTTACAAATTTTATTATAGCAAATTTTATTAGTTATCGAACAAAAAAATAATTAAGTTTTTGCTAAAGCAACAAGAATCATTCTTTCTCATTACTTCACAAGGATTCATTGAGAAGATCGTCTCTTTTCTAGTCTTTTAAGATATTTTCTCACGGGAACACTTAAGACATTATCACAAGTGAACGACACAGCGATTTATTCTAAAAAAATGCTACTTGACATTTTTTCAATCATTGATATAATAAATTTTGTTGTCAAGCGGACGTGTTGGAACTGGTAGACAAGCAAGACTAAGGATCTTGTGGGCGTTTAGCTCGTGCGGGTTCAAGTCCCGCCGTCCGCATTGATATACCAGCGTTTAGAGGATGTCAACCTTTTAGGGAAGGTTGACATTTTTTTGCTTATAAACAATTGACAAAACATCGAACTTTTATCATTTTTGCAATCAATTAAAATATAAAAGAAGAAGCTGATCCCTTTTATTTTTTTGGGAGCAGCTTCTCTTGCTGTTTAGTGAAAATAGCCATTGGAATCAAAATCAGCACTTTCTTCGTCGATCATTCCTTGTAAAGAACGGTCGAGGATCGGTGTTTTACCGGCGTTGTTCTTCTTGACATTTTTAAATTGATTTCTAGTCATATGGATCGTCTCTTCTGGCTCGGGAACATTAAATTTTTGAACAGCAGGACTGCCCTCACGTTTTTGCTCAAAAGCCGAGATTTCAGTATCAAAATAGAGGTATTGGTCGTCCTTTTTTTGCATCGACTGCATCAATTCATGATCAGATACCAACTTTTCTTCTTTATCTGGGATCGAAGAGGCCGGAATATATTTAGGTACAAAATAGGAACGCCCCGAGTATTCTTTTTTCAAAGAAGGAGAAATGACTTGTTTAGGCTCGTTTCTTATTGCTTGTTGATGACTTTTTTGTTCGCCAAAAAGTTGTTTTTTACCTGAAACTTTCACTTCATTTTCGTGCTTTTTCGTATAGTCTGGAAGGTTTTCACGGTGCCGCTTTAATTCTTCTTTTTGTTGGACGGTTTGTCCCATTTTTTCTTGACTGGTCCGTTCCGTACGTCGAAAGGCTCGATTCGTTTCAAAAGGATCCTTTTTACGCAAAACAGATTCATCTTCTTCAGCCGTCAAGATCCAATTTCCTTCAGAAAATGGTTGTCGTTCTTCAGTCACAAGTTTGACTCCATCCTCGTCTGAATAGACTGGAAAACGATCATGCTTACGTTTGATATCTGTATAATCAGCCATAGTGTTCATTCCTTTTTATCTCTTTCTTCAATTTTACAACAGAATATCGGAAATAGCTACTCAAAAAAGTCAGAAGGCTTTTACCTTCTGACTCCATCCTTCTTTATTTTTCCAATGACTTCTTGACTTGTTCGATGCTGGCACGCATCTGGGCACTGCTGATCAAGATATAACTATTTTCTTCGATCGTGCGATTGGCAAAACGGCGCCGGATCTCTTTTATCATCGGCGTTTCTTCAGCAATAAAAGTCAGATTTCCATTCACTTTTTTGGGGTAATTGGTGGGATTGATCAAAAAAGCTACATAATCATCGCCCAAACGACGCAGCACCCCAAATAAGTCTTTGGTGAAAAAGAAACTTAAATCACCCTCTATCAAAACAGGATTGTCGGTTCGATAAGCGATCCATTTATGACAACTATTATAAATATCGTGATTGATGGTCTGCCAAGGAAAAAATTTCCGGTTTTCGGGATCTTTGCCACCAGTAAGACCAGCTTCATCGCCATAGTAAATACAAGGAATCCCGGAAAACATAAACATCAAACCAAAAGCTAGATCCAATTTTTTCAAGTGATTGCCTAGCATTGTCAAAATTCGTTCGGTATCATGAGTACCGATATTATTCAAGTTATTATAAAAAATATCATGGGGATAGTTTTCATAAAGTTGCGTCAAAGCATAGGCGACTGCTTCAGGTCTTTTGCTTTCATTAAGCAATTCGATCGCAGCATTGCGCAAAGGATAATTCATGACACCTTGCAAATGATCTCCTAAAATGTACTGCCGGCGAACACCGTAAGAAATCTTATTTGAAGCATCTTCCCAAACTTCGCCCAATAAAACTTTATCTGGGAATTTTTCCAAGCGTTTGCGGATATTCGCAATGAAAGGATCGGGCAATTCATCCGCCACATCCAGACGCCAGCCATCGACGCCAAGTTTGGTCCATTTGTCAATGACCCCTTTCTCACCAAAAATAAAGTTTTGAAAATCTTCATTTTCTTTATTGACTTCTGGTAGATCCTTGATCCCCCACCAAGAAGCATACTCATCGGGATAATCTTCAAAAGTGAACCAGTGAAAATACGGGCTGTGCGAATCACGATAGGCACCGATATCTTTTCCATAGGCACCGTTTCGATTGAAATAGCGACTATTTTGACCAACGTGACTAAAGACACCATCTAAAATCAAATGCATCTCATTATCATGAAGTGTTTGGATAAAGCTAGCGAACTCTTCATCTGTCCCCAACATCGCATCGATCTTCATATAATCACTGGTATCATAACGATGGTTGCTACTGGCTTCGAAAACAGGATTCAAATAAAGTCCTGTCACACCCAAATCTTTAAGATAAGGTAGTTTTTCGACGATACCAGCTAAGTTTCCCCCAAAAAAGTCCCAGCGTAAGATCTCCCCATTCGCATCTTTTACATACAGTGGCTCATCGGTCTGCGTAGCATAGAGAAAAGTATTTTTTTTAGGCGAACGAATTTTACCCTTTCCTATGGCAAAACGGTCGGGGAAAATTTGGTAAAAGATACCTTCTCGATACCATTTAGGCGTTGTTTCAGCATGCGCAAAACAAGTGATTTGATAATCCCAAGTTTCTGCTGCAGTTGGATACAATTGTCCCACGCCACCTTTAGCATTGGAGCCATAATAATACGTTTGTTCTTGCCCATTTTCCCGCACCAAAATTTCAAAATGATAAAAATAGAGACCGATCCCTAAATTGAACAAAT
>JBFLGC010000060.1:0-15565 GCA_041859945.1 Tetragenococcus sp.
TTTGAGCGTTGCGGCCTTTCAAAACCCTGTGGGTCGAATTTGGTGCTTAGAAAAGGATTTGTTGGGTCAAGCTCGAAAAAAAGCGACAGTAGGTCCGTTGCAAACTTTGACGGCAGGGAAAAATCAGATCCTGCTTTGGCAAAATTAAAAAACCGAAACAACTGGTCATTGGCCAGGTGTTTCGGTTTCTTCTGCTTTGATTTCAGCTAACATTTTTTTCATTTCTTTGGTCAATTCAAGACTTTCCAACAAGTCAGGTCGACGCTTGTAGGTACGACGTAAAGATTCCTTTAATTTCCAAGATTCGATCAGCTTATGGTTGCCATTCATCAACACTTCGGGCACTGCCATGTCTTTATAGACAGCCGGTCGCGTGTATTGAGGATGTTCCAAAAGCCCCGTTGAATAAGAATCACCCACAGCCGACAGGTCATTGCCTAAAGCGTCTGGTAAGAGACGGACGGTCGCATCGATCATGACCATCGCTCCCAGTTCACCACCGGTCAAGACATAATCACCTAAAGAGACTTCATCGGTGACTAGGCTTCGGATACGCTCGTCATAACCTTCATAATGACCGCAAATAAAAACTAAGTGTTCTTCTTGGGAAAAGTCTTCGGCCATTTTTTGATCAAAGGATTTGCCGGCAGGGTCTAATAGAATAATCCGCTTTTTTATTTTTGGCGTTTCAGTGTAGATCGTTTGTAGACAATCGTCGATCGGTTGGACTTGTAACAACATCCCCGCACCACCACCATAGGGATAGTCATCGACATGACGATGTTTATCGGTCGTATAGTCCCGAAAATTTTGAATATGTAAGTCTAACAAATTCTTTTCCTGGGCTTTTCCTAAGATCGATTCGGTCATGGTACTTTCAAACATTTTGGGAAATAAGGTCAAGACATCAATTCTCATCATCGATCAGTCCTTCTGGTAGGTCAACGAGCACTTTTTGGGCAGCTAAGTCGATCTTTTTTACTACGGCTGCAATATAAGGAAGTAAAATGTCGGGTTGACCCTGTCGCGAGACGACCCAGACATCGTTGGCACCGGGCGACAAGATTTCGCTGATTTTACCTAAACTTTTCCCGGCTTCATCGACGACTTCTAAACCGATGATTTCATAATAATAGTATTCATTTTCAGCAAGATCAGTTAAATCATCTTCGGCTACTTTTAAGACGCCGTCGCGAAAGGCCTCGACATCATTAATTGACAAGTAGTCCTCAAAAGCAAGCAAATCAAAATTTTTATGTTTGCGGTGGGAAGCGATCGTAAGGAGGAGTGGTTGGTGTTTTTCGCGAAATAATGTCAAGTGTGCCCCTTCTTTATAACGCTTTTCAGGAAAATCAGTCTGGGAGATCACGCGGACTTCGCCTTTGATCCCTTGCGTGTTGACGATTTTTCCTACAGTTAGATATTCTGTCAAAAGTTTTCCTCATTTCTTTTCAATTCTCGCTTTATTGTAGCATGACTGAAAATCGAATGCTAGTGGGCCAAGAGAAAAAGCAATTATTGTACAAGGTGAAATCGGTTGCTGCACAACTTCTTTGTCGGCGTGAAAGGTACCAGAAATCGAAAAGCGAGTGTCTGTCGTATCCACAAACGAGCAAAAGGAAATCATTCGCAGTTATGTGAAAAAAATGGTATACTAAATGTAGAAAAGGAGGCGCTTACCATGACTGATCAATATAAAACGATTTTAGTGGCACTAGATGGATCGGACCAATCAGAAAAGGCGTTTGATGAAGCTTTAGCAATCGGTAGAAGGAACAAAGCGATTTTGTATGTAACTTGGATCATCAATGATGTTGAATTATCGACAAGTGCGTACGCATTTTCAAAATTGTTGCAAGAGGAACAAACGCATGTGGCAAAATATTTAGAACAAAAGGTCCACACAGCTAAACAAAACGGTATTGAAGAAGTCCATACGATCGTGGATATCGGTAACCCAAAAAAAATCATTGCACAGGATATTCCTAAAGATTATGGAATTGATTTGATCGTTATGGGTTCAACGGGTAAAGGCGCAATCGCCAAAGTATTGGTCGGATCGACAACAGCATACGTGGTCAATCAAGCCCCTTGTAATGTAATGGTCGTTAAATAGATAAAAGAAACGCACACGAATATTAGTGTGCGTTTCTTTACCTTTTTTAGGATAATCCGCTATTGAACATGTTTTATTTCAAAATATGTTCGATGCAAGTGGTTTATCTTTCTCCTTTTTTTCGATATAATGAATCCAAAAGAATAAGAGGGTGAACCCGTGTCAACTAAAGCAAAAACGCAAATGTATGAACTCCTTTTAGCACAACAAAGAGGTTTACTAGAAGCAGAGCCAGATAAGCTGGCTAGTTTGGCGAATTCTTCGGCTTTACTCAATCAAACTTTAAGCCATACAGTCTTTTCCGGTTATTATCTATTAAAAGGCGAGGAACTTATCTTAGGTCCTTTTCAAGGCAAGGTTTCTTGTACCCGCATCGCTTTAGGAGACGGCGTTTGTGGAGAATCAGCTGAAAAACAAACCACTATGATTGTCGAGAATGTAAAGACTCATCAGAATTACATTTCTTGTGATTCGGAAGCCCTGTCAGAAATCGTGGTCCCTTTGATCAAAGAGGGAAAACTACTTGGTGTGTTAGACATCGATAGTAGTGAAGTAGGAAATTATGATAGTATCGACCAAGAGTATCTAGAGAAATACGCGGAACTATTAGTCAGTGTGATGGAGTAAGGGAAAGGATAAAGTCATAAGATACAAAACAGCTATTATCTTTTTGTGATAATAGCTGTCTATTTTTATTCTGTTTCTTCATCCTTGATCTCAACGTCAGGGAAGCGGATCGTGAAGGTCGTGCCTTCGTTTAGTTTACTTTGGACATCGATCGTGCCTTTGTGGAGACGTACGAGTTGTTGGACGATCGGTAGACCTAGGCCGGATTCGCCAAATTTAGGGTTTTTCCGTGAAGGATCGACTTTGTAATAACGATCCCAAATATTTCTGACTTGGTCTTCTGACATGCCAATGCCCGTATCTGATATTGTTACGATCGTTTCTAGATACCCTTTTTCGATCTTAACATGGATCTGCCCATCTTTAGTAAATTGGATGGAATTTTGAATGATATTGACCATAATTTGGACAAAACGGTCATAGTCCGCAAAAACCGAAACGGATTCTTGCGTGTCTAAGATCAAGCAATCATTGGCGCTTTTGGCTTTGGCTGATAGTTGGGTAACAATCGTTTGTAAAGCCGCTGTTCCATCAAACTTTTTGACGATAATCGAGATCTGATTGGTCCGGATCTTTTCATAATCTAAGTTTTCGTTGACGAGACGGATCAAACGGTTGGTCTCATTTTTCATCAGACGAATGGCATCATCGCGACTTTCTTCCGGGATCGCATGGTATTCGAGGCCTTCCAAAAGTCCATTGATCGTTGTGAGTGGGGTCCGCATCTCATGCGAGGCATCGGCCATAAATTGCCGCCGCCGCTCTTCTTGACGGTCGATTTCTTCTTGCGATTTTTTCAAAGAATCGCTCATTTTGTTGAAATCCTCAGCCAACTCATCGAACTCATCACGATTATGCACTGGTAAGACGATATCGAAATTACCGTTGGAGATCTCTTTGGTGGCTTGTTTCATACGATTGATCCGATGTACTTGAAAACTGGCAAATAAATAGCTAATAATCAGCGATAGAATCAAGGCTAACAAGAAGCCCCGCATCAGGTTCCAAGTAAATTCCTTGACGCTATTTTGGACGTTTTGCGCCGGTTGCGTCACGACCAGTGCTCCATAAAAGTCATTGTCTAAATTAAAAGGGATCATCGCATACGAAGTGGCGTTGGCAGCACCATACATATCGTATTTGGTCGTTTCTTGTTGCTTTTGACCGTTTTGCAGGCCGGACCAATAATTTTTAAAAGGGATATCGATTGGTTTATCCGTATCGATCGGGTAAACGATAGCACCATCTTGTCTGACAAACAAAAAGGCGACGTCTTGCTGATCGAGCATAGCCTCTGATGTCGATAAGGCTTGTTGAATGACCGCTTCTAAAGAATCAGCCGGTAAGTGACGATTCATTTCTTCGGCAGCAGCACTAGCATAGCCAAAGAGCTGTTTATAATTATTATCCTCGATCGTCTGTTTGGTCATTTGGGTAAAAGCAATCCCAACCGTTAGCATGGTCACTAAAATGATCGAACAAAAAGCAAGCAATTGTTGATGCAAATAACGCATTAGGCAACACCTGAATCATCAAATTTATAACCAACGCCCCAAACGGTTTGGATCACTTGTGGACCCACTTTTTCGATTTTTTGACGTAACTTTTTGATATGCGCATCGACCGTCCGTTCGTCACCAAAATATTGGTAATCCCAAACTAGTTCCAATAATTGCTCACGCGAGAAGACCTGTCGTGGTTTTTTAGCTAGGGTGTAAAGTAAATCAAATTCTTTGGGGGTCAAGCCTTCAATGAGTTTTTCATCTAAATAGGCTTCTCGGGTTTTGACATTCATTTTGAAATGGTCGGTCTGAATGTCAAAAGTATCTGTTTCATTTGTCGCTTGCGTGGCCGGTTCGATTTCACTACGACGGTGGAGAGCTTTCATGCGGGCAATCAGGGTCAGCGGGCTGAAAGGTTTCGTGACATAATCATCCGCGCCGATTTCCAGACCGATAACTTGATCACTATCAGAATCACGTGCTGTTAGCATGATCAAAGGGACAGTTTTAGAAACTTTACGAATTTCTTTGGCCACGACCATGCCATCTAAGCTCGGTAAATTCAAGTCCAAAGTGATCATATCCCATTTTTTAGGATCTGCTAAAAAGGCATCGAGACCTTCTTGTCCATCATATTTGAAAGTTGCTTGCCAACCTTCGTTCACAAAAAACATTTGCATCATTTCACAAACCGATTCATTATCTTCAATCATTAAAATATTCATTTTGTTCTCACTCCTGTACAATGTACTTTCAGGTAAAAGCAGTTGAATGGTCATTCCTACTTACTGTTAGTATACTCTAAAATCGATATTCTACCAACTACTTATTATAGGGATGAAATTATCTTTGTCTTTCTTTTAAGTTTTGGTAAAATAGATAACAAGAGGAAAGTAAAGGAGAAACGAAAATGACTTACCAAGCAATTGCTTTTTTTGATTTAGATGGGACGCTTTTGGATGAACATTCACAGATCACCCAGGAGGTGGCCCAAGCCATCCAACAATTAAAGACCAATCACGTCCTGCCGGTGATTGCCACAGGGCGAACGGAAAAAGAAATCTTACAGATCCGTAAGAAAGCTGGAATCGCATCAAATATCGTCATGAATGGTGCATTTATTCGCGTTGATGGCAAAGAAGTCTATAGCAATACAATTTCAAAAGAAGTTTGCCAGCGGATGATCCAAGCCGTGCAAGAAAAAGGACATACCTTGTCCATGTATAATGAGGCGCGGATCTGGGCGACTGGTCATGACGATAATTTGATCCGTGCGTATGAATTTATTCATAGTGAGATCCCGGCAGTCGATTTAAAAGCCTATCAGACAGAACGCGTCAATATGTTATTACCTTGTTGCCAAGAAGGCGATGAATTTTATCAAGAACATTTTCCTGAATTGACTTTTTATCGTAACGGACCTTATTCGATCGATACCGTGGGCAAAGGGATCTCTAAAGGAACTGGCATAGCACGACTAAAAGAAAGTTTGGAATTAAGCGCTGTACCGACCTATGGCTTTGGCGATGGACCCAATGATATTGCTTTGCTTGAAGCCTGTGATTACAAAATCGCTATGGCTAATGGTCGCCCAGAAGTTAAAGAACATGCGGACTTTGTGACCAAAACCAATACAGACGGTGGGATCGTGCATGCGCTGAAACACTTTGAGTTGATTTGAGTTGGTTTGGTAAGGACAAATGTAGGTACAAACAACTTTTTTGTTTAAAACTTATTGAGTATGTTGAATTTTACTGTTACAATCCACGGTCGATTTTAGGCTAACGCTACACTTGCACGTTTGTGTCTGCTACTGTCTACCGTGGGACCTGAACCATGGTCTAAGGTCTGCCAAGATTCAAACTAGAACGAGACGCTAAAACGTCCAGTTCTCATACCAAGTAGGTATTTTTCATCATCTACCCTGTCTCGCTATACGAGCCAATCGTAGTGATTTAAAACAATTCACATTGGCTTCTTTTACACGGTGCCGTCGCAACCACATTCTTTTCGTTTCGCTAGCAATAATAACTCATTTGAGAAATCAAATAACGCAAAATTTTATTATTTAAAATCACCTTACAAATTTAAGGTAAATCTAGCGTAACGTAGAGTAGTGGCTGATTCGGCCGTGAATTTTAACATTTTAATATTCTTTTAAGATCATTTTGTAAGCAAGAGCTAGTATAATCTTACTTCAGCAACCTTGATCAATATTGTGGTAAAGCCAATTGTTTTGCAAAGACGTCAGCGGCATAGCGCTGGCGCTATTTTTCGTAAAAAAGCAGCCCAACTCACTAAATTTCTGACTTTTTTTTTATTTATTTTACGTTCAGGCTATGGTTTTACAACGTTTGGGGAAGAATTTTATCTGTGCCTAGATTGTGTGCTACAATCCATTTAGTAAAATAGAAAAACATGTAGAAGAACCACTAAGGAAGTTAAGCAGAAGCTTCAAAATAAGAGTACGGAGTTGAAATCGTATGGACGAATTATATCAAGAATGTTATGGATTTTGTAAACAAATATTTGAAGAAACAGATATGTATGAGCCTGGGTTTGTTCGTACCAACTTTTTTTCGTTAACTCCGAAACAAGGATACCATTTCCACTGTATTGATCATTTGCCGCAAGCGATGCCGAGTAAGCTTTATTTTTATGCATTTGACTCGGATCGACTTTCTGCTGATGAGAAATGGCGCAAAAATCATTTTGAGTACCTGGAGAAGTTTAGACGTTGTTTATTGACGATTTTAGGTTACGCAGAGACTATTTTTCTAGACTCTTCATTTTTTGATTATGAGGATTGCGAACTAGTTAAACTTGGAAATGAACAAGAGGATTATGTGAAACTAGATGAATTGCTTATTGCTTCTCTGAATGATGTTAACAACACCATTATTTCTATTCCTGATAAAAGCCTCTTACTTCAAATAGGAGAAAAATTTGTTGTTTATATTACAGCAAGTTCAAAAACACAAGATTTGATAAACATTGTTGCTCTAGCTAATGGTATCTATGCTCATTCTTATCAAATAAACGGTGATTGATGGCAATAAATAAAAGAAGAGAAAGATGGAGCGATCCATCATGAAGAAGCTTACTCGTTAATAAAATAAAAAATCTTACGTTAATAGAAGAACTTATCGGGGAAAATCTTTTACAACAAAATAGCGATTAAATTAGGTCTGCTTCTCTATTCTAATAAAAGTTACCAGGTTATAAATATAAAAAAGAGTTAAAAATTGTTTTAGGAGACTTGAGAAATGATCACTTATCGCCGGTTTAAAGATACTAATGCTAAAGAAGTAGCAGATTTAGTGAAACTAACGATGCTGACTACAAAT
This sequence comes from Tetragenococcus sp., assembly GCA_041859945.1. Lineage (GTDB taxonomy): Bacteria > Bacillota > Bacilli > Lactobacillales > Enterococcaceae > Tetragenococcus. The sequence goes on from JBFLGC010000060.1 coordinate 7,593, forward strand.
AGCAAAGATTACTCGAAAGATTATTTAGAAAATGATTTGAGAAAATTAACTGCGACAAATTTCATCATAAGGTCGAAAGAATTTCATTGCTATGTATTTTTAGATGATCAAACGCATCAAATCGTAGCGGTTGGTTCAATTGGTCCTTATTGGGGCAAAGAAGATGAGAGCAGTCTTTTTAATAGATTTGTTTTGCCGAAATATCAAGGTCAAGGGGTCGGTCGAAAACTTATCTACGTGCTGGAGCAAGATGTTTATTTTAAGAGATCAAAAAGAATCGAAATCCCTGCTTCAATTACTGGACTGCCGTTTTATTAGAAAATGGGCTATTCATTTAAGAATGGTGTAAACACTATTGATGAAGAAGGTCTATATCGGTTGGAAAAATTCAATCCAAATCGAACATTTTTCCGCTTGGAATCATTACCTTAGATTGTACCATCCATATATAAATTATAGATAGTATTATCTAAACGAATATTGATTTCAGCATAATAGCCTTTTGCTAAAGCTAAGGATCTGTTGCCCTCGCAGTGCGTACGGCTGTTGCCTCCTCGAAAAGATTGCATATAGTTAAGATTATCTAGGAGAATAGCCAATTGCTGTGTTATGTCTTTTTTGGATGTAGCTGTATCATGAAATTTCATAACAAGAGGATCATATATTGTTTTTCAGTGTCAAAAGTTTGCAATTTAAAGTCAACAAGGCCCCCTTAGCTATAGAACTATTTAACAAGATAATAACACAAGAGATCATAAGAATAATTGAAGTGTATTCACAAAAAAATGAATACACTTTTGAATACATTTTATTTTAAATTAGCGAAAACGAGTGAAAACAAAAATCGCCAAAATCCTTTTATATCAAGGGTTTTGACGATTACCGAAATTCTCCGAAAACTATGAATGGAGACGGCGGGAGTCGAACCCGCGTCCAAACATTTCGCTACCTAAAGTCCTACGCTCATAGTCGATTCTATTTAAAAGATTCGCGCCATAGATCGCCGAATGACAGGCTATTTATTTTGCTAGTCTGATGGTCTCTTCAATGACTTACAGACGGAAAGTCAAAGCGTATCCCACTAGATTTGAGACCCTTACTTGAGCACATGGGCGATGCCAAGAGGATCTACACTAAAGCGCGATTAGGCAGCTAAAGCGTAAGAGTTATTATTGTTTTTAGCAGTTATATTTAACTGAACGTTTTAATGTAGACGTAACCTACAAAGCGCACCTCAGGCTCAAACAATGCCTGTCGAATCCGTAACGTCCCCGTAAATAAGGGAACCTACGTTTAAATTATAACATATCTCTGAATGAAATCAAATCAAAAAGCTATAAAACAAGCACGATTTGGTTTTATCAGGTTATAATTCACGGTCGAATCAGCCACCAATTTTTAAATGATATCATCAATGATGGGCAGATGAATCAATTGCTCATCTTGACTAAATAAAAAAATTTTCATTCTTTTTGTTTGTGTCAGTTTGTGGCAAAAATTCAAGAGCCACTGTTTACCACTAGTGGCTAAATTTTGGCAACTTTGATCTAAGAATAAAACTTCTTTTTCTTGAAGTAAGAAGTGAACGAATTGTAATTTGATTTTTTCAAAATCAGTTAGCTCTTTTGTAGATTTTCTTAAGATCGTGGGCGACAAATCAACTAGTTGAAAATAGGAAAAGATTTTAGCACGGCGATTTTTTGAGACGCCTAACAATAAATTTTCGCGTAAGGATAAGAAAGGCAAGGTGATCCAAGCTGTTGTTATTTTGCCAACTTCGGAAGGCTCTTTATCCATCAACTCGTTTTGATAATTTTCTGTTGTGACCAAGTAAAAGCCAGCTGCTATATGATTGATATCTATGGACGATTTTTCCATAGTCGATTCCTCCTAATGATCGTAAGTAAGATAATCAAGCTTCCTATGGAGAAAATCATCGTCAAAAAGGCTTTGATCGTTTGCCAAAAGGATGATAGTAGTAATTTAGACCATTCATAAGAAGTAAGCGAAAGAGAACTGATCCAAGCTTGATTGTTACTAGGGACACGCATGACCAATTGATTTAAATTCGAATCACCACTAATGGTCAAAGATTTTTTGGTGATTTCGATCTGTGCGAGCGTATTTAAATGCTTTGATAATAAATAATGGCTAAAGACATGTTGAAAAAGAAGGAAAAATAAAACAAAACCGATCAGTAGCAAAAGAAAGGGCAAAGCCAGCTCAACTAAATTATAAGTAAACCAACTTTTATTAGAACTGCCAGCCTGTTTCCAAGCGAAATAGTCCTTTTGTTTTACTCGCTGATAAATCAAATAAAATAACGCCAATCCTAAAACAGTGAAAAGATAGACTCGTATTTTAAAAAAATCATAGATCAGTTGCGCTTGAGAACTGGTTTGTTTTAGTTGTTGGATGACTACTTGCTTTTCGGACTGAAAGCCAGAAGAGTATAGCAAGTCTTCTGCTTTAGCTAATAAAACGGGTAGGATTTCTTCAAGACTATTGACGATAAATAAAGCGAAAAAGCTTATCAGTAAAAAAAGAGAATAAAGAGACATCGTCCGTTTGTGATATCTGATGCTAGCCATTCCGATTTTAATAAGAGACATTTTCTCACCTTCTCACTTTATAGTATAGTGGAGGATTATGAAAAAATTATGAATATCTTATAGTAAAACAGCGAATCCGACGAGGTTAGTCCCATTTTAACGACAAAAAAAACCCCGAGTTTCTTATGGTAAACTCGGGGTAAGAACTATTCGTCTTTTTTATCCTCAGTGGAAGATTCCTTGGAATCTTCTGTTTGAACGACGGCTTCTGGATGATATTCTTGATACGTTTTGGTAACGTAAAGATCAGCAGTAGATTTGTTGCCACGTAGAGCGTAAATGCTGGTATCTTTTTTAGCATCGACACTGGCTTGTAGCAGTTTATCCAATTCATTTTGATAGTCATAATCACTTGGGTCGATCGGCGTCAAGCCGCTGCCGGTATGGAAACGAAGTAAATCGCCATTATTAATCATATCAGAAGTATCTAATTGTTTTTGAACTTTGGCTTGCAAGTTTTCAAAGGTCGTCTTTGTTTCTCCAGTTGGCATCGTGATAGCTTGTTCGGTTTCGTTATTATAAAGCGTTTGGTTGTAATAGGTATATTCAGGGGTGACAAACGAGCCATTTCTAAAAGCGACTAATTGTTCATGGTCTGGTGATAATAGATCTTGACCCAGTTGAATATAATTTTCAGTAGAAACACCTAGAAAATGAAGTAGAGTTGGTAAGACATCGACTTCACCACCATACGTATCAAAGATTCCGCCATTATCTTGACCTGGAATGTGGATCATAAATGGAACACGTTGCATTTGCGCATTGTCATAATCATCCCAAGAATAAGAGCTTTCGCCAACTAAAGGTGCTAAGGCTGGATTACGACCGTCAGAAACGCCATAATGGTCTCCATATAAGACAATGACCGAATTGTCATACAGTCCGCTTGCCTTCAAATAATTGAAGAATTCTTCAACAGCTGTATCCAAATAGTTGGCTGTGGCAAAGTAACCATCAACGGTTTCATCGCCAGTATCCGCGATCGGAAAACCCGCATCTTCATTAGTGAATTCAGCGTATGGATAGTGGTTGGAGACAGCAATGAACTTGGCGTAAAATGGTTGTTGCAATCGTTCCAGATATTGGACGGATTGGTTAAAGAATGGTTTATCATGCAGACCATATTGAAACGAATTATCTTCATTGACATCATAGTAAGAAGAATCAAAGAAATAATCGTAACCTAAATGTTTGTACGTTTCATTCCGATTCCAGAAGTTTCCACTATTGCCATGGAAAACAGCGGAAGTATAGCCTTTGGTTTGTTCCAAAATATTAGGAGCTGCTTCAAAGGTATTCTTGCCACCGAATTGCGTGAAGAAGGCTCCTTGATTGAGACCGAATAAAGAAGTTTCTAACAGTGTTTCGGCATCACTCGTTTTTCCAGCGCCGACTTGATGGAAGAAGTTATCAAAGCTAAACGTACTATTGTCATGATAAAGACTACTTACAAAAGGCATCACTTCATGTTCTTCGCCATTTTCGTCTTTTATTTTATAATCGATCAAAAATTGTTGGGTACTTTCCAAATGGATGTATATGACATTCTTACCTTCTGCCATGCCAAAGTACTTGTCATCTGGAGCGGCATAATGCTGACTGACATAGTTTTGGACTTCTTGCATGTCGTTAGGACTTGCTTGAGCACGTACTTGAGTCGTTTGATAAGTCTGCACCGCATCGTAAGTTGTAAAAGCGTTGATCCCTAAATACTTAACCAGATAGTCACGAGAAAAAGTCCGCGTCAACAAACCGGTCCGGTCCGTTTCAGCTAAAAACAGATTTCCGAAAAAGATCATGACAGCCAAAGTAGAAATCGCCAGCACCATCCGTGCCCGTACAGGTCGCGTGTCTAACTTGATTTTCTTAGTACCTAATGCGATCCCAATCAGAACAAAATCGATAAAGTATAAGAAATCTTGTGGTTCCAAGGCTTTGAGCGTTGCTGCACCAAGACCACTGGCAACTTTGCCGACACCTAAGATCGTATTGATAGTGATAAAATCAGTGAATTCGCGATAATAACCAACATTGGCAAACAAAAGAACGGTCATCACAAAATAAATCGCGAGCATCGTGATATAAGAGGCTTTGGTTCGCCGCACATATAAGGCAATCGACAAAAGTAATAGGGTCGTTGCGATCGGATTGATGAACAAAATAAAGTATTGCATAGGACTTTCAATACCGAGATTGAATTCGGTAAGGTAGGCTAAGATACTTTTTGCCCAATATAAAATAGCTAGTAATCCGAAGAAACCTAGACGTGTATTTAGTATATTTTTTGCTTTTTCTTTCAAGGGAAACTCCCTCCTCTTTCTGAAAAACCATTTCAAAGTTTTCATTCACTTCCATTTTACTAAGCACGCTCCTTGGTGTCAAATATATTGAAGAAAGATTTATCATAAATTAATTATTTCTTAGCGAAAGATTCACAAATCGCCAAGAAAATTTTTTGTGAGACTTGTCAAAGTTTGTTATACTGTATAGTAGAATATTCGTAGGAAGGGAGAGCCGATCACGATGAAAATAGAGTTAACAAAACAGGCAGCAAAAAGAATCAAAAAAGGAGTCCCTCTGATCCACGCTGAGGATATGATAAAGGATCTAAAGACCAAAGAGTGGGTCACTTTCAGTGATTATCAAGGTCATTTTTTAGGCCGTGGTTATTTAGGAAAACAAAATAAAGGTAGCGGCTGGTTGCTTACGACCTCAGATGAAGTGCTCGATCAAGCTTTTTTTGAAAAACGGTTGCTGCAAGCTAAGGTCAAAAGAAATCAGTTTTATCAGGATGAACAGATGACAGCTTTTCGTTTAGTCAATGGAGAAGGCGACAAGCTAGGTGGACTGACTGTTGATAAATATGGTGGTTTTGCCGTTTTTTCTTGGTATAACGAAACTTTATATGAGAAAAGACAAATAATCGTGGCTGCTTTTCGCGAGATTTTTCCTGAGATCAAAGGGGCTTATGAAAAGAATCGTTTTGATGCAGCTGAAGTCAGTGCCTGGTTATTTGGTGAAAAAGCACCGGAACCCTTACTTATCAAAGAAAACAATGTCAACTATGCTGTTTACCTAAATGAAGGGCTAATGACTGGCATTTTTTTGGACCAAAAAGAAGTGCGTGGTCGCTTGATTTCAGGCCTTGCCAGTGGCAAAAAAGTATTGAATATGTTTAGTTACACTGGTGCTTTTTCGGTTGCTGCAGCTATGGGAGGCGCTAGTCAAACGACGAGTGTCGATCTGGCCAAGCGGAGTCGACCAAAAACGCAAGAGCAGTTTATGGTCAACGGGCTTTCTTTTGAGCAACAAAAAATCTATGTAATGGATACGTTTGCCTACTTTAAATATGCGCAAAAGAAACAATTGTCTTTTGATTTGATCATCTTGGACCCACCTAGTTTTGCTCGTAATAAGAAAAAGGTGTTTAGTGTTGCGAAAGACTATGGCGAATTGATCGAGCAAAGTGTGGCTATTTTGGCGGAAAAGGGCGTGATCATTGCTTCGACGAATGCGGCTAATCTCGCAAGTGAGAAGTTTCAAGAAATGATCGAAGCTGCTTTTGAGCGAAAAAAAGTAACGTATCATTGTCGGGAAAGCTATCAGCTACCTGCTGATTTTACTGTGTTACCGGCTTATCCTGAAGGGAATTATTTAAAAGTATTGATTTATGAAGTTGAAAAATAAGGGAGGTTTTTTTTATGGGAAGAAAGACGATCCAACTTGAACCAGGCAAGGTCAATGTGGTGGTGCCGATCATGGGCACCAATACAGCAGATTTACTAGAAGAAGCAAAAAAAACAGCCGCATCGCAAGCAGATGTGATCGAATGGCGTGCGGATCATTATACTGAAATTGATTCGGTCAGCCAGTTTTCAAAATGTTTGACCGAGCTCCGGCAAGTAATCGGGGCTAAGCCATTATTATTTACTTTTCGTACCAAGGAAGAAGGCGGTGTTTCAGAAATATCGATCCATGAATACCATGAATTATGTCTAGCTGTGGCTGAATCCGGAAATATCGATTGGATCGATATCGAATTATCACGCATCGATTTTTTAGGTCGAGAGTTTATTCAAGAATTAAAAGCAGCCGGTGTCAAAGTCATTTTGAGTTTTCATGATTTTGACCAAACGCCAGATGACGCGACCTTGGTTTATCGTATCGGTATGATGAATCAATTTGGCGCTGATATTGGAAAGATTGCCACGATGCCCAACAATTTACAAGATGTTTTGCGCTTAATGGGCATTATTTCTAAAGCGCGGGCCTTCAACCAATTACCACTAGCTGTGATCGGCATGGGGGATTTAGGAAAGATCACGCGGATCTCCGGAGAATTGACAGGTTCGATCTTAACTTTTGCGTCGCTAGAAAATGTTTCGGCACCGGGGCAATTACCAGTGGCAGAAATCCGTTCATTACTTGCGACCCTGTCGCTTGCAAAGTAGGAAAGGAGTCCTTATTTTGGCCAAGAAAAAGCAAGTAAAAACCAATGCCATCCGTCTCCTTGAACAACAAAAAATTGCTTACGTCGAACATACTTATGAGTGGTCGGAAGATCATCTGGATGCCGAACACGTGGCTGGACAAATGGCTGATGTAGCCGACCGGATCTTTAAGACACTTGTGGCGATCGGCAACAAGACTGGTCCGATCGTGGCCGTTATTTCTGGTGAGGCCTCTTTAGATTTAAAAAAGATCGCTAAAGTCAGTGGCAATAAAAAGGTAGAAATGCTACATTTAAAAGATTTAGAAACGACCACTGGCTATATTCGGGGAGGATGTTCCCCTGTGGGCATGAAAAAGTTATTCCCAACTTTTATTGACAAACGCGTAAACGAACTTGACACCATGATCATTTCGGCTGGAAAACGTGGTTTGCAAATGGAATTAGCACCGAAAGATTTAGTTAAAGTTGTACACGGAACGGTGGCTGATTTGACCATTGAAGAATAAACGGGACCGTTTGAAAATTTCGAGCGGTCTTTTTGGTATTTTTAAAAAGGCCGCTTTTAATTGTTTCACAGGAAAATGTCAAGAATTTAGGTACGTTTCCCAATTTAGTGGGGTCAAAAGATATTGGAACTACTAATTGTAGAGAAAAGTTGTCTGATTACCGAACTCTGCTTGCAATTTATTACGATTCACGGCCGAACTTGAACACTACGCTTTCACGTTTGTGTCTGTTACTGTCTGCTGTGGGACCGACCTGAGCCATGCCATGGTCTCAGGTCTGCCAAGCTTCAAACGGTGACTAAACGCTAAAGCATTCAGTCACCGCACCAAGTAGGTATTTTTCATCATCTACTCTGTCTCGCTAAGCGAGCCAATCGTAGTGATTCAAAACAATTCACATTG
>JBFLGC010000061.1:0-14864 GCA_041859945.1 Tetragenococcus sp.
GATCGGAAGCTCTCAATTTATGGATTTGATGCCGTAAACAATGGACATAATATTTATGCTCTTCTCGAATTTGACATAACTGATTTAAGGAAATACCTGCGCGACAAGAGAATTGATAAATGCGGCGGATCTTTGTTTTCTTTTCAGTGATCATTTTTCTAAGTGCTTTAGCTTATACGAGTAGCTATTGGACGATGAATAAAATGGATAATGTTCGCTTGGATCAGGTGATTTTTACGATCACCCAACCTATCAAAGGCAGTGATCCTGGGCAGATTCGCACGTTTATTATGGTCCCGTTTTTAGGCGCCATATTAATCAGTGTCCCAATGATTTCGATCATGTATTTGGTGAGCACTTGTTCTTGGCAAGTGGGAGCGATCCAGTGGCACCCAAAACCATTACTTCGTTATCGCTATATGATCGGTTTGGGTATCATTAGTTTAGTGGCAGGCTTATCGATGAGTGTCAAAGAAATCGGTTATGCGGATATTAAAGCTTATTATTTTGAAAAAACTGATTTGTATGAAGAATATTATGTCGATCCCCAAAAGACCGCAATCACCTTTCCGCAAAAAAAACGTAATTTAGTATATATTTTTTTAGAGTCCATGGAAGCAAGTTACTACTCGCAAGATCTAGGGGGAAGTTTAACTGAGAACTTGTTACCGCACATGGCGCAACTTTCTCAAGACGAAGGCATTCATTTTTCAAACAGTAATCAGTTACAAGGAATGCTACAAGTGCCCGGTGCTAATCAAACGGCGAGCTCGATGGTTGCCCAGACATCAGGTTTACCGCTGCGACCTTCTGCCAATTTAGAATTGCTACAAGACCTTAGTTCGAATAGTGCGGAGTACTTTCCCGGGGCGTATTCGATCGGTGAAATATTAGATCAAGAGGGGTATGAACAAGTCCTTTTGCTGGGGTCAAAGGCTGAATTTGCGGGTCGAGATAAATATTTTGAGCAGCATGGAAACTATGAAATTCGTGACTATCATTGGGCCATTGAACAAGGCTTGATCCCCGAAGATTACTATGTTTGGTGGGGGTATGAAGATCGCAAATTATTTGACTTCGCTAAAGATACCGCGACCGAGCTTTCTGCAAAAGGCCAACCTTTTAATTTGACCATGCTCACGACAGATACTCACTTTGAAGATGGTTATGCGACCGATGAAACGCCTGATTTATATGGCAATCAGTATGCCAATGTGATCCACGATTCCGACCGACAAGTCTATGAATTTTTAAAATGGCTGAAGGACCAGCCTTTTTATGCTAACACTACAATAATCATTTCGGGTGATCACTTGACGATGGATAGCGACTTTTTGGCAAATATCGACCCCGACTATGAACGAACGGTATTCAATTTGATTTTAAATGCACCTCAACAAATGTCTGTAGCAAAAACGCAAAATCGTAAGTATTGTGCCATGGATATGTTCCCTACGACTTTAGCTGCTTTAGGCGTGCAGATCGTTGGTGATCGCCTAGCTATGGGGACTAATTTATTTTCTGATCAGCCCACGATCATTGAGCAGATGAGCTATGCTGCTTTTGAAACAGAATTAATGAAACAATCCGACTTTTATGATGAAAAATTGATGCAAAAAAACAGAAGTCCATCAAGCGATTCTAAATAAGAAGTTTACATTAGAAGCACTTTTTTTGGTAAGTGTGCCATTAAATGGGACAATGAAATTTTAACCTAAGTATAATAGTAACAACTATGTTACAATTCACGGCTAAATCAGTCGCTACACTACGAGAGTGGCTTGCTTAAGGTTGGTCCCACAGCAGATAGTAGCAGACGTATTTGTGTAGCACTCAAGTTCGGCCGTGAATTGTAATACAACTACAAAGCATTCGTATCTAGCACAATATTTAAGACTAGCATATTTGGCTTAGTTCTGGTAAAATAGAAAAGGACATTTTGAATGAAGGACAAAAAATCAGGATCTTGAATGGTATTGCCAAAAAGGTTCTTTGATTTTTTCTGTCTAAAATAAAGGAGACGTAAATATGATTGCAGCAAGTGATTTAAGAGCTGGGATGACTTTTGTACAAGATGGCAAGTTGATCAAAGTTTTGGAAGCTAGCCACCACAAACCTGGCAAAGGAAATACCGTTATGCGGATGAAATTACGTGACGTTCGTAGTGGGGCTACTTACGATACGACTTTCCGTCCTGAAGAAAAGTTTGAACAAGCCATGATCGATACCAAGGCTGTGCAATATTTGTACACTATGGAAGGAATTGCCTATTTCATGGATCTCGAATCTTATGAACAATATGAAATTCCTGTCGAAACGATTGAAAATGAATTGAAGTATATTTTGGAAAATATGGAACTTAAGATCCAATTCTTTGAATCTGAAGTAGTTGGTGTCCAATTGCCAACGACTGTTCAACTTCGTGTCGTTGAAACGCAACCCTCGATCAAAGGCGCTACTGTGACGGGTTCAGGTAAACCTGCCAAAATGGAGACAGGTCTTGTCGTGAACGTTCCTGACTTTATCGAAAATGGTGAATTGTTAGAAATCAACACGGCTGAAGGCAGCTACCTAAAACGTGCTGGTAAGTAATGTAGTTATTTTAAAATCGAACTTCTGTATACTTTTTTGTGTGCAGAAGTTTTTTTAGATTGAAGGGATAGTTATGACAACAGAAGAAAAAGTTCAAAATTACTGGCAAAAATTTCAGAAAGAAAAAAACATCACCACGGAAAATTATGAGGCATGGGCTTTTGGTGCTGGCAAAAAGATGGCTGATGAACTAGCTGCTTTGACGGTCAAAGGTTTAAAAACGGCAACGACCTCAGCCCTTGAGCTTTATGAACCTGATGAAGCAAAACCTAAAGTTGGCGAGTACAATGTGATTTTAGATGGTAGTCAAAAACCAGTCTGCATCACTCAAACAGTCGTCGTCGAAGTGCTCCCTTTTAATCAAGTGTCGGCAGAACATGCCTACCATGAAGGGGAAGGCGATCGAACATTAGCCTATTGGCGCAGAGTTCATCAGGACTTTTTTTCACGCGAATATGCTGAAAGTGGGCGGGATTTTTCAGAAAAGATTCCTTGTTTATGTGAAGTTTTTAAACTGGTGTATAGGTAGGCGTCGGCGATGAAAGAGAAACTAAAAGAAACGATCTATTTGTTGGCGGCAAGTCTGGTGATCGGTGTGCTCGTAGGTGGCATCGACACACTATTTGGCAAGATCTTGCTTTTGGTAAGTGATGTTCGTGTCGCTCATTTTATGCCTTTGATTTTCTTTTTAGCACCAATCGGGATGGCATTTACTTATTTTTTTTGGAAATATGGAGAAAATAGCATCTCTGGCATGAGTTTGATTTTTCAAGTCGGCCATCAAGAGGAAACAAAGATACCGGGGCGGATCATTCCTTTTACCATCTTGGGAACTTGGTTGACCCATCTTTTCGGCGGCAGTGCGGGGCGTGAAGGTGTTGCCGTCCAAGTAGGCGCCACTGTGGCTTATTGGTTCAGTAAGTTCTTTCCCAAGCAAGAGGTCGGTCGCTTTATTGTGATCGGTATGGCGGCTGGCTTTGCTGGCCTTTTTGAAACACCGATCGCCGCGACTTTTTTCGCGATGGAAGTCTTAGTCTCCGGTCGTTTACGCTACGATGTTTTATTGCCGACTTTACTAGCCTCGTTTTCTGCTGCATCGACTGCTAAATTTTTGGGGCTGGAAAAGTTCAGTGTAGCGCTAGATATTTCACTGAGTAGCGCGCCGATTTTTGGGGCTAAATTGATCATTCTAGGGATCCTTTTTGGACTGGTTGGTCGCTTATTTGCAGTAACTTTGGCAGAAGGCAAGAAGCGCTTGGCTCAAAAAATACCCGATCCAATACGTCGAATCGGGAGCATAGGTATTTTATTGAGTCTGTTACTCGTGCTTTTTTTCCAAGGCCGTTATTCTGGCTTAGGGACGAATTTGATCACAGCGAGTTTTTCTAATCAGCCGATCTATTGGTATGACTGGCTTTTAAAGCTTATTTTGACGGTGATCACCCTTAGTGCTGGCTTTTTGGGTGGCGAAGTGACGCCTTTATTTGCCATTGGTTCTTCTTTAGGTATCTTACTGGGAAGCTTTCTCAATGTGCCCTTACCACTTGCGGCTGCTCTTGGTTATGCCAGTGTTTTTGGCAGTGCCACCAATACTTTGTTGGGTCCCGCTCTGATCGGTGCCGAAGTATTCGGCTTTAACTATTTTCCGGTCTTTTTAATTACTTGTAGTCTGGCATTTGCAGTAAACGGCAATCAAAGTATCTATGGAAAACAAAAGTTGTTGGAGAATCAACTTCCTTTGTGACAAACATTTTTAACGACGGCTTGTTTTAAATAGCTCTCTTTTTGAGAACGCGATAATTGCTTAAAAGCATATTCAGCTTTGGTCGCCTGACTGCGGGTGGCAAAAGCTTCAGCATGGATCATTTGGAGTGGTCTACGACTTTTAGGATGGGTATACTTGGCCCCAATCCCGGCATTATGTTCTTTTAAACGTCTACTTAAGTCGGTCGTATAGCCGCCATAATAGCTGTCGTCTTTACAAAGTAGGACATAAAAGTAATGTTTAGTTGTTTCCATAAAGTAGTCGTCTCGTTTCTATGCTATAATTGCCTGTTTCATCATAGGTGAACATGGGTGGTGCGACTTTAAAGCCAGCGATTTTTCCGTCTTTGATGCCTTCTATAAGTAGAATATTGGCATCTTTGCCTTTTTTGGGATAGACAAATTGGACTCTTTTCGGAGCTAAGCGATGCTTTTTCATCAAATCTAAAATTTCTAAAAAACGATCTGGACGGTGGACCATCGCAAAGCGGCCGTTTACTTTCAACAATTTACTGGAAATCATCAAAACTTCCTCTAAATGAGTATTGATTTCATGTCGGGCAATGGCCAGATGGGGATTGGGGTTTTTACTTGTCGTCGGTAGATCCTTAAAATAAGGGGGATTACATAAAAGTAAGTCGACGGAATCACTAGGGATCTTTTGACAGCTGTCTTTTAGATCTAAGGTGTACATCGTCATTTGATCTTCTAAATGGTTTAATTTTATACTGCGTTGTCCCATATCAGAAAGTTTTGCTTGGAGCTCGATTTGATAAATGTGCGCCTTGGTATGGCGACTGACAAATAAACCCACAGCGCCATTTCCCGCGCATAGATCCACGATCGTTCCTTTTGGGGGGATTTTGGGAAAATTAGCCAACAAGACGGCATCCAAAGAAAAAGAAAACACACTGGGACTTTGAATGATTTGAATGTCATTAGCGTATAGTTGGTCGATACGTTCATCATCTTGTAAAAACAAAAATCATACCACCTTTCAATGCCTTTTATTATACTGTTTTTTTAGCAAGAAGCAAAGAACTCAATTGCTTGTCTTTAGGGCTATATTTTTGCATAATAAAAGGGAAAGGACAGATAAAATTATGTTTTATTCGATCGTACGAGCTATTTTTATCGGTGTTTCCTTGCTCTTTAATGGTCGCCCCGATTTTGAAGGGAAAGAGAACTTGTCGCAACAAGAAAATTATCTCTTAGTAGCACCTCATCGTACCTTTTGGGATGCCTTGTATTTAGCTTGGGCCGCGTCACCTAAAAAATTTGCTTTTATGGCTAAAAAGGAATTGTTCGAGGTACCAGTCGTGGTTTTTTTCTTGCGACATGGCCAGGCTTTTCCTGTTGATCGTGAAAAACCGGGACTCAGCTCAATCAAAAAAGCGGTGTCGATTTTAAAAGAAAGCTCCCTCAGTTTGCTTTTATTTCCAACGGGTGGTTTACACAAAGAGGAGATCAAAGGCGGGGCTTTTTTGATTGCTAAACTTGCCGATGTCCCCATCGTTCCGGCCGTTTTTCAAGGGCCTATGACAGTCAAAGAATTATTTTGCAGGAAAAAAGTACAGATCCGTTTCGGCCGGCCGCTAGAAGTTTCAAAGACGGATAAAAAGGCTCTTTCCGATATGGAAGAGCAGATCCAACAAGCTTTTACGGCTTTAGATAAGGCCATCGATCCAACTTTTACCGATAAATAAATTTGACCGAGAAAAAAGCTTGTTTTTAGCCTCAATTTCTTGCAGACTATTTTTAACTTAATTTGAAAGGACGAAGCACATGTTTTTTACCTTTATGAGAGGATTAGTGCGCGTGATTTTATTGATTATCAATGGCAATCATGATTATCAAAATCGCCAAGTACTCCCTCAAGATGAAAATTATATTTTAGTTGCGCCGCATAGGACTTGGTGGGATCCACTTTATTTAGCAGTCGCTGCTAGTCCCAAAAAATTTTCCTTTATGGCAAAAGAAGAACTGTTTAAGAACCCTATTCTCCGTTTTATTTTAGTTCATTGTAATGCTTTCCCTGTAAAACGTGATAATCCTGGACCTAGTGCCATTAAAACACCAGTGAAACTTTTAAAGAAAACCGACCTCTCACTGATCATGTTTCCCAGTGGTACGCGCCATTCATCGGAACTAAAAGGCGGCCTGGCTGTTATTGCGCGCCTAGCTAAAGTACGTGTCGTACCTTGTGTTTATCAAGGCCCGTTGACTTTAAAAGATTTATTCAAACGTAAAAAAGTCACTGTCCGTTTTGGCGAACCCATCGATCTGGGGGATATCAAAAGATCTGATGAAGCAGGTATAAAAGAAGTCGAGCGCCGTATCCAGATAGCTTTTGATGAACTCGATCAAGAGGTCGATCCTAATTTTAAATATGAAGCCAAATAAGAAAAAGCATTGCTTATAAACAGCAATGCTTTTTTGGCGCGTCTTAAAAAAAGAACTACTCCAAATTTGAAAAAGCGCTACACTTCAAAATAGGCTCGCTTAAGGCCACATGGAACCGTCGTGAGCTTGCTCACGACTTTCAAACTTCAAATGCTTAGTAATCTCTAAGGGAGCGAATGTAAACCCTGCACATTCGCTCCCTATTTATGACGACTTCTTAGCTGTAGCTATTCTATTTTACTACCTATCATATGTTCTTACTTTTTAAAAATAGGATCACTTTAGGCCGTTATATGTTCCTTTTTTTTAAACTTAGATCACTACAGCTGAAATTTTAAAAAATTATTTAAGTTATCTAAAGAAGTCCTTATACCTATGAACTTTTTCATTTGCCATATCGATAGTAAAACAAAACTGGCTTGAAGTGGAGCTTTCTTTCAAAACGATTGTGAATTGTAACCATTTGTGAGGGGGGCTTTTCGTTTTTTATTTCTGTTTGTTTCATTTTGGACTTTGCTGCGCTATAATGGAGGGAAGGAGTTTTTTGTGAGGGAGGGAAAAAAGGTGCGTTTTTTACATACAGCAGATTGGCATATCGGGAAAAAATTGCATGGGTATGATTTGTTGAATGATCAAGAAAATAGCATCGATCAAATCATTCGGATCGCGGAAGAAGAAAAAGTCGAGGCACTAGTGATTGCCGGTGACTTATATGATCGTGCCGTACCTGGTGTCGAAGCAGTCGAATTATTGAATCGGAAATTGATCGAAATCAATTTGGAGAAAAAACTGCCGATTCTAGCGATTTCAGGAAATCACGATTCAGCCAGCCGCTTAGCAACAGGTAATCCTTGGTATAAACTGAAGAATTTTTACCTTCACACCAAGATGAACGAAGCTTTTGAACCAATCGAATTTTCCGATGCGCAATTTTTTTTACTGCCCTATTTTGAACCGATCGAAGCGCGGCTTTATTTCGACGAAGAATTTCCGACGATTCAAGCTGCCGTTGCCAAAGTGATCGACAAAATGAGAGAAAATTTTGATCCGATGAAGAAACACATTTTAGTGACGCACTTTTTTGTTGTCGGTAGCTTACGGACTGATTCAGAAACCACGATCGAAGTGGGGGGCTTGAACGGGTTATCAAAAGAGCTTTTAAAAGATTTTGACTATACGGCTTTAGGACATTTACATTCCAAAAATGCCATTAAATCAGGAAAGATCCGCTACAGTGGGTCCCCGCTAAAATTTTCTTTGTCAGAAGCTATGGATGAAAAAGGGGTCTGGATCGTCGACACGATAAAAAATTCCTTGGAGTTTCGTCGTTTGACGCCCTTACGAGATGTAGTGATCCGACAAGCTTCTTTTCAAGAATTATTGGATCCTAGTTTTTATCAGGATTTGGATCGTTCTTGTTTTTGGCAATTTCAGTTGACAGATCGCGCCATTATTCCCAATATGATGAATCAGATACGGGTGGTGTATCCCAATGTTCTTGGAGTAGAACGGATCAATGGTCGAGAACTAACGGTAAGCCTGGAGCGATTGCAAGATTGAAGTACCGATCCACAAAAAATGGTGCAACTATTTTTTGAAGAAATCACCGGTGACACTTTAACCAAAGACCAAAAAAGATGGCTTGAAAATGGCTTACAGGCGGCTAGCGACAGGGAAGTGAGGGATTAGCATGCAACCTAGAAAAATCATGATTGATAATTTTGGTCCCTTTATTCATGAACAAGTCGATTTTTCTGATTTTCAAAATTCAGGTCTATTTTTAATTTCTGGCAAGACTGGTGCTGGGAAAACGACTATTTTCGATAGTTTGACCTTTGCCTTATTTGGCGAAACGTCTGGTCAGATGCGTTCAGGTAAGGAAATGCGCTCCACTTTTGCTTCACCTGAAGAGGAGACAAAAGTCACCTTTGAATTTGAACATCAAGGCTTGTTTTATGAAGTGATGCGTTCTCCAGAGCAAGAGCTAACCAAAAAAAGGGGGACGGGCACTCATATCCGCACGCCTAAAGTCAGTTTGAAAATATATGATGTCAGTCATCGTTTGCAAAAAGAAATGACGAAAATCAATGAGGTCGATCGTTTTATTAAAGAGTTGTTACATTTAGATGCCAAACAATTTTTTCAAATCATCTTGTTGCCTCAAGGAGAATTTCGCAACTTTTTGATTGCTTCTAGTGGTGATAAGGAAAAGTTATTGCGTAATTTATTTGGTACTGAGCTTTTTCAACGCTTGAATGAGTGGTTGAAGGAAGAGCAAAAAAAGGCGAATGAACAAGTTGAAAAGTTACAAGTGCAAATAGATAGCATCCAGAAACGCTTTTTAGGCCAAAAAAGGACAGAACCCGTCTCTTCCCAAGACTGCCTATTGTTGCGCCAAAAAGAAGCAGCAGAACTTACCATAGAAATCACGGCGCTTGAAGAGCAACTTGAAAAAGAAAAAGAACAGATGAAAAAAGCGCAAGATGCGCTGTATGTAGCTAAAGAGTTAGCGAAATCTTTATCTGAATACGAAAAGTTACAGCAAAATAAACAGTCCTTGGCTGAGGAAGCTTCTCAAAGGATGGATCAAAAACGACAAATCGATGCCTTGGTTTGGTTGGAAAAAAATCAAGGACTTTTAGAAGACATCAAGCAATACGATCAAGAGTGCCAGGAATTACGAACTACTTTACAAGTTTTAGAAGAAAAATTGGATCAAATTATAGAACAACGAAGTGCGTGGGAGCTTAAACAGCTAGAATTTAAAACTTGGCAGAGTGAAAAAGAAGTACAAGTCCATCGTTTGCAACAAATCAAAGAACTTTTACCACTAGCCAAAGAATATAAAGAGTTGCAAAACCAACAAGAACAACTTGAAAAGACAACTGATCTGCAGCAAGAAGAACTCCGTGATTTAACTAAAGCCGGTCAACTTCTCGATACACGTATCGAAGAAAATCAAGTCCAGCTTACAAAAGAGCCTTTGATCCATCAGCAGGAGATCGCAGGGATCAAAGCGCAAGAAGCCGTGGCAATTTTTGATAAAATAGTCCAAGCTGCCAAAAGGACCGCTAAAGAAATAGAAAAAAATCAAAAGGAAGCAGTCAACTATCAAAAGGCACTTGAAATAAGCGAAAAAAATTGGTGTGCTAAGAACGAACGGTTGTTAGATCTAAAAAGTCAAAGTGCGCGGATGCAGATCGCCCGTTTGAGCTTGGACTTACGAGAAGATGAACCTTGTCCGATCTGTGGAGCCATAGACCATCCTGATCCGGCGATTTCGCATGGAACTTTTTCGAGCGACGATATCGCTCAGGTAGAAAAAGAATTAAATCTAGCGGAACATCAACTCACAGAATTGGTGACGGAAAAAGAAAGATATCGGTCAAGATGCGAACAGCTACAAAATACTGCCAAAGATCTGCAGCTAGATTTGACGCAACTAAAGGACCAAGAATCGCAGGCTACTAAAAGCTGCCAGGACTTTTTCCCTGACTGTAAAGAAAGCTTTGGCGATGCTTTGGCACAAAAAGCACAATTATTAACGGATGAAAAGAAACAACTTACTAAAGCCAAGCAGAAAAACACCAGATTGCAAAAGGAAAAACTCGTTTGGCAACAAAATATCGAACAAAAACGTTCTGAAGCTCAGGTCAGCAAAGAAAATCTGTTAAAAATTCAGATCCAATGTGAACATATGGCTCCACAGCTCGGAGGCCAAAGTTATCAGCAATTACTGAAGATCGAAAAAGAGACCGCTGAAATAGTGGCGACATTGACACAAAAGATCACCACCTACGAAGAAGAGGGGCGTTTCTTACAGGAAGAAAAATTGACTTTAGAAGAACGTCAAAAACAGCTTGGCTTGCACTTAAAAAAGAGTCAAGAAAAGTTGAGCAAGATCCGCCAAAATTTGGAGCAAAAACGTCAAGAACAAGGCTTCTTTGTTTCAGAAGAAGCCATGCTAAAGGCTTGCGATTCTTTACAAAATTTACCGCAACTTCAAGAAAGTTGGGACAATTATCAAGAACAAGTCCGTTTTACGAAGCGTCGTCTAGAAGAATTAAAAGAGATCCAAGGAAGTGCTCGTCCGGATTTGAAACAACTGGCTGAAGCTTGTGAAAAATGGGAAAAAGCGGTTGAATCACGGCAACAAGAGCTATTTAAAAAGGTGACGATGAAAGAAAACAATGAACGATTGCTTGAAGAAATGACTGATTTAGTGGCTCTTAGTGGGAAGAAAGATTGTGAGCTAACTGAATTACAGCAGCTTGCGGAAACCATGAATGGCAATAACCCACAAAAAATCAGTATTGAGCGTTATGTGTTACAAGCTTATTTAGCAGAAATCTTAGAAGTGGCCAACCAACGCTTAGAAAGATTAAGTCGAGGACGCTATCAATTCTTGCTAAAAGAGGACATGGGCAGTTATCGTTCGTCGACTGGTCTAGAAATCGATATTTACGATGATGATGCTGGGGCAAGTCGCAGGGCCCAAACTCTTTCTGGTGGCGAAAGCTTTATTGCAGCACTAGCATTGGCTTTGTCACTGGCCGATGTGATCCAAAATCATTCCGGTGGTGTGGCTATAGAAGCTTTATTCATCGATGAAGGGTTTGGATCATTGGACGAAGAATCGTTGGATATGGCTTTAGAAGCTTTAGAAATGGTTGAAAATGAAGGCCGTATGATCGGAATCATTAGTCATGTGCGGGCCTTAAAAGACCAGATCAGCCAGCAGATCATTGTCGATGCCTTGGGGAATGGGCAAAGTAAGATCATCAGTAAATCAATGGAAACAGGAGGGACCTGCGTATGAAATGGAGTATACCAGAACGAACGATCGACAAAGGTCGCGCCTATGTCAATGAGGGCCGCGTCCTCTCTGTGATCCCAGATCCAGATAAACAAGTGTGGCATGCGGAAGTTTTAGGGAGCGAGCGTTATCGCGTTGAATTAGATGCTACGACTAAAGAAGAGGATTATTGTCAATGCCCTTATTGGGGAGAACACCATTATTGTAAGCATACCGTAGCAGTAGAACTTTTTTTACGGAAGCAAGGAAAATCACGAAAAATCACCGCGGCGTCTTTACCTAAAAAAGAAAAAGTTTCCGCCTCACAAATTTTTTCGCAAGGTTTTCAATTTTTTCAATCTGAGCAGGAAAAAGACTTTGTACCGCTGATGATCGAATGTCAGTTGGATAGTTTACCGACCAATCCGTATCGCTATGAATTGGATGTGTTAGGTATCTCACTGAAGATCGGGGAAAAAGCGGGGCGTAGCTATGTTGTAAAAAATATCTATAAATTTCTACAGCTTTACGAAGAAGAGGATCATTTTTCGACCAATGTCCAAAATGACTTTTATTTGATACACGAAGCTTTTTCAGATGCTGAGAATGAATTTTTGCAACTTTTGACACGATTGGCACAAAACCAGTTGTTATTGGGCCATGTTGGGATCCAAGTCAATGGCAAATTGGATAAACGGTATATTATGTTACCAGTGGATTCTGCGCCGCAATTGCTCACAAAAATGAATCTTTTTCCGTTTACCTATAGCGCTAAAGAAGCCAAAAAAGACCAGTTGACTTTTTCAAATGAGTCACGGCCGTTGGCATTTTCCGTTTCTAAAACAGCGGCTGTATTCGAGCTTACGATCCAAAAAGATTTTGATCAAGTGTACAAATACTATAATTGGGGATTGATCGGCGATACGATCTATCCTTTAGAGCCCACTACTTTTGATATCTATATGGTCATGAAGCAATTAACGAAACGCTTAGAAACCCAAAAGATCGCCTATCCTAAGAGCGAATTATCTAGCTTATTCAAACAAGTGCTACCTTCTTTAGAAAGACTGGGAAAAGTCCAAATCGATCCACAAGTCTATCAGTATGTCAGTCAAGAACCCCTGCAAGTCGTCTTTTATCTGCGTAAAAAGCAAGGAATGATCGATCTTAAGATGGATGCTATTTATGGAAAGACAGTCTTTTCAACAGATCCTAAGCATCGTAAAAACGACGCTGATCAACCCGAAATCTTACGTGATTATTCTAAAGAAAAGCGTATCGAAGATTTGATTGCTAAGCTGGCTTATCAAAAAAACGCACAAGGTTGGCAAAAATCCATCCCGACCGGTCAGGCACTCTATGCCTTTTTTACGCGAGAAATGGCTTATTTACGACAATTTGGAACGATCCGGATGGGTAAGAAATTACGCGAATTGTATTTGGATCGTAATGAACGACCTGAAATACAAGTCGATCGCAAGGATTCTTGGTTAGATATCAATTTTGATATTTCCGGTATCGACAGAAGTGAAATCGATGCGATCTTGTATAGTTTAATGAATAATGAAACATTCTACACCTTGAATAATGGACAAGTGTTATCGCTTGAATCAGAAGAGTTTCAAGAAACGAGTCAAGTGCTAAAAAACCTCCGTAACAAGCTAACTATAAAAAACGGGAAAGCACAGATCCCGCTGTATCAAGGGGTACAAATCCAAAATGAATTAGCAGAAAAAGCCAGTTTTACAGATGAGTTTAAACAAATGGTCACTGATTTGACACATCCAGAGAATTTTGAAGTGTCCTTGCCGGAGAATTTGCAAGCGCAAATGCGACCTTATCAAGTGGTGGGTTTTCGCTGGCTGAAAATGCTTGGAAAATACCATTTTGGGGGTATTCTAGCTGATGAAATGGGGCTTGGGAAAACGGTCCAGATGATCAGTTATCTGCTTTCTGAAAAAAATGAAACAAAAGAGCTTCATGCCCTGATCGTAGCACCGGCTAGTTTGACTTATAATTGGCAACAAGAAATCAAACGTTTTGCGCCCAGCTTAAAGTCGTTAGTGGTTAGTGGCAACCGCGAGCAAAGAGAAGGTTTGCTGAAAGAAGAAACGGATCTTTGGATCACTTCTTATGCAAGTTTACGACAAGATATCGATCTTTATCGAGAATTACCGATCGCTTATTTGGTTTTAGATGAAGCTCAGATGGTCAAAAATAGCAGCACTAAGACAGCTCATGCTTTACGTTCTTTAAAAGTAGAGCGGCGTTTTGCCTTAAGTGGGACTCCTATTGAGAATAATTTGGAGGAATTATGGTCACTGTTTCAAATGATCATGCCCGGTTTTTTCCCCAACAAACAAGAATTTAGAGACCTCGCGACTGAAAAGATCGCGGCGATGATCCAGCCATTCGTGTTGCGACGAGATAAGAAACATGTCCTACAAGATCTACCTGAAAAATTAGAAACGAATTATTATAGTGCGTTAACAGAAGAGCAAAAGAAGATGTACTTGGCTTATCTGGGGCAGATGCGTGAAGAAATTTCTGGGATGAGTTCGGCTGTCTTTAAAAAGAACCGTATCAGTATTTTGGCTGGCTTGACACGCTTACGGCAAATTTGTTGTCATCCAGCTTTATTTATCGATGATTATGTTGGTGGGTCGGGCAAATTAGAACAGGTTTGCGATCTGATCCAAGCTGCCAAAGATAATGGTCGCAGGATCTTACTCTTTTCACAATTTACTAGTATGCTGTCTATCATTGAAAAAAAATTGCATGAAATGGATCTTGCAACCTACTATTTGCGGGGCAGTACGCCACCCAAAGATCGGGTCGATATGGTCAACGAGTTTAATAGTGGGAAGCGAGATGTTTTCCTGATTTCATTGAAAGCTGGTGGGACGGGTTTGAATTTGACCGGCGCAGATACGGTGATTTTATATGATTTATGGTGGAATCCTGCCGTGGAAGAACAAGCAGCAGGTCGAGCTCATCGTATCGGTCAAAAACATGTTGTCGAAGTATGGCGCATGATCGCAGAAGGTACCATTGAAGAACGAATGGATTCCCTGCAACAAGAGAAAAAAGAACTCTTCCAAAAGGTTATCCAAGGAAATGATACTCAATTGCAAAAGATGACCGAAGAAGATATCCGCCTGATTTTAAGTATTGGCGAAGAGAACTGAAAAATTTAAGCCAGCGAACCCAGTTTATGGTTCGCTGGCTTTTTTGTGCGCCCTGCATGGGTAATCACTTGGCGGTGAAAGTCCGCTACAGGCTTGGCAGTAGGAACTGTTAGCGAAAGGCA
>JBFLGC010000062.1:0-13900 GCA_041859945.1 Tetragenococcus sp.
TCGTATAAAAGTCTTAAAACGTTGGTAGACCAACTGTTTGATATATTTTGTTCAATATCATAAATCATTCAGGGCTAGTGTGTTATTTACGGTTAATTAGTAATGTGATAAGATATTGATGTATGAAGTTGAAATTTAAAATAGAGATAGGAGTGTTCAATATGTCAAAAGTTATGACAAGTTTAAAATTTTATTTTAGAAATGGGGAAACTTGGACGGTAGATCGTCGTCATATCGGTGATTTGTGGATCAAGAAAGTTACGACTAGTTTTGGTCGTATCAATGGTGGTGATTTTGTTGAGATCCATCCATGTGAAGCTTTCAAGATAGAAATTTATCCTGAAGGAGATCATGTAGCCACACAAGATATCAATTTAGGCGGTTTGGAATTAGGCATGTTTGCCCGAGCTGTCAAGTACGAAGACATCGAATATATGGATATCAATTATCATACGGGGACCCCAGATCGTGTCTACTTCCCATATAGAGATAAAACTTCTGAAGGCTTAGACAATCTTCATCAATCGACGAAAATCAGCGAAACAAACAAATGCTTGTATATTGTGATTGATCCGACACAAACGGTCGACGATTTGTATGCTGACAAACTTTAATGACAAGATTTACGAGGGTCTGCAAAGCGGATCCTCGTATTTTTAATGAATTGACGAAAGAGTTGAGCTATGGCTAAGAAAAAACCAACGGATCCTAAAAAAATCATTTATGCCCTGATCGTTCTAGTCGTTTTTGGACTTACAGCTGGCCAAATCGATCTGAGTCAAGTCGATTTGACCGATCCAAGTTCCATCATCGCTGCTTTTCAATCAAGTCAAGCAAGGTTTATCAATTATAGTCGCCTGCAAGATCTTCCTGAATATGATGGCAAAAACGACGTGGTGACTTTAAATGATGATAAGCCGGAGTTTACGGAAGCAGATCTATCATTAGCAACTGGCAACTGGCAAAAATTTACCCCGTTAGATCGCTTGAATCGAGTAGGTGTGGCCAATGCGATGTTACATAAATCTATGATGCCTACCGAAAAGAGGACAGATATTGCGGATGTCAAACCTTCTGGTTGGAAACAAATGCAGCTGACAGATGGTACTTATCTTTATAATCGTTCCCACTTGATCGCCTATCGTTTTACAGGTGAAAATGATAATTGGTTGAATTTGATGACCGGAACCGAACAGTTCAATCAAGACAATATGACGCTTTACGAAGATAAAGTGGCGGATTATTTAAAAAAAACGAATCATCACGTACGCTTTCGAGTGACACCTTATTTCAAGGGGAGTGAATTAGTTGCGCGTGGTGTAGAGATCGAAGCGCAAAGTATCGAGGACGCTGAGCTTTCCTTTCATGTTTTTTTGTACAACGTTCAAGAGGGGATCACGATCGACTATTCGACCGGAAAAGCCCAAATGACCAAATAAAAACTGCCTAGGTAACCAAGCCTAGGCAGTTTCATTTATTACTTCGTTTCACGATGCAAAGTGACTTTGCGTTCACGTGGACAATATTTCATTTTTTCCAAACGGTCTGGATTGTTCCGTTTGTTTTTGCTTGTTAAATAATTACGTTCTTTACAAGAAGTGCATTCTAAAGTGATATTTACGCGCATGATTTTCCCTCCCATAACTTTAGGATACTCCAAGACAATTCTCAGACTAAAATATAATACCATGTTTATTCTTAAAAATCTAGCCTTTTGTGCAAATTTGTTAAGTAATATTACTTGACGGGTTACGTTTTACGGCCAAATTTGCCGTTCAAGGCTATACTATACGAATGTAAAGCTACTTGTCTGCCATGGAACCGGCTTTAACTTAGACCATACATCAAAGTGACTAGTTTTTGTATCAAGTAGCTGCTTTTCATTATCCATTCTGTCTTACTAGACGATCTAATCATAGTGATTCCAAACAAATCACATCAGTTCCTTGACACAATGATTTCGTAGCCATATGACCTTTCTTTGCAATAGTTGGGTCAGTTCATGTCGACATATGCCCATTCTTTTTAAAATTGAGCTCCCTCTTGGCTATCAGTAATGATTAAATGAACGAAATCTAAAAATGCTAGTTGAAATATTTGAAAAATGCTTTGTACAAAAAGTCTAAATAAATTAGTGCCAGTTTATTTCTGCCTTTCACTATTAAGAAAAGGTGTTTGATTCGTGATGCTGCAAATGATAATGATCATAAGCTTTCGGTGTATAATAGTAGATTTTGAGTTTGGCAAATGAAAGTTATCAAATTGTGCAACGGCACCCTTTGTTAAAAGCTTAAAGCTAAAATTGGAGATGACATTAAGCAGTTCAGACATTTTCTTTCCTAATTTCCGCATAAATGGTAAAATAATGATATTGCTATTTATTTGATAGTTAGCTACTATGTTTCTAGGAAGTGATGAGATGGATAAATTGGAAGTACGAAAAAAAGGGCTCTATCAGTTAGAAATTCTTAAAAAAAACAGGGCCAAGAAACAAGAGCAAGAACGTTTGATCCGTACGCTTTTATTTGCTTCAAAATTGTGGCAAGAGGCAAAGGTCATCGGGATGTATCGCGCTTTACCGACTGAATTCGATATGTCACTGATCCAACAAAAAGCTTTATTTGAGGGCAAGATCGTAGCCGTTCCTAAAAGTTTACCAGATCGAAAACTAGCTTTTTTTCAAGTCGATGCCAAAACGAACTATCATAAAGCGGCTTTTAATATTGAAGAACCCCTTAGCAATCAAGAGATTTCTACCGAACAGATCGATTTATTACTGGTCCCAGGCGTTGTTTTTTCGACTCAAGGCTATCGTATCGGCTACGGTGGAGGTTATTATGATTGCTTATTGACGGATTTTAAGCAAAAGACGTGTAGCTTGGTCTTTAGCCAACAAATAAACAATGATTGGCCGCCTAATGAGTTTGATCTGCCAGTGCAACGGATCTTTACTGATCATGTGGATCGAAAGGAGTCCTTATGACTCGTTACACACTACAAAGAACACTTAGAAAACCATTTATGACTTATCTCTTTTTGGGAATCCAGACGCTTGTTTTTTTAGTGGCCTTTTTGTTCCCAGGGCTCAATGTGGAAAGTCGCGGCTCGATGTTTGGCCCTTTTGTGGTCTACACACATGAATATTGGCGTTTTTTCACACCGATGTTCATCCACTTCGGACTGATGCATTTTGCGGTGAATTCCGTAGTGCTTTATTTTATGGGGCAACAAGTCGAAGCTATTTATGGACATTGGCGTTTTGCTGTCATCTATTTAATGAGTGGCGCTATGGGGAATTTAATGAGTTTTGCCTTGAATCAAATGGGGATCCAATCGGCTGGTTCAAGTACGGCTTTGTTTGGACTTTTTGGCGCTTTTATCGTTTTGGGAATCCATTTTCGAGAAAACCCTGCGATCCAAGGCATGGTCCGACAGTTCGCATTGTTTGTGGCCATGAGTTTTTTGTTTAGTATTTTTGATCGATCCGTGGACATCTGGGGCCATATCGGTGGGCTTTTAGGTGGGATCTTGCTAGGCAATCTATTGGCCTTGCCAAAAAATTCTCGCTCTTTTGAAACCAAGACCAGAGTGCTTTCGGGAATAATATTGGTCATTTTAGCGGTCTTTTTCTTGATCTATGGTTTTAAAAAGTACACAATACCAGTATAATAAGGATGAACGGTCTTTTATCATATTTTAGTGAGGATGAAATAACGTTGAAAAGTTTATATGATGTGCAACAGCTTTTGAAGCAATTCAATATTTACGTGTACGTTGGCAAACGTATCTATGATATCGAGCTGATGTCCATTGAATTAAAAAAACTTTTTGATGCGCATTTGATCGATCAAGAAACATATTTGAAAGCTCGCAGTATTTTACAAAGAGAGCATAGAATAGAAGAAAGTAGGGAATAGGCGTTTATGGAAGAGAGAAAAATAATTGGGATCGATTTAGGAGGCACGACCGTCAAATTTGCCATTTTGACGATCCAAGGTGAGATCCAACAAAAATGGAGCATCGAAACGAATATTTTAGATGAAGGGTCACATATCGTTGACGATATTGTCGATTCGATCAATCATCATTTGACAATGTATGAGATGCATCCGGAAGACTTTATTGGTATAGGCATGGGCACACCTGGTAGTGTCGATATCGAAAAAGGAACGGTGATCGGCGCTTACAATTTGAACTGGAAGACTTTACAACCAGTCCGTGAGAAAATTGAAGCAGGGACTGGGATCTCTTTCAAATTGGATAATGATGCCAATGTGGCTGCTTTAGGCGAACGTTGGCAAGGAGCAGGCGAAAATGATCCTAATGTGGTCTTTATTACTTTAGGCACCGGCGTTGGTGGTGGCATCATCATGGAAGGAAAATTACTTCATGGCAATGCCGGCTGTGCCGGTGAAGTTGGACATATCACAGTCGATCCGGGTGGGTTTGAATGTACTTGTGGGAAAAAAGGTTGTTTAGAAACGGTTTCTAGTGCCACAGGTGTGGTCCGAGTAGCTCGCCAACTTGCGGAAGAATATGCAGGAAATTCAGAATTGAAACAGCGCTTAGATGATGGTCAAGATATATCGAGTAAGGATGTCTTCGACTTGGCTAAAGAAGATGATCCTTTGGCCTTAATGGTCGTTGATAGGGTGTGCTATTTCTTAGGCTTGGCTTGTGGGAATATTGGAAACTTATTGAATCCATCGAGTATCGTCTTGGGTGGCGGCGTTTCAGCAGCAGGTGAATTTTTAAGAAGCCGTGTCGCTGCTTATTTCAAAGAATTTACTTTCCCGCAAGTTCGTGAAAGTACTCAAATCAAATTAGCCAAACTAGGAAATGATGCTGGTGTCATCGGCGCTGCTTCATTAGCCTTAGATTTTTTAGAGTAGGAAGGTAAGGAAATTATGGGATTTTTGAATTCGTTGATCATTGTTTTAGCGGTTATTTTGTTAGTGATTGGGATCAATTGGTTGTATTATTTTATCATGGGCAAGCATTATGCCAAAGTGATCGATCAAGAGGAGTTTCGTCAAGGGATGCGTAAGGCACAAGTGATCGATGTTCGTGAAAAAAATGAATTTGATGGTGGGCATATCTTAGGGGCACGTAATATTCCTTATACTGTCTTGAAAGATTCGATGAGTGCGATTCGCAAAGATCAACCGGTCTATTTATATGACGGGACAAAGACGTTGAGTGTGCGGGCAGCCAAGAAATTGCGTAAAAATGGCTATACGGACCTTTATGTCCTTAAAGAAGGCTATGAAGGTTGGGATGGTAAGAAAAAGAAGAAGAACGTCATTGATTAAAAGAAGACCAGCAGAATAACGAATCTGCTGGTCTTTTGCTCATCTTGCAAAACTTTTACGTTTAGCTTTGCGACGATTTTCATCGACTTGAGCTTCTTTTTTTTCAATAGGATCGATCACTTCTTTTTTGATTGCAACAACTAAGCACACCGTTGCGCAGGTCGTTGCTAAAGATCCAACGACAAATCCAGATAAGAATTTTTTCATAATCTTCACCTCATTTTTATTCTTACTATATATTATGAAGCAAAACGCTCGATTTGAAAAGTAAAAACCTTTTTAAAGAGAAATAAAGTTCTTGAAAATATTTAGTAAATGTTTTATAATAAATTTACTAACTAAGAGAAAGGAAGAAGGAAATGGACAAGGATTTGCATAAGATTTTTGCCACGAAATTTGGAAAAGCAGCAACTGGTGATTATTTTGCACCAGGTCGGATCAATTTGATCGGTGAGCACACGGATTACAATGGAGGCTACGTTTTCCCAGCCGCGATCACGATTGGGACCTATGGGGTGGCAAGGAGTCGTGAAGATGATTTGGTCCGTCTGTATTCGGAAAATTTTCCCGAAGCAGGGATCATGGAATTTACTTTGGATGAACTGACCTATGCTAAAAAGCACGATTGGGCCAACTATCCTAAAGGCATGCTAAAATTTATCCAAGAAAAAGTTCAAACAATCGATCACGGCTTTGAGATCGTCTTTTATGGCACGATCCCGAACGGTGCTGGTCTTTCTTCATCGGCATCGATCGAACTTTTGACCGGTGTCATCATTCGGGATTTGTTTGATATGGACATTGAAATGCTTGATTTAGTCAAAATCGGTAAAACAGTCGAAAATAAATTTATTGGGGTCAACTCTGGCATCATGGATCAATTTGCGATCGGGATGGGACAAAAGGATCATGCGTTATTGCTAGATACCAATACCTTGGCCTATGAAGTGGTCCCGGCTGAATTTGGGGACTATGTCATTGCCATCATGAACACCAACAAGCGTCGTGAATTAGCAGATTCCAAGTATAACGAACGCCGTAGTGAATGTGAAGAAGCTTTAAAACGTCTGCAAACAAAGCTTGCTATCAAGTCTTTAGGCGAACTAGATGAGGCGACGTTCTTTGCCAATACGGATCTGATCGGTGATGCTACGTTGATCAAACGCGCGAAACATGCGGTGACTGAAAATCAACGGACTTTAAAAGCGAAGACAGCTTTAGAAGCCGGCGATTTGTTCCAATTTGGGAAACTACTCGATGCTTCCCATGAATCTTTACAAAAAGATTATGAAGTGACTGGCGTGGAACTGGATACCTTGGTCAAAGCGGCCCAAGATCACCCGGCAAGTTTAGGCGCTCGCATGACTGGCGCGGGTTTTGGTGGTTGTGCGATCGCACTTGTCAAAAATACGGAGTGGGATGATTTTGTTGAAAAAGTTTCTGCTCAATATTTAGAAAAGATCGGCTATCAAACAGATATTTACAAAGCAAGTATCGATGATGGAGCACGTAAATTATAAAAGAAAGAGTGATAGAATATGGCAATTTTAGTATTAGGTGGCGCAGGTTACATTGGTTCACATGCTGTCGATAAATTGATCGATCAAGGTTATGATGTGGTCGTGATCGATAATTTATTGACTGGACATCGGGCAGCTGTTCATGAAAAAGCGCGTTTTTATGAAGGCGACGTTCGCGATAAGAAATTTGTCACGGCAGTTTTTGATAAAGAACCCATCGACAGTGTGATGCACTTTGCGGCTAGTTCTTTAGTGGGAGAATCTGTTGAAAAGCCTTTGAAATATTTCAACAATAATGTTTACGGGATGGAAATCTTATTGGAAGTCATGAAAGAACATGAGGTCAAACACATCGTCTTTTCATCATCAGCCGCAACTTTTGGTGAACCAGAAGAAGATCCCATTACAGAAACGACGCCGACCAATCCGAAAAATCCTTATGGCGAAAGCAAATTGATGATGGAAAAAATGATGAAATGGTGTGACAATGCTTATGGCATGCGTTATGTCGCACTGCGTTATTTCAATGTAGCTGGGGCTAAAGAAGATGCTTCGATCGGCGAAGATCATGGTCCGGAAACGCATTTGGTACCGATCATTTTACAGGTGGCTTTAGGTGAACGTCCCGAACTAGCTATCTTTGGCGATGATTACGATACACCAGATGGGACTTGTGTGCGTGACTATGTGCAAGTAGAAGATTTGATCGAAGCTCATATCTTGGCTTTGAAATATCTCAAAGCAGGTAACGAAAGTAGTATTTTTAATTTGGGCAGTAACAATGGCTATTCAGTAAAAGAAATGCTTGAAGCAGCACGGAGCGTGACCGGTAAAGAAATTCCTGCCAAAGTGGCACCGCGTCGGGCCGGCGATCCCAGTACTTTGGTGGCTTCGAGTGCCAAAGCTAAAGCTATCTTAGGCTGGGAGCCTAAGTATACGGATGTCAAAGAAATCATCAAAACAGCTTGGAATTGGCATGTCACACATCCCAATGGTTATGACGATAAATAAGTAGAACAGTGACCAAGAACTCACTGAATTTCAGTGAGTTTTTGTTTTATGGAAAGGAGTTTTAATCATGTCTATTAGTCAAACAATCACAGACTTTACCACGCTAGCTATTAAATCTGGCGGTTGGATGGAACTCGATCGCTTGTATTTACAAAATCGCTTGTTGGCGCTCATTGGTGAAGATCAGTTGGCAGAAAGCGAAGTTCGCGCGGTCAAAGAGTCATCGACGGAACTTTTGGATGTCTTGGTCGCCAAAGCGAAAGCAAATGGTGTCATCGGTGATGCACTTTATGAACGCGAAATTTTAGAAGGACAAATCACGGATCTATTGACGCCTCCGCCTTCTGTCGTCAATGCTTTGTTTGCGCAACATTATAGTAAAAGTCCGCAAGAGGCGACCGATTACTTTTTTGAATTGTGTAAAGAAAATGACTATATCAAAACACGAGCCATTGCTAAAAATATTATTTTCCCAGCTAAGACTGAATATGGGGATTTAGAGATTACCATCAATTTATCCAAGCCGGAAAAAGATCCTAAAGATATTGCAGCATCTCGCAATGCCACAGCAGTAAATTATCCTAAATGCCAACTTTGTATGGAAAACGAAGGCTATAAAGGACGCAGTAATTTTCCAGCGCGGACCAACCATCGCATCATTCGGATGAATCTTAATGGCGAATCTTGGGGCTTCCAATATTCACCTTATGCTTATTACAATGAACATTGCATTATTTTGGCCGAAGAACACCGCCCGATGAAGATCAGTAAACAAACTTTTGAGAGGTTGCTTGCGATCATCGATGTTTTTCCACATTATTTTGTAGGTTCTAATGCGGATTTGCCGATCGTGGGTGGTTCGATTTTATCTCATGACCATTATCAAGGCGGACACCACACTTTTGCGATGGCGAAGGCACCGATCGAAAAGCAATTTACTTTAGCTAAATTTCCGGCTGTCACAGCTGGCATCGTGAAGTGGCCTATGTCTGTCATTCGCCTGCAAGCCACCGATACTAAAGAATTAGTCGAAGCGTGCGATTACGTGCGTTTGACTTGGAATGATTATTCTGCACCGGAGCTTGCGATCAATGCTTTTTCAGCTGATGGCACACCGCATCATACGGTCACGCCGATCGCTCGCAGAAACGGCGATTTGTTTGAAGTGGACCTTGTCTTGCGTGATAATAATGTTTCCACAGAATTTCCAGATGGAATATTCCATCCTCATCAAGATGTCCAACATATCAAAAAAGAAAATATCGGCTTGATCGAAGTCATGGGCTTGGCTGTTTTACCACCACGCTTGAAACCAGAACTTCGTGAAGTTGAAAAGTATTTATTGGATGAAGCCAATAATATTGCCGACTATCATATCCCTTGGGCTGATAAGATCAAAGCTGACCACTCGATCGATGCAGCAAATGTGCATAGGATCGTCGAAAAAGAGGTCGGAAAAGTATTTGCTCGTGTCTTAGAAGATGCCGGGGTCTTTAAACGTGATGCCACTGGTCAAGCAGGTTTTGCTACATTTATCGATACCTTGTAAAACGGAAAAAGGGAGGGAGAAGACATGGCTACTATTAAAGATATTGCCGAAAAAGCTGGCGTTTCACCTGCGACTGTTTCGCGGGTACTCAACTATGATCCTGATCTTTCCGTAGGGCAAGACACCAAACAAAAGATTTTTGAAGTAGCTGAAGCTTTGAATTATACCAAGCATAAACAAAAAAAACATGCACAAGCCGCTTTACGCCTCGTGCAGTGGTACGATAGCGAAGAAGAGTTGCAAGATCTGTATTATTTGGCAATTCGGCTAGGGATCGAAAAAAGAGCAGAAGAATTAGGTATCCGTTTAGTCAAAGAAAATTTACATGAACTCTCTGATGAAGCAGTAGCGGGTACGATCGCCTTGGGTAAATTTGATCAAAAGCAAAGTAAGCTTTTAGAAAAACTAACAGGTGCCTTACTTTTTGTCGATTCCAACGATACGATCCGCAATCAAAATTGTTTGGTCGTCGATTTCAAGCAAAGCGTGGAACTTGTGATCGACCATTTTATTCGTGAAAGTCATGAGAAAATCGGCATCTTATCAGGGATCGAATATACTAAAGAAAGCCATCATGAGATTTCCGACCCCCGTTTTTATGTTTTCAAAGATCATCTGATGCGCTTGAAATTGTATCAAGAAAAGTATCATTTTAGTGGAGCCTTTACCGTGGCAGGCGGTTATCAAGCTACTAAAACTTTTTTAGCAGCGACCGACGATTTGCCAAGTGCTTTATTTGCTTCCAATGATGCTTTAGCGATCGGTGCCATGCGGGCCATTCAGGAATTTGGCATGCGCATTCCCGAAGATATTTCTGTTATTGGTTTTAATGATATGAGCGTGGCAAAATACGTCAGCCCAGCCTTGTCGACTATTCGTGTCTATACCGAGTGGATGGGCGAGCTTGCCGTCAATACGATCTTAGAATTGACTAAAGAAGAAGCCCCAGTAACTCGGAAAATCACCCTAGCAACGGAACTTATCTTAAGAGATTCGACTCGCATAAAAGCTTAAATCAAAAGGCTTACCGACCTTATTTATTTAGGGCTGGTAAGTCTTTCATTTATGGTGTGATCACAGTGGCGATCTTATGATTTACTGAGCAATCTGACTTAACAAATCAGCGCGAATTCACTGACAGATTGGCGTAGGCTATCATCGATCAGAGAGAATCAACGACAAGTCCAGCCAATGTATAGTAAATAGTGGAGAATCAACGACAAGTTCGGTCAATGTGTAGTAAATAGTGGAGAATCAACGACAAGTTCGGTCAATGTGTAGTAAATAGTGGAGAATCAACGACAGGTTCGGTCAATGTATAGTAAATAGTGGAGAATCAACGACAAGTTCGATCAACTTATAAACGATCGTCTAAAAGCAGGGTTTTTAGTAAGAATGCAAAAATCCGTGAAATTACTGACATTTTGAGGTAAAATAAGGAAGAGTTTGTAAGGATGAGGAGAATTGGGATGAAAGTATTAGCATTTGATACGTCAAATACCACGATGGCAGTAGGGATCATGGAGAACGATAAAGTTTTGGCACAGATCCAGACCATGGTGAATCGGACGCACAGTCAGACTTTGATGCCAGCGATCCAAAGTTTGATGGAGCAAATAAGCTGGCAGCCACAAGAATTGGACCGGATCGTGGTAGCACAAGGACCGGGCTCTTATACCGGACTTAGGATCGCTGTAACAACTGCTAAAACGTTGGCGGCGACTTTAAATTGTGAACTGGTCGGTGTTTCTAGTCTTGAAATTTTGGCCGCAAATTGCATTGATCAACCAGGCTGGATCGTCCCTTTTTTTGATGCGAGACGTAAAAATGTCTATGCCGGTGCCTATCAGTGGCAAGACCAAAAGTTGGTCAATGTGGTGCCGGATCAACATCTTGCCATAGAAACTTTGATCGAAAAATTACGCGGGCGAAAGGTTTATTTTGTTGGTACGGATATAGAAAAGTTCAAAGACCAATTGATCAGTGGTCTTCCTGATGCCGTTTTTAACCAAGTACCGTCATGGAATTATCCATCTGGGGTAGTTTTGGCTGAATTAGGCCAAAAGAAAATGCCTGAGGCTGATATAGATAACTTTTTACCACGCTATTTGAAACTTGTTGAAGCAGAAGAAAAATGGCTAGCCCATCATCACAGCGGAGAAGAAAGTTATGTGGAAAAAATTTAAACGATTTTTCTTTCCCTATTATTGGAAAGAAAAAGAAGGCTATTATGAGCAAGCCCATCGCATCGGTAATGAGAACTATCTGATAAGAGAAATATTTCCTACCGATATTGACGCTTTGTTACATATCGAGCGCCTGGTTTATGAGGGCCAAGTTCCTTGGTCCAAAAGTGCTTTTTTATCGGAACTATATGCTTATACGCTCCATTTTTATATTGCTATTTTACATCAGAAAGAAATCGTTGGCTTTTTGGGCTTGCGCGTTTCTGAAAATGATGGACATATCACTAATATTGCCATTTTGCCCGAGTATCAACGGCGTGGCTTAGCGAGTTTGTTGATCGAAGAAGCGGAAAAATTTGCTCTAGAAAATGAATGTCAGACGATGTCACTTGAAGTACGTATCACTAATCTCACGGCTCAAAGTCTCTATCAAAAACTAGGTTTTGATACGCGTCAGACACTGGTGGCTTATTACAGTGAAGGAAACGAGGATGCCTTAGATATGGTGAAACCGATCAAATGAAGCAGATAAAGACGAAACATTTTTATGAGCCACATTTTTTAGCGACAGAACTTTTTCGTGTCGCTAGGGCAAGTTATGATCATGGCTCGCCTTGGACAGTCCAACAATTCTATGAGGATATCAAAAGCGAATTTAGTGACTATTTCTTGATCGAAACAGACGCAATCATCGGTTTTTTGGGTTATCACACATTCTTAGATGAAATCGAGATCTATAATTTTTGTGTGGCTGATAACTACCAAAAAAATGGCTATGGGACGATTTTATTCTGCGAGTTGGACAAGCGTGCTTCAGAAGAACCTTTTCGCCGGATCTTACTGGAAGTACGGCGTTCCAATCAATCAGCACGCCGGTTTTATTTAAAAAAAGGTTTTGTAGAAATGTCACAACGTAAAGATTATTACGCCTCACCGGTCGAAGATGCGCTTGTGATGGTAAAGAAAGTAGGAACATAAAAAAGAATGAGTGAATTGATTTTAGCAATTGAAAGCAGTTGTGATGAAACCAGTGTGGCCGTCATTGAAGATGGCTGTAAAATCAGAAGTAATGTCATCGCCTCACAAATCAAAAGTCACAAACGTTTTGGTGGGGTGGTGCCAGAACTGGCTAGTCGTCATCATGTCGAGCAGATCACCTTATGTATCACTGAAGCCATGAATGAAGCCGAAGTTACGGCAGGCGATTTAGATGCGGTGGCCGTTACTCAAGGACCAGGTTTAGTCGGTTCTTTATTGATCGGGATCTCAGCAGCCAAAGCCTTTTCCTGGGCCCATGACCTACCACTTATTCCGGTCAATCATATGGCTGGTCATATTTACGCGGCTCGTTTTGTGGCCCCTTTAAAGTTTCCTTTGATGTCTCTTTTAGTTAGTGGTGGTCATACTGAATTGGTTTATATGAAAGCAGATGGCCGTTATGACATCATTGGGGAAAGCCGTGATGATGCCGCTGGTGAAGCTTATGATAAAGTAGGTCGTGTCTTAGGTTTGACCTATCCTTGTGGCAAAGAAATCGATGCCTTGGCACATACCGGAAAAGATGTCTATGATTTCCCACGGGCGATGGTCCATGAAGACAATTTTGACTTTAGTTTCAGCGGCTTGAAAAGTGCCTTTATTAATCTAGTCCATAATGCTGAGCAACGTGGTGAAGCCTTGTCCATATCAGATTTGGCTGCTAGTTTTCAAGCAAGTGTCCTCGATGTCTTAGTGGCTAAAACGATGCGCGCTTGTCAAAAATATCCTGTGGAGCAATTAATCGTGGCCGGTGGTGTCGCAGCTAATCAGGGCTTACGCGAACGTTTGACGGATAAGATGGCACAAGAATTGCCCAATGTGTCTTTGTTGTTCCCCCCGTTACGTTTATGTGGGGACAATGCTGCCATGATCGGTGCGGCTGCTCATATCAAGCGAAAAGAAGATCTGGCCGATATGTCATTGAATGCCGATCCTGGCTTAGAACTTTAGCTGAAACTGGTGATACACATGATTTTAAAAAAAGAGATTGAGCTAAATGAACAATAAACGGTTGATCTTCATTGGTGGGCCTATGGGAATCGGGAAATCGACGCTAGGCAAATATTTGGTCAAAAAAAACTAGAAAAGGCTGTTTTTCTTGATGGTGACTGGTGTTGGTTCATGGATCCTTGGGTTTTTAGTGAAGAAAATAAAAAAATGGTCCTAAAAAATAGCCAGTTTTTATTAAATTCTTTTTTAGCAAATTCACAGTTTCAGAACATCGTCTTTGTTTGGGTCATGCATGAGCAAACGATCATTGACGATCTTCTCAAAGGACTCCAC